>NZ_JACSLM010000010.1:0-75451 GCF_018618115.1 Exiguobacterium sp. s16 | reverse complement strand
ATGCAGGCGATGCTTACTTTTGCTGCCCTCAATCTCAAGAAGATGGCGGGCTGGGCATGGAAGAACGCCCAGCCCGCCTGAAAAGGGGCGCGGGCAGAGCGCCTAAAGGCCCGAAAACGACAAAGTCACGTTTCAGTTCGCCTGAAACGTGACTTTGTCTACAATCTGAGCGGATTTCATTTTACTGAAATCCGCTTTATTTTATTCAGCTATTTTTAAATACCTACTAACTTAGTTGTTTTCTATTTGCTGATCCAAGTTTTGCTCGATGTATTCTTTGCCCCATTCGTACATGGAATCAAGAATTGGAATAAGGCTTCTTCCTTGTTCGGTAAGTGAGTACTCCACTTTCGGCGGAACCACAGGGTATACTTCCCGGTGGACAATCAAATGATCTTCAAGTTCACGCAATTGATTCACGAGCATCCGTTGCGTGATGCCTGGCATAAGACTTTTTAATTCCCCAAAACGTTTAGTTCCTTCTTTTCCTAAATGCCATAGCACTAGCATTTTCCACTTTCCTCCGATGATGGAAAGTGTCAGCTCTTTTTCACAATTAAAAACTTTCTCTCCTAAATTAGGCATCTATTTTCTTTCCTTCCTTGTTATATTTCTATCGTATACTTTTCGATACTATGTGATAAAAAAGTCAGTACTATAATTAATGTAACTTACTAATTGTACTAGATATAGAATGGTTAGTAAATTTTTTTAGCATTGGAATAATGTCTTTGCAATTGTGGGCGATAATGCAATAAAAACAGAAAAGAGGATAAAAAATGATACGAATCGGCATAGTGGGTACTAATTGGATTACAGAAAGATTGCTTGAAGCGGCAAAAGAGATTGAGAATTTTAAATTAGCAGCCGTTTATTCCCGAACGTTGGAAAGAGCAGAGGAATTTGCCAGTCAATAAGGAATAACTAAAATTTTTACTGACTTGGAAGAAATGGCAGTCAGCGATGAAATCGATGCGGTTTATATTGCCACACCCAACTCATTCCATGCTGACCAAGTCGTCTTGTTTTTTAAAAACTCCAAACATGTATTATGTGAAAAACCGATGGCTGCCAATGCAGCAGAAGCAGCGAAAATGATTCAAGAAGCGAAAGATCATAATGTGCTGCTTATGGAAGCGATGAAATCTACGTTGCTTCCAAACTTTAAGGCCATTCAAAATAATCTGCACAAAATCGGCCCTATCCGCAGATACTTTGCTAGCTATTGCCAGTACTCATCGCGTTATGATGCATACAAAAAAGGAACAGTATTAAATGTATTTAATCCAAATTTTGCGAACGGTTCATTGATGGATCTGGGCACCTACTGTTTATACCCGCTCATTTTACTGTTCGGCGAACCAAAAGAAATAAAGGCCACAGGTCTTATCCTGGATTGCGGTATAGATGGCGAAGGAAGTGTCCTATTGAAATATGATGACAAAGATGCGGTTATCATTTATTCAAAAATCACAAATTCCACTTTACCAAGCGAAATCCAAGGGGAAAAAGGAATTATGGTGATTGATAAAATACATTCAGCCGAAAAAGTGGACATTCATTACAACGATGGCACTGTTGAATCAGTGACAGTAGGACAACCTCAGCCCGCTATGTATTATGAAGTGAAAGAGTTTATCGATTTAATCAGCCAAAAGAAAACGGAGTCACTTGTTAATTCGTTTGAAAACTCCTATACCACCATGTGCGTAATGGATAAAGTCCGCCAAGAAATCGGCCTGTCCTATCCAAGTGATTCCAAGTAAACGGTCTTCAATTGATCAGGCCGTCGGAAGCGAATCAGAATTTTTTTCTTCTATATAATTGGAAGTATTCACTGGCTCTAAAATAAACTTTTCTAATACGTGAAGCACCCCTTCTTCATTGTTCGTAAAGGTCGTATAATCAGCCATAGCTTTCACTTCCTTTACGGCATTTCCCATTGCTATACCGAGACCGGCTGTCTCAATAAGTTCGATGTCATTATAGTTGTCACCAATACCGATTATTTCTGAACGGTCTATACCAAGTTTTTTCGCTAAGCATAATAGGGCACTACCTTTGTTTGCCTCGGGATGGGTGATTTCAAGGTAGTGTTTTTTTGATTTTGCGATGTGAGCATACTTGCCGAATAAGGTTTGCAATTCATTTTGTAAGTAATCGAGGACGATTGGTTCTTCGATAAAAAGTAGTTTTGTCACGCCTTTTTGGGCAAGCTTGATGAGATTGGGCTCTATCCGATAGGGCACTTTAACTGCTTCAGAATAAGCAATCAGCTTGTCATTTTCTACGGCACTGTAGAGAATATCATCTTGGTATATTTGTAGATGTAATTTTTTCTCACGAGAAATTTCGATTAACTTTTGTGCAATATCGGGAGGAACAGTGCGCTCATATATTACTTCTTTTTCATTAACATCCTTGATCAATGCACCTTGATAAGTGATGAGCGGTACATTTATACCCAACTGCAGGGCAATGAGTTTCGCAGAGGAAAACATGCGGCCCGTAGCAATCGTAACAATTGTCCCCGCTTCCACCGCTTTTTTAATAGCGGTTACTGTATTTGGTGAAATCATTAAATCGTCTGTGAGCAATGTCCCATCGAGATCGATCGCGACCAATTTATACATAGGCTCTCTCCTTACAATTATGTTTTATCTTTCATGGAAAAATGATTGAAACAGAAAAATTCAACTTAATCCTTCAAACAACAATACTCGCGCAGGTGAAGCCTCCGTACCTACTAATTTCAAAGGCGCGGCAACCATAAAGTATTGTCCTTGCTCCACTTCCTTCAATCTCAGGCCCTCTATGATGATGATGTCATTTGCAAATAAGGTTTTATGCGTCGGATGCCCTTCTTGGCTTCTTTCAATTCCAAGCGCATCTATTCCAACCCCGCGAATCCCTAACTCAGCAAGATAGCTTGCTCCATCTTTTGCCAGATAGACAAAATCAAAATTAAACTTTTCCTCAAACGAGTTTTTCGTTTTTAATAAAATAAAATCTCCTTTTTGAAGCTTGAATCCTTCTAAGTCCGTTTTTGAAATTCCGTTCTTTACTGCCGTCAAATCGAGAACTTGACAAGGCCCTACAAGACTGTCCAGCGAAAGCGATTCGAATGTCTCTCCATCCACATTCATATGAAGCGGCGCATCGATATGCGTTCCGGTGTGCACATCCAGATCCAGCCGCGTTTCCGTAACATAGCCGTTTGTCTGCTGATTGATTTTCGGCTGTTTTTCCGGTTTGTCCTTGTAAACGGTCATGCCTTCATAGATCGCCCCTGTTACATCATACATTTTCATGTAATCCAACCCTCCATTAGTAATATTGTCTTCAATGATACCTTCACCTTCGCATGCCATTTATACAGTTGTCCAATGAAAATACTTTGGTGCAAAAAAGTTCAAGCTTGATAAACAATTAGAAATAAGCTTGAGCTTAAAAAATCTTAAACTCAAGCTTATTCGTTGTTCTATTCTAAATTCGCATGTCTGCCATACATGACATCGGATTTGAGTCCCTTTTTATCCATGAATCTCAAAATCACCGCGTCATAAAACACAAGAAGCGACTGTTCAAACAATGATCCCATCGGTTGAATCGATTTGCCACTAGTGCCCTCCCCTTTTGCTTGTGCCGGTATTTCAATTCGAATATCCGCCAGTTTGCCTATTGTAGACTCAGGGTTTGTAGTAACAGCCACTATGGTTGCACCGATGCTTTTGGCTTTCTTCGTCATGGCTGCGAGGCTTTGGGTCTCCCCGGAACCAGAACCGACAATGAAAATATCATCGACTTCCAGGTTCGGTGTCACCGTTTCTCCAACCACATACGCATCCAGGCCTACGTGCATCATACGCATCACAAATGCCTTAGCCATAAAGCCGGATCGGCCCCCGCCTGCCACAAATATTTTCTTTGCACGCAGGATGCCGTCCACTGCCTTTTCGGCTTCCTCATCATCAATGAGAGCAGTGGTCCGCTTCAATTCAGCCAGTATTTCGTCTGTATAGCCCGCCGTGTTCATATTACGCCGTGACACTTTCTTTCATCATCTTTTGAATTTTTTCCGCTTCCGCGCCCTTGTTCTCTTTGCTTGTAATTCCACCGCCGACAATGATTAAATCCGGTTGTGCTTTAATGACTTCCGGCAATGTCTCCAGTTTGATGCCGCCTGCAATAGCAGTTTTGGCATTTTTTACGACGCTTTTGATTGTACGAAGATCTTCGAACGAATCTTTCCCTTCCGCTTGCAGATCGTAGCCTGTGTGGACACAGATATAATCCGCGCCAAGTTCATCAAGCTCTGCGGCCCGTGTTTTGATATCTTTTACGGCGATCATATCCACCAGGATTTTCTTACCTTGTTTTTTCGCTTCTTCAACTGCGCCCTTGATGGATGAGTCTTCTGCCTGAGCAAGAATCGTAACAATATCTGCTCCTGCAGCAGCAGCATTTGATACTTCATAAGCTGCAGCGTCCATAATTTTCACATCTGCAAGAACTTCCAGGTTAGGGAAAGCTGCTTTTATTTCTGCGACAGCTTTAAGACCTTCTTTATTGATGACTGGCGTTCCGATTTCAACGATGTCGATAAACGCCTCTACTTCTTTAACCACTTCGATTGCTTGTGGAATGTTTACTAAGTCTAAAGCTAATTGTAATTTCATGTGTCATTCTCCTTGTTGTCGTATTTTTGATTCTGACTTAGTGTAAAACCTACAAGCATTGTTGTGAAGTACGCACTTTAATTTCACATACTGACAAAAAGTATACTGTCGGCGGCTATCACAATGGTAATCTGTTTAATTTCATATATATGCATTTATTTCTTAATGTATCTGATTAACTTTATAGTTTTATTAAGACCGCTTTAAGATAATCCAATTACTTTTTCCTTTTCACTAAACACTCAACACGACTTATCCAGTTTGAAAATCAATTACTTGTTTCTTATCCGAATGAGCTATTGTAACTTTTTTGCAATAGATTACTTTCGATAATGGGATTTAACCTTTGTTATTTCTCCCTCAAAAAATCCTAAATTCCTTAACTTCTAAAAAATATTTCATGATAGAGATATTTTGTATATCAGATAAGTTTTTAAGAACCGGATCCCTGGTGAATTTCCTCCTCTTTCCCTTGCTACAGTATACTTTTTGTAAGTATATGTTTATAAAGTGCGTACTTACATAAAAAACTTTGAGTCATTATATTAAAACCTGTTGCGATTATCAGTCATGCCAGAGACACATGATTTTAAGAGTAGGAGGTTTTAACATATGCACACCGAGAATCTGCTTGAAGAATTTAATTTTCAAAATGATTTATTTGAATTTAAACAAGAACGGCCCCTGCAAAACATGACATTTGTCTTGTTCGGAGCAACAGGAGATTTAGCACAACGCAAGTTATTTCCTGCTCTGTACAATCTATACCTGGACGGGAAGTTACCCGAAACCATCTCGATCGTTGGTTTGGGGAGAAACTATTGTTCAGATGAAATATTTCAGTCTAAAGTGGAAAAAGCACTTTACGCATATTCCAGAAGGTCCATTCACGCTTCATCTTTGCCAGCTTTTTTAGAGAAATTTCGGTATTGCAGCTTTGATGCGACAGAAAAAGAGTCTTACTACAAACTGCGCGAACTTATTGAAAACAGGGAAAACGAGTTGGGTATTCCTCAAAATCGGCTGTTTTACTTGTCTGTGGCCCCCAGCTTAATTGATATTATCACGTCCCACCTTAGTAAAAGCGGAATCAGTCAAAACAACGGGTGGAAACGCCTCATTGTTGAAAAACCGTTTGGAAACAGCCTAAAAACAGCCAGAAAATTAAATGAGAATTTGAGCAACGTGTTCCGTGAAGAGGAGATCTACCGAATTGATCACTACCTAGGGAAACCTATGGTACAAAAACTAAGAACCTTGATCTTGGCGAATCCGATCTTGGAATCTTTGTTGAATCATAAACAAATTTCAAATGTCCAAATTACAGCAAGTGAGACTGTAGGTGTAGAAAACCGGGCTGATTATTATGATAAGGCAGGAGCCATCCGGGATATGGTTCAAAACCACCTTCTTCAGTTGGTCACAATGACAGCTGTCTATCTTTCGGATAACTTCATGAAAAATAAGGGCCGGGTGAAAAAGACAGACATTATTGCCTCTCTCCAACCCATCCGGAAAGAAAAAGCATACCAAAGCGTTGTCCGCGGCCAGTATGGTCCGGGAGAGGTTCAGGGCAACCCCGTCATTGGCTACAAAGAGGAGCCGGGGGTTAATGATTCCTCAACGAATGATACTTTTTTTGCAGCTCGCCTTTCTATCGAACACCCCTCATGGAATGGAATCCCCTTTTATATACGAACAGGGAAACGGATGAATCAGAAGTCGACACAAATTGTCATTGAATTCGAGAACAAGGTGATGGATTTAAATACACAGTTAGGAAGCTCTCCAAATTTAATGATTCTTGAAATTAGTCCAAATGAAAGCATTTCGTTGCGCGTAAATTTAAAAGATCCATCCAGCACTGGATACAAACCTGTTTGGATTGATTTCTCAACCAGCTCAGAAAATCAGCCGGAAGCATATGAACTTCTGCTCTATGATGCACTGCGCGGCGATTCAACGTTCTTTGCCGATTGGAGAGAAGTGGAACTATCATGGAAGTGGATTCAACCACTATTAGAAGCTTACCAAGAGGAGTTATTGCCTTTATATTCTTATCCAGCCGGTTCAACAGGTCCAGAAATGGCAAATGAGTTATTGCTGACGGATCAATCGAAGTGGTGGTAAAAAATAGTTCATTCAAAAGGAGAGAGATTGCATGCCCGTTTCGTTTGATTTCACCAATGTATTATCGTTTATAACGAATAGCGAGTTTGAAAATATTAGCGAATTTGTCAAACAAGCGCATAACCAACTTCACCAGCAGACAGGACCGGGTTCTGACTACTTGGGGTGGATCGACTGGCCGATTAACTATGATAAAGAAGAGTTTCTCCAGGTGAAACTGGCTGCCGAAAGAATTCAGCAACAGTCAGATGCGCTGATTGTGATTGGCATCGGCGGCTCTTATCTAGGCTCCAAGGCAGCAATAGAAGCCTTATCACATACATTCCATAACCAAGTTAAAGGGAATACGGAAGTTTATTTTGCTGGACATAACATTAGCCCAACTTATATCACACATTTGCTTCAGCTACTGGAAGGGAAAGACATTTCCATCAATGTGATCTCCAAGTCCGGCACAACCACTGAACCCGCTTTAGCCTTCCGGATCTTCCGTACCCTTTTGGAAAAAAAGTATGGAAAAGAAGAAGCTAGAAATCGAATTTATGTCACAACCGACCGGAGCAAAGGTGCGCTTCGGAATCTTGCAGTTGAAGAAGGATACGAAACATTTGTCATTCCTGATAATATCGGAGGACGATACTCCGTTTTGACTCCAGTCGGTTTACTTCCGATGGCTGTAGCCGGGCTTAATATCGACCAAGTGATGCAGGGGGCAAAAGCTGCTTACCACAAATACAACAATCCCGTACTCGCTACAAACGAAAGCTACCAATATGCTGCAGTAAGGAATATTTTTTATAATAAAGGAAAATCGATTGAACTGTTTGTAAGCTACGAGCCTGGCCTGCTTTCTACAGCAGAATGGTGGAAACAACTTTTCGGGGAAAGTGAAGGGAAAGATGAAAAAGGACTCTTCCCCGCTTCTGTCAATTTCTCCACTGATTTACATTCAATGGGGCAGTATGTGCAGGAAGGGCACCGTCTATTCTTTGAAACAGTTTTGCAAGTGAAGAAACCTTCCCTCGATCTTGTCATACAAGAAGATCCAGCCAATATGGATGGGTTGAACTTCTTAGCAGGAAAAACAATGGATGAAGTGAACAAAAAAGCGGCACTTGGAACTTCCCTTGCTCATGTCGATGGAGGTGTGCCGAATCTGGTCATTGAGCTAGACGAACTCAATGAATTCACCTTTGGCGAAATGATTTATTTCTTCGAAAAAGCCTGCGCGATCAGCGGCACTTTACTCGGTGTCAATCCATTTGACCAACCAGGAGTAGAGGCATATAAAACCAATATGTTTGCATTGCTTGGCAAAGAAGGATTTGAAAAAGAAAGAGAAAAGCTGGAAAATCGGCTGTTGCCGTCTGGCAACTCACAAAACGATGAGGTGAAAATACAATGAAGCAGCAAATTGGAGTCATCGGTTTAGGGGTAATGGGAAAAAACTTAGCCCTGAACATGGAGAGTAAAGGTTATTCTGTATCTGTCTATGATTATTGGACAGACCGAATCGACGAATTAGCTGAAAAAGAAGCACAAGGAAAAAAGATTTTGGGAGCATACAGTGTTGAAGAGTTTGTCCTTTCATTGGAAACCCCCCGCAAAATCTTGTTGATGGTGAAATCTGGAGACACGACGGATTCGGTCATTGAATCCCTCCTTCCCCACCTTCAATCAGGGGACATTCTATTAGACGGAGGAAATTCGTTTTTTGAAGACACGAATAGGCGAACAGCAAAATTACAAGAAGCAGGCTTGCACTTTCTAGGCGCCGGAATTTCCGGCGGAGAAGAAGGTGCCCGCAACGGTCCTTCCATCATGCCCGGTGGACCGAAAGAAGCATATGAACAAGTCAAACCTATTCTGGAAGCAATTTCGGCAAAAGTAGATGACACTCCTTGCAGTGCCTATATGGGTCCTGATGGAGCTGGCCATTATGTAAAAATGGTTCATAATGGCATTGAATACGGCGATATGCAATTGATATCCGAAGCCTATTTCATCATGAAACACGCGCTTGGCCTTTCTGTCCTAGAAATGTCCACTATATTCTCGGATTGGAACAAAGGGGAGCTTGACAGTTACCTTGTCGAAATTACCGCCGATATTTTGAACAAGCGGGATGAAGATACCGGGAAGCCGCTTGTTGATCAGATTTTGGATGTGGCCGGACAGAAAGGGACTGGGAAATGGACAAGCCAAAACGCGTTGGATTTAGGTGTTTCCCTTCCAATCGTCACAGAGTCCGTTTTCGCAAGGTTTATTTCCTCGGTCAAGGAAGAACGGGTCGCGGCAAGCAAAATTCTGCAAGGCCCTGAACCGAAAAAACAGGCAGGCGACTCCCAAGAAATGATTGAAGCCATCCGCAAAGCCTTATACATGAGTAAGATTTGCTCGTATGCCCAAGGTTTTGCCCAAATGCGTGCGGCATCTGAAGAGTATGGCTGGAATATTCCTTACGGGGACGTTGCCATGATCTTCCGTGGAGGATGCATCATCCGGGCGCAATTCCTGCAAAAGATCAAAGAAGCATTTGACGGCAATCCCGAACTGCCTAACTTATTAATTGATCCATATTTCCAGGAGATTATAGGGGAGTATCAGCATTCTCTACGAAAAGTGCTGACGCTGGCCATTCAGCAAGGAATTCCGGCGCCCGCTTTTTCAAGCGCATTGGCTTACTATGACAGCTATCGCTCTGAGACATTGCCAGCCAATTTAATCCAGGCACAGCGGGATTACTTTGGTGCCCATACGTACCAGCGTGTAGACAAAGAAGGTTTCTTCCACACCGAGTGGCAAGTAAAATAACCAGAAACAATAAGTATGTAGAAGCTTGTTAGAACATCACATAATCAGACTGAAAGGCCTGTTGGAAAAAGAAAGTTTTCCAGCGGGCTTTTTTGAATACATTGCAGCCTCCATGCTCATTGACGCCTTCTTCAATAGATTTTAATTGTCGATAAACAATTATCTGGAATCTGGATCCTTGAACTGAACCCCGAATGATAGACACTTGAAAAAAAGTGTATCATTCGGGGTTCAGTTCAGTTCTTCACGCTCGCACACCTTTATATTAAGATATTACGAAAAGTCAAAATGGTAAATCTGGATCCAGTACAATTGGATCGCTTTGAATTACAAAATGAGATTTTAATTGCTGTACTGAATCAGGATTGTTGCGTATTGTTTTTTTCAAATTTAAATAATTCTTATTATTTATAGTGTAGAGCCTTGGATTACCTGGCTCTGTATACTCAGCAACACTCAAGATTTTTTGTTGTTCGAGTTTTATCAATACAGACTCATAGCGAGTACTTAAATAATTCTGTAAGTTATATTGATGCTCCCATTCTTCAACATCTTTTAAAGTTTCTTTTGCCATCCATCTAGCCCCGAAATTCCGAAGTTCCTTTTCTACAGTAAATATAAAAAAGAGCTGCTCATCTTGATCAAATATCAGATCATCAAAAATATTTTGAAGAGAACTTTCTTTTTCATCATTAGATTCCCTTATTTTATTATCAACGGAAGAACCCATTAACTCATGTACTTGTTTACTAATAAAATGTCTAATTTTCCGTTCATCATATGTTTGATATAAGCCACCTTCATGTTTCGAAAGATACTCTTTATAAAGTAAGACCATCTTTCGTTCATCCAACAATTCATCAGGTGTCTTGGAATCTACGAAGAAAATACCGATACCTCTTGAATGATGTTCATAAAACACATTAATTTCCTCAACTGTTCCAGATTTATTGTTCTTAGTCCTTGTACCTATACGATTTCCAAATATAGCTATCAAAATATCACTAGATTTAAGGATCTGCTCATTAATAACCGCCTGACCATCCTTATCAATAGCGTAGGAAGCTATCGAATTGTTTTCCCAACGAATTGGCATCAAGACAACATTCGCTACATCTGTGTGTTCATTGTTCCAATTCCAAATTATTCTTTCAACTTCGTCACGTTGTTCACTCACATCTCCTGGTGAAGCAATGAATACCTTGATCAATTGTACAGATTTCATGAAGTACAAACCTCCTTGGTTAAGTCCCAAGTCAATCACGATTTATAGGACTAGATTTGAAAAATAGCCACGAAACAAATCCAAATTAGCTTCGTGGCTATTTCTGCTTTATCTGAGTTCTTGACTGAGCGGGATGACAGATTCATCTAATGTGGATCGCCATTCTCGTTTCATCGCCGGACCATATTTTAATGGCAAAGCTTCGGGGTTTGCTTCCTTATAACTTGCGAAGTCTTTACTATTGATGATGCCGCCAATGTTTGGAATCGGATCTGCGCCGATGTTGTATTGAACCGCCGAGGCATATAGTTCTCGCTCTTCCACAAACCACGTCTCAGCAAAATCACGGACGGCTTTTTCGTAAGCACCTGTGAAGTAGCTTCGCTTTAGTGCGAAGATATCATCTTCTTCGATTTCGCCACCATCAATCGCATTCAAAATCGAACGGTATACTTCTTTGACGACCTCAGACTTGTTCAACTTCTGGAGCGCCTTCTCAATCTCAGAACGGACGTCGGCATTATTGGCCGAATAGGTGCCGAGTAACTTGTCGATATAGCTCGAGTCGACATCATAGAGCCTCGCGGTATTGTCCCCATAGAACTCGATATCCGAGAAATCTGGCGTGTTGTCCGGGTCTCTACCGTCAGGGTCAGGCTCTTCCAGTAATGAGCCTTTGATCGTATTGTAACTGCCGACGAAATCCTCGACCGTCTTCACTTGGTCCTGGAGGGTCTTCGATTTCTCCATGTCATCGTTATACTCGTCGTAGGTGACGAGTGCCTCGAAAGCGTTGCTCAGCTCCTGGAATGCCTTGACGTACTCGATTCGCTCCTCCAAAGTCGAGTGTTCATCAATCTCACCAGGTTCGGCAGCCAATTCAAGCAGCTCCTTATGCGCTTTCTTGAATCGCTTCTTCGACTCCTCATAAGTCGGATAGACGAGGCTCGAATCGTCGTTCTCGTTCGAATAGAGGCGGGTCGCATCCTGGACGTTCTTCTCCATGAGCGCCGGCTTCCGGAACGTGACAATCAATCCTTTCGTCTTACCCGGGAAGGTCCGGTTCGTCCGGGAGAACGCCTGAATCAGGTTCGCATAGCTCAGGTTCCGGTCAACGAAGAGCGTCTGGATTGTCGGCGCATCGAAGCCGGTGAGCAGTCGGTCGACGACGATGACCAGATCGATCTGGTTCCCGAACTCCTTGAACTCGGCCTTTTTACGTGCAAGACGGTTGTTGATGTCCCCGTTGTAGCGTTCGATGTCCTCGATCGACCATGCCGTTCCGTAGTATGCGTTATAGTCGCGGATGACCTGTCGCATCTCGTCCTCGACCTGTTTCGAGTTATCCTCGTTCTCCTGCATCGAGTACGTGATGGCGATACGTGGGAAGTCCGAGTCCTCGATGGTGCGTCCCTTCCGGATTGGGTGTCCCGCGAACTCGTTCGTCATCCAGTCCGGGTCCTGCTTCATCGTCTGGATGGCCTGATAATAGCGTTTCGCCATCGCGATTGAACTCGTCGTCAGAATCGCCGACGTCTGGGGGCGACCGTTCTTGAAGTCGAACTTCGTGTAGGCATTGTCCGGGCGGAACATCTTATGGATGACCTTCTGGATATGCTCGTCCCGCTCGTACAGGTCATTCGGGATATGCTTCTCCTTCTCCATCGCGTTCATCTGGTCAATGAGCTCGTTCAACTCATTGTCGGAAAGGTCAGCATGCCTCTCGTCCTGACGGAGGATGCTGAAGATGCGGTTGTTCAGCGAGGTCGGTTCAATCGTATCCTCATGCTCGACCTGGAAACCGAGCACGGCCCCGTCCTCGAGCGCGTTCTTGATCGTATACGAATGGAGCAGCTCCCCATATTGGTCACGGGTCGTGCGAGCCAGCTGGCCCTGTGCCTGCTTCTTGTTCTCATTGAAGATCGGCGTCCCGGTGAACCCGAACCAGGTTGAGTTCGGGAAGAAGCCTTTGATGGCCTCCATCCCTTCCGCACTAAGCGCCCGGTGACACTCATCGACGACGAAGACGATATGTTGCCCGATGAGTTTTTGGAAACGATGTGTGCCCTTCTCCTCTTCCTGCTTCTGTGCGATCCGGAGCGCCGCCTCGAGCTTCTGACGCGTCGTGATGATGACCGTGTTCGAGTTCTTGTCGGACAGGAGCGTCTCGCTCAGCTTCTTCGAGCTTGACGTCCCGACGATCAGACTGTTGGCCGCAGCGTTCCCCGACGAGATGCCGGTGTTGAACTCCGAGGCGAACTTCGTGAACTCGCTCGTCGTCTGGCTGTCGAGGTCTTTCCGGTCGATCAACATGATGGTCCGGTCGACCCCGGGCTTCCGCGCGAGGAGTTTCGTCGAGACAAAGCTCGTCAAGGTCTTCCCGGACCCGGTCGCATGCCAGACGAATCCCGACTCATGTCGCGCTGCCGACGCAAAAAGAGCCTCGATGGCATGGATCTGATATGGATGGAGGACCATGAGCGCCTTGTTGTCCTGGTCCTCGCTGACGATCGTGTAGTTCGCAATCAAGCGGTGCGCGTCCGGAATGTTCAACATCTGTTTCACGAACTCGTACAAATTATCGACTTTCCGGTTCTCGGTCGTGCGCCAGCTGAAGACGAACTTCCGATGCATGTCCTTCGGGAGCACGTTCGCGAAGTAGCGCGTCGTCTGTTCGTTCGAGATGACGAAGAGTTGAAGCGTCGAGAAGATGTTGTTGCGGAAAAGTCCCTCTTCCGCATACTTCTTGATCTGGTTGTGCGCCTGATAAACTCCGTCCTTCGCCGTCACCTTCTTCAACTCGATCTGGACAATCGGGAGGCCGTTGATGAGGAGGGTCACATCGAAACGACGGTCACGCCCGTCCTCGTCCACCTTCTGCTTGGCAATCTGATGGACGACCTCATACGTCGAGATGCCGCCCCCGATGTCACGGTTCGAGTAGAGGATGAGCGACATCGCGCCGAGCATCACATCTTCCCGCTCAATGGTGATTCGCGCGATACCGTTTTCTCCCTTCAACCAACGTGCAGCGTCGAACGGCGTCTGTGTCTTCGAGAGGAGCTCCGTCTTGATGGTATCGAACTCCTTGTCTGTGATCGGATGTTCGCCAATCTCTGATAAGTTGTTGCGTGTGATCTTATGACGAAGGTTGTCCCAGAGGTCGGCCTCCGATTTCAAATCCGGTCGATAGTTCCATTGGTTGTGCCCTTCCCCGAGCACTTCGATCAGTCGATGTTCGACCGCGAGTTCATCACTATGTGTCGCCTTCACCACGATTCCCCTTTTCGTCTCATTAAATTATACGAACATCTTTTGAAGGAAGCCCTTCTTTGTTTCCTTCAGAGCTTCGATTTCTTTTTCTTTGAGTTCGATGACCTCATCTAATTGTTTAAAGAACTCTCCGATTTTGATTTGTTCTTCAATACTTGGTAAACATATTTCCAATTTTTTTATAATTTCTGCATTATAGCTTTGTTGTTTTGTACCTTGAGTAAATCTCAATCCGTAACTTTCACCTACTTTTCTATACCACTGAAAGAGAAAAGTCGTATCAAGTAAGTTTTTCTTAGGAAACAGCGCCATACAAGACTGGTTTAATGTAGTTTCCATTCCAAGTATTGAACAATTACCTCTTGTCCCTGCTGCTTCTAATCCTGTAATTGCAATAACTAAAGTATTTTTTGGTACTACTTTTAAATTTGAGTTTCTTTGTCCAAGTTCCGTTATTTTTTCTATAGTAGTATTTATTAATCCTCGATTTAATTCTCCACTAGTCAACCAATTTATATCACCATTCCAAAAGTCGTTTCTATTTCTTGATGGCGTTTGACCGTTATAGATAGAATCTAATACATCTCCTAATGTTTTGAACTCCCACTGCTTGTGGAATCCAAAGAATCGAGTTTCTGGTATGGTCGTTCCTTCTTTAGGGAACATCTTTTGCAAGAATCCTTGTTTCGTTTGTTTGAGAGCATCAAGTTCTTGCTTATGAAGAGAAATCATATCGTCTAGATTTTTGAAAAATAAACCTATTTTCATTTGTTCTTCTACACTTGGTAGATTTACAGTTATTTTCTCTAAAGAAGCCTGATTAATATTTGTATTTGCACTACTTGTTGAACGAGCCATAATTTGAGTTCTAAAACTTTTTGTTTTAAAAATTATTCTTTTAAAATCATCGTTAATACTATTATTCGGTCTAAAACGAATAATAAATCCAGAAAAAGTTGTATTTTTAAGATTTTTTGTAATCAATGCAGCTTCTCCTACTCCTTCTGGTTTAACAGAAGATCGAATAAATAGTACGTCACCTTTAAGTAAATTGTAGTCTTTTCTTTCCTTGTCAGTACTTTCTGCTAACCCTAAGAATTCGTCTTCAACGATAGTTTTCCCGAAAACATTTTGGAGATTTACAAATGGATAGCCATGCCCCATAGCATCTTTATCAAAGTTCATTCCATTCTTAAAACTACCAAGATTCCCTAGTTTATACTTTTCCCATTTACTACAAAATATATTAATTCTTACTTCTGGAATATTTTTATTTTTCATTACGGAACACCTCTAAAGCACCTTGAATCCATTTTTCATCTTCTTGACTGTAGTGAAGTGATGAAACCATCTCAAATAAGTTTTTCATAAGCTCATCTTTCTTCTCCCGAGCTGACTTCACTTCATTCCCAAGCGATGCTAAATCAATCTCCTTTTCCTCCTCAAACGTATCGACGTATCTAGTAATGTTAAGATTAAAGTCGTTCTCTTTAATCTCATCAAAGCTTGCGACATAAGCATACTTTTCAACAGTCTCTCTCATTTTATACGTTTCAACAATGTGATCGATATGTTCGGTCGAAAGTTTGTTCTGATTTTTCCCTTTGACGAAGTCTTTACTTGCATCAATGAAAAGTACATCACGTGTCTCACGATTCTTCTTCAGGATGACAACCGTCGTCGGAATAGACGTTCCAAAGAACATGTTTCCAGGCAAACCGATGACTGCATCGACACTTCCGTCCTCCAATAATTTCTTTCGGATAACGCCCTCGGCGGCTCCACGGAACAGAATCCCATGCGGAAGAACGATCGCCATCGTCCCTGAGTCTTTTAAATGATAGAAACCGTGCAAAAGAAACGCGAAGTCTGCTTTCGTCTTCGGTGCTAGTTTTCCGTAACGGTTGAAACGAGAGTCGTCGAGGAACGTGTCGTCCGCCGACCATTTTGCCGAGTACGGCGGATTCATGAGGACCGAGTCGAATGTGTATGGCTCATCCGTCGGCCAATCCTTGTTCAAAGTATCGCCATTGCGAAGACGCATATCTTCACTGTCAACCCCGTGGAGAATCAAGTTCATCTTCGCCAAATTGAATGTCGTCGTGTTCAGCTCTTGTCCGTGATACTTCACGCTGTCCGGATAGTTGAGATAGTTCCGGACGTTCAACATGAGAGACCCAGATCCCATCGTCGGGTCAAAAACACTGAAGAGCTTTTTATCTTCTTGTCCGATGGTGACGATGCGCGCCATCATGTCCGAAACTTGGTGCGGCGTATAGAACTCGCCTGCCTTCTTTCCAGCCTCTGATGCGAATTGACTGATCAGGAACTCGTACGCGTCTCCGATGACATCTCCACCGTAACCTACTAAGTCAACGTACGCCAACTTCTTCAACACTTCTGTGATGGTGATGTTCCGTTGCTGATCGTCTGAACCGAGCTTCTTCGACTTCAAGTCGACGTCATCGAACAGGCCGTTGAATTGCTCATACTTCGACGCCAACTCGACGAACGCTTTGTTGAGGTCATTCAATTGGAAGATGTTTTGTTGTGCATGGTCAGCCAAGACGTTGAAAAGATAATCTGGTGCGATGTCGTAACCGAGTGTGTCGACCAATGTCTCGATCAAGTCATCCTTGATCTCATCATCCGACATCAGCTCTATATAAAGTTCCGTCTGTTTCTTCTGCGTGTCGTATTCCTCTAACGAGGCATCCGCGCTCACGACTACCTTTTCCAAGAGTTTGTCTGAGAGATACTTATAGAAGATGAGGCCTAGCAGGTAGTTCTTATATTCTGAGGCGTCCATTTTGCTGCGAAGGTTGTCCGCTGCGCTGAACAGTTTTTGGTTCAATGCTGACATGTTTATTTCTCCTGTCTGATAATCGAAGTTTAGTGATAAAAAAATTATTCCACACTAAGAATTATAACGTTTCTGCTAGATTTCCGAAAGCAGAGCCTTACCCAATATTTTACACACCATTTTGCTTTATCACATTTATAATAGAAAATACTCATGAGTAGTCATTTCGGGTCATTACCTCCTTTGTTCTACACAAATATGTAATTCGCAATTACATATTATTTTCGTAAGATTTTAAACTTATGTAACAGGAGAAAATAGAATGTACAAAAAAGATGATTCTCTCGACAAGAAGCACCTTGATGCATCAGAGCTAAAGAACAAACGTCGTCAGTCTTTACCTTTAGAGCCAATAATTCCGCTTAGTGAAATAACACCAACAGACGCCATCATGAAAGTGACGCTATGGATTGGGAGTTTTGGCATTTATAACGAATCCATTTTGACTTTTTATTCGAACGGTTTCGTTAAACGAGAACTGTTGATCCTTCAAACGTTTGGCGAGGAACAACGGATAGAATCCGGTTGGTACAACCAGGATGACTCTGCAAAAGTCTTAAAGAAATTCAATTCCTTTAAGACGCATCTATGGCCGGAGCTGTTCGTAGAAACAGAAACAATCACTCACGATGGGACGCAGTGGAAGTTGGAGGTCTGTAAGAAGGGGGAGGAGACTCGTTCCTATAGCGGTAGCAATGCTTACCCGTCGAAGTGGCGGTCCCTCAAAAAATTGTTCGGCTACTATTGACGTGCAATCGTTTGTTGACCAGCCCCTACAGGAAAGTGTGAGGATGCCACATGGAAAAGATACGAAAACCAATCCGCAAAGTCGTCAAATATGCCCCTAAACTTGTACTAGAGTCCGCCGTGTCACTCGGTCACTACGGAGCCCTTGCTTTTGAAATAGCAACCAATCCACTCAAACTTCTCTCGGTCAATCTTTCCGACGAGCTCGCAAAGTCTCCCTATGTGAAATACCGGTGCCACTTCATGGACTATCTCGCATGGAAACTGTATTCAGAGGGCGATATGACTATCGAGAACATGTCCTGGCTCATAGAAGAGTTCAAGACCCGCGATGATGTCGTCAAACTGTTCATCGCCCGTGCCAAAGAGATTTCGGAGACCAATCACTCTTATCAAGCGACCATTCTATTGGCCATCTACTCTGCGAAAGTGTTCGCCCGGACAGAACTCGCCGCAAACAGTGAGTCCGCTTTCTTTTTGCATCTTCTGTCACAAGTGAATGACAATGACCTTCGCCATTTTGAACTCGTCTATGACCACGCGGCTGCTTTCGAGCATAAATTTACACCAGTTTACGCTTGTGACGCCTATTATCAATCAATCGGTGATCCGGTCTTTCAACAACTGCCCCCTCAAGAACGGGAAGCTGCTCTCTTGGAGAGGCTAAGCGATGACCCGGAATTTGTATCGTTTTACACGAGTACAGACAAGCTGACATTTCTGGGTGTGTTGATGCAACGTTCGTTCAGTTTTGGAAGCATCGGACATACTCAAATCTCATTGAACCCTTATAGCGATACGTTAAAAGAACTGTTAGAAGAGTCCCGGTTGTTAGAAGATTCTTTGATGCGCTCATCGAGCCCTTCGTAACCTCAATTCCGTACCGCCTAGTCTCGATAATTACGCCTCTTGATCAATCAATTGTTTTTGTATACAGAGTACTTAATGTATGGTCATGTCTAATCAAAAGTGACGAGAACACTTTAAAATGTATACATTTCGACGTCGAAATGTATTAGGCTTGTCAGCAATGCCTCGTCTTGTGTTTACGTAGTAAATACGCGAAAATGGAAGTGAGATGAATGCGAGTCAACATGCGTTCAAATGAGAAATCTATCAAATGGTAAAGTGGTGAATGCTGTGCAGTCTAATGAAACCAAAGTGACCTCTTTTCGAGTCTCACAAGAGGTAAAAGAACACATCCAGCGGTTGTCGGAACAGCGGCAGCTGTCGACGAATCAATTATTTGAAGAACTGATCACCTTGGCTGATAAACAGGTTCCAGATCCATTGATCAGTGAGGAGAACGACGCTCTCCAGGCGGCATTGAATCAGGTGCTGGCCCTCTTCAATGAACGTGCCACGCGGCTAGAGCTTCGGACAAAGGAACACGAACGGATCCGTTCACGCTATCAAAAGACGATTCATGACCTTGAGCAAAGTATCATCATAGAATCGCAACAGCTCAAAGAGGATTATGAGCGTCAAGTCGCGGCCCACGAACAGGAATTACTTCCACTTCAACATCAAGTGGAGCTCCTGTTCGCCGAGAAACAGTATGCTCAGGACGCCCTCGAGACCGAACGCGCCTCTTTCAAAGAGGAACTAAAGGCCCAGAAGAAATTGGTCTTTAAGTTAGAGGAAGACGTCAGGAAGCTCGAGCAAGAGCGCAGCCAGCTCAATCGTCAAAACCAGAGCCTGATGGACACGATTGACGAGTTGAAGGCACGAACGCGACGAAGCGACCAACTTGAAGAGGAGAACCAAAAACTTCACCTGGAAGTGCAGATCCTCCGTCGTGAAAAAGAGGCGTTCGAGAACCGGTTACAGGAACAGATCGAGCTCGCGGTCCTGCGGGAGCGGAACACCCAACAGAATAAACAATGATACGAAAAGGGTATTAGATTGAGTCAACCAGTGACTGAATCTAATACCCTTATATTTATTACAAAGAAAGGATTTAACGGTTTGAAGAAATCGTCTGATACATGTTCAATGACTTGACCAAAGATGCTTCCTTCGTACGTAGAATCATAACCTCATGAGAGTATAAAAATGACTCCACTCGGTCCAATTAAGATTTCACCCGCAATCCACGCTTCTTGAATCGATTACGCTTTTCTTCTAATTTCACTTTCATATCTACGGAGAACGTACTTTCGGGAGTACTGTAGGCACGTCGCGCTGCCATACTAAGCATTTTGGCCACATCTTCCGCGCGATCTTCCTGTAAATCCATTGAGACAGCTCTCACGTACTGACGTGCTACTTCTCGATCACGTAGCGATTCAGGGACCTTCACATGACGACTTAATGCAAGGGCCAATTGAGCGGTCTCTAAGCGATAGCTTGTGCCACCTCCCTGCATGCGATTCAGTTCATTTGCTAGCTCGCTTTGCAGAAATACATTTTCCTTGTTTGTCATCGGTCACCCTCCTCTACTATTCTTTTGATTTATTATATACCCTTTTCCTGAAAAATTCGACTCAAGTCGTGTACGTTACAAAATGGATCGTCCCAAGTCATGTTACCCTTGTATTCTTCTACAAGTTCGAGAAGTTTGTCTTTATCGCAAAGTTCCAATAGGTTCGTCTTTTCGAGATCCTCTAGATCCTTTTGGCGAGAGGAGAAAATCTTGGTACATGCTAAGAGTTCAATGTCAGGGATATACACATCAATCGCCTCGAACAGACCTTCAATCTTATGACGGAATTCATTTTCTCTAAAGTCTTCCCGAGGTGGGAACTGAATCACCCCTTCGACAATTTCAATTTCGTATTCATTAAGTGCTTCTTTCAATTCAGGTGTCACAACACCCTCCGTCACGCGAATATCAATATCTCGCGTCGGACGATACTCGGCATCCTTATTCATCATTTCAATGAAGAGAAGAATCCCTGAAGCACCAACTACGACAAACTCGACTTCTATGCCCCTTGAGGCACAAAATGTATCGAGGACAAGCAAGGTGTCAATAATACTCTCCACATCTTTGTATTGATTGGAGTAAGTCATGTATGTCCCTCCTAATGAAAATGACCCACTCTGATCCGGTATGTTAGGAGTCTTCGTGGGCCATGATGTATTTCACATCTCTCAATTTAATTCGTATTTAAATAGGCACTGAGAGCCCGCCGGATAATCTCATCTTCTGACACGTGTTCTTTTTGCGCGGCTTGCGTTAATCCAACGTATAAAGGATCTGTCAAATCAGTAAAGCGAATCTGCACACGCATCGGTTTCACAGGTTTAGCTTCAACTTCAAGCACGCTTTGTTCCTGGCGTTCGATCAACATCCGTTTCACTTCACGAAGTTCTTCACGTGTCATCTCGTACACCGTCTTGTCTCCTGAAGCTGTGTAGTACTTCTTATTCTCGAGTAGCGCGAGCTTTGGATCTTCTGGCCACGACAACAATTCAGCAAGTTTCGTCGCGCTGAAATCTTGCTCGAGCGTTTTCTCTAAGATGTTTGGACCAAAGGTATTCCAAAATGAGACGAAGCGACTGACTTGAGGATGTGACATCCCAATTTTGTTTAAGAAATCTTTCCACATGCCTTGTTCTTTTTGAAATTCTTTTCTTGTGTCAGGGTTACGGAAGAGGCTGTTCGCATGCGCGAGGATGCGACACTTTTCAATAAAACTAGTCGCTTGGATGGAGTCGATGTGGTTGTAGTACTGAACGATTCCATCCATGTCCTCCGGTAGCTGTTTGGTGATAATACGTGACAGTCCCGTCGCCGGAAGGGACTGATAAGGATTCGATATAGTCGTCGTCGCCGAGAACTCTTTTACAGCCTCGACTTGTTCCGTACGGCTATCCGTCGCTTGTTGATTCTGTTTTACCGGAAGATTGGCACTGAACGTCGAAATTTTTGGTGTGTGTTTCTTTCGGTTACGTGTCATAACGACAATACCTCCTGAGCAAGTTGTAGATAGGCGTCGGTTGCTGGGCTCTTGTGATCAATGACGGGACGAGACTCTCGTTGTAGTGTCTGAACCTTCACCGCGTAAGGTATCGTCGTCAAAACCGGAATACCGACTTCTTTTCCGAGTTCTTCAAGTTCTTCGACTGTCGTGACATCCCCTTTTGAGCGGGCGCTCACCATCGTCGGGATGAAGGCTGCGATATGGATGTCTTCCCGGAATCGCTTCATCTCTTCAAGCTCTTCTGGAGCCGAGTAGACGGCGTCCATTGAGAACTTCTGCATCTGTACAGGCATCACGATGCGATCCTGTGCGACGAGTGCGCAACGGGCATAGGGGTTAAGAGCAGAAGTCGATCCTGGGCAATCGATGAGACAGATGTCAAACAGCTCATCAATCTTGGCGAGTTCTTCACTGAGTCGATACTCGTACCCGATTTGGCTCGTCAGGTCACTTGGTGAGGCTGAGCGTCTCGTCGGAACAAGGTAGACCGTTCCCGTCTCATACTCGCATGTCACGATGACCTGTTCGATTGGAGTATAGAATGGATCGTTCTCTTCAAGCAGGCAATCGAGTAATACCTTGCCTTCATAATCGTTTGTCAGACCAAGCCCGTTCGTCGAAGAGGCCTGGTCGTCCGCGTCGATGACGAGGACACGTAATCCGTCGCGTGCATAGACATGCGCCAAGTTGATGGTTGTCGTCGATTTCCCGACACCGCCCTTTCGATTGTACAATGCGATTTTCTTCATGATTCGTCTCCTCGCTTCTCGTCTGTGACGTCGATGATATTGTCGTTCACGGTCCGCTGGATGATTTCCGTTAGAAGTTCACTCACGCTTCGATTTTGAGCATGTGCATACTGTTGGAATTGATCGGACAGGTCGGACGGAATTCGTGCCGAAAGAACCGCAGATGGTTTCTTTGTTTTTTGAAACGGGCTGACTTTGACCTGTTGTACAGACTCAGGGCTCTTACGCGCCGCTCGAATCTGTTTGACCGTCAACTCGTCGACACTTCGCGACTCTCCATCAATATAGAGTCCCTGTTCGACGACTTCCTCGACATTGTCGAGATACATCAGTTCAAACAATTTGGAAGCCGGTAGGCTCGCAAGAGATGATTCGAGTGGATGTAACGTCTCGTAGGCTTTGACGTACCGGGATGCAAGTGAACTCGACATCGAAACGGCTTCGAGAAAACCCATCCATTCTTTTTTGTCATGCATCTCAGCACGGGCGATGACGAGCCGCTTCCCGATCTCGAATACTGAAATCGTTTGAACTTTTGAGAGCTCATTGATCTCATGAACCAGGTCCTCGACTTCTTTAGAGACTGGAAGTTTTTGGACGAGCGCGCTGATATTCGTCAAACCGCTCTGATACGGGTGCTGCTCACTCGGTTTGATTTTATGAATGTTGCGGTTCCGCGCCTTCATGATGTCTCACCTGCTTGTTCGACGACTTGTTTGGCCAATAGTCGAAACGGTTCAGCGAGTGCCTTCGCTTCCTTGGAGCGGTACTGGATGACACTCTTCCCACTATCCGCAGCTTTCTCGATGAAGGTGGATCGTTTGATCATCGGAAGGATGTCTAATGCCTCGTCCTTCGCGATGGCTTCCATCGCCTCGAAATACTCTTTATCTGCCTTTAACGAAGCATCCATGGCGACAGGAAGAATACCTGTGATGACGAGGTCTGGGTTGTAGAACTTCTTCACTTTTTGGACTGTCCGGACCGTACTCGCAAGTTGGTCGAACACGAGCTTCTTCGGCATGAACGGAATGACCGTCATGTTTGACGTCGAAAGCACGACTTTAGAGAGTTCGTTGATCGATGGAACCGAATCTAAGATGATCCAATCAAACTCATCCTCGAGTGGGGCAATCATGTCCTTTAATAGGAATAGCTTGTCTTGCTCGGAGATCAGATTGATCAACCTGGCATTTCGTTCATTCGAAGGGAGAAGACTCACGTGATACGTTTCGTCATCAAACAGGACTTCTCTGATATCAAGATTACGTGTATGTACATCAAACATCGTCATGTACTTGATTGTGTCGGACTCTTTTAACATCAGCTTGCTGAGCGAGCCTTGAGGATCTAAATCAATGATCAAGACCCGTTGTCCTAGCTCACCTAATGCGTAAGCCATATTCAAAGAACAGGTCGTCTTCCCTGACCCACCTTTTGATATGTAAAACGTGAGTATGTTCATCTTCTCTCCCCTTTCTCTTTCATATCATGTCACATTCACTCTTTGCATTCAATACAAAAACAGCAAAGACACCGATAAATCAAATATAAAAACGTATACAGTAATGATTCGGATTTGTATACGTTTCGACGTCGAATTGTATACAGAGACATTTTTGATCTAGGTATTTATACAAAGTTCCTGTTGTGAACGTCATTCCATATTTGTAGATCACTTCTATAGAAGAAATACGTGGCACATCTGAACATGATTTAAATAATAGAAGAAGAGATAAAACCATATTCTTCTGAGTTAAAAAAATATAAATAAATTAGAGAGAGTTAAATAAAGATTAATAGAATTAGAAAAAGAAGAGGGTCGCTCAAACCAGTCGTACCAGTCCTTCTGACAATTTAAGTGAAAAGAGATATTTCAAAAGTACCATCGTTTCGTTCACAAAGGTTCATTTTTTTTCAACCCTGATTTGAGAATTAAAAGACAAGAGAGGATTTAATTCAGTAAATCCTTGATTACTTAACTGTTTGGTTTGATTTTTTTCCTAAAAGTAAAAAATGAAGATTCAGTATGGAATGATGACTTAGAACGAATGGGAAACAATACAAACAGACGAAAACCCCTGCAAGAATGGTTGATTTTCATATATATTTTCAAAAATAAACATGACAAATAGACCATCATGCGATAGCCGATTTTGCCTGGTTCTCTTTTAGTCGTTGATGGAGATAGAAGATCGGCTCCTCAAAGAACAGCTTATGGGTGCTCGAGTGGACCAAGTCCTCACGATGGTGTAGGAATGCCTGTTTTAACTCTTCGACGACCCGTTTGAATGTCTCGGCCCCGAATGTATCGCTCATCGAGAAGAGAGAATCACGGTTGACCTTGAGAGTGTCAAAGTCGAAGAACTCCCCTACTCGCTTGCGCATTTCGAACCAAACGAGCTGAACTTCAGTGCGGTCTTTCTCTTTGATCTGCTTACTGTCTTGCGCAGCCGATAGTTGCACTTCAAGTAAGAGCGGTCGTGTGGCGTCTTGGACTCGTTTCTTGAGCGAGATGTTCTGTTTGACCATATTTAAGAAATGCTTACTGTCTTCAACAAGCGACACTTGAAGGAATTTGAGACCAGACATCATCTTTTGGATGGCGAGTTTATGGCCACAGTATTTAGGAAGGAATCCTTTGATCTCATCGTAGGTGAGGATGGCCTGTTCATTTGACTGGACATGAACGTCTTTTTCGACCTGGACGATTGTCCGTAGCGCGAGTCGCAACGTGTTCACATTATCGAGTGCGATCAATTCGGACAAGAGGCCGTGCCAAACAGACGTATACCCGGTCTTCGAAACGACCACAGCACCGTCTACAAACAAATCACGATAGTTTTCAAGGTAATTGGTCAATTGGATTGAAATCACGCCTGGGAAATGACGGACGACCGTCATGAGACCATTCTGTTCGAAAGTCTTCAAGTTGTTATGTAAGGAGCGGACCGACGTACAGGCAAAATCCGCAAGCGTGTTGTCTTCTGCAAATTCCATCTTCCCTTGGTCGTCAGCGTAGGCGAGAATGGAGAGGATATGTCGGATCCGAGACTTGGTCCATTTGAAGGCCGTGAAACAGGCCGGGATGTTATAATGATGCTGCTCATAACGATAGTGATTTGGGCGTTTCGTCCAGCGTGTCAATCCGCTCATCGCGACCAATAGTTTATTGGCGATTAAAATATGTCGATTCGTTTCCATCATCTCTCCTACACCTCCCCTAACCTAAAATATGCTAGTTTCAGTATCCAGCTCTTTCAAGATAGTGTCAAAGTGCGTTTTCAGTACGGTGTTTTGTTACCAAAATGAAAAATACGTTGATATAAAGCCATTTTGAACCGACAAAAATATGCATTTTCAGTACGGTCATTTGTTACTAAAATTGATTCATCCGCTCTATAGCGCCATTCCTTTAGAGAATAGAGTAGATTTTTTTAGATGGAAAGGAGAAAAGTGTAGTTTTGGTACGGTGTTTTGTTACCAAAAAAGCAAAAGTGTAAGTTTGGTACGGTCGTTTGTTACCAAAAGAGAAGTAAATGTAGTTTCAGTACGGTAATCTGTTACCAAAAAATCAAAAAGAGTCTTAAAAATTTATTTTCTAAATAGCGATGAATCGATAAAAATGTAGTTTCGGTACGGTGTTTCGTGACCAAAATAAGAAAATGCACTTTCAGTACGGTCATCTGTTACCAAAAAACAAAAAGTGCAAGTTTGGTACGGTCATCTGTTACCAAAATCGTTTAAATCTGATATAAAGGAAAGCCATATTCACCAAGAAAGGCGATTTGATTGAATATCTATCGGATTTTAAGATGAAAATTTAGGGAAGGTAGATTCAAACCAGCGCCATTTTTAAGAAGAATGAAAGGAAAGTGTAAGTTTGGTACGGTACAAGAGAAGATGTAATTCAGGATGCCAGACGATACTCGACATCATTGGACGTGTTGGTTCCAACTTCACTGTTAAATTCAAATCGTCGTGATTCATGTGAAACAATGAAGTAGATGAATTAAAAAAGAACCCAGATAGACTGGGTTCTGCGCGATAACAGTTATAACAGTAACGTGTCCACATGACCTGGCAATTCCCAAGACTCCAACGGATAGAAGGTAAAGAAGTAATAATCGCCGGAACGGTGCCAATCCTTCAGGATGAAATCATGTTCCTTGATCCGATTCAGATTCAACTCAAGCTCTTTCAGGTTGTCGGCCTTTCGGACCTTGTTGAATCGAATCGAATAGGTGAACTGACGCCAATGCCTTCGCACCGGTTGTTGCTCCCCTGTCTGGATGGAGCTCATCCGCTCTTTTTGAAGGACGAAGGCAAGGTGATAAGCGAAGCTGCCTTTCAACTGTTCGATCTGTTCCCCGTAGATGCTGACGATCTGTTGTTTCAACAGGTCGTCGTAGATTTCCTCACTGACTGTGACGATGACCTGGCTCTCGGCTAATGTCGTCGCATTTTTAATGGTAACCGAGGAGAACAGGCCTCGGATGAAGAAGTCCCCGTCCTCGTTGTGTCCTGCGACCCGATAATAACCGAGCTTCATGAGACGTTGCGTCGTCAAATCGTAGCTTTTCCCACTATCGTTCGCATACAGCTTCTTGACGAGCTGCGAGAGCGGGAAGATGATTTTCCGGCTTGTCTGGAACGTCATGTCCCGATACGCCAGAATCTCTGTGAAGGCCTCGAAGTCTTTCGAGTCGAGATCAGGCACCTTCCCGTTCAATTCTTGGATGAACTCTTTGCTGACGAGGACAGAGAGGTGGTCGGGAATCCCCTTCTTGTATTTCGGGATGACCGTGTCATAGTTCTGAAGCTCGAGATTCAGTTGCGACGCTTCGTTCAGTTTTTCATCCAACAGGTCCGTCTGGTTCTTGATGCGGTCGGACATGCCGAAGAATGGGATATCAACCGCGAGCGTCGGAGAGTGATGCGCCGTCGGTTGATTGCTGTCGACTTCTTTGGCGACTTCCCATAAAATCATCAAAACGTCTGTCTTGAGCGACGTTTTCTTTTGGTTCACCGTCTTTTGGGACCAGTAAGGATACGTATGGATTAACAGGTTCGGATTCTCAGCCCATTCCTTCAACTCTAGGATGCATTGTTGCATATAATCCTCGATGGTTTTCACGTGAAACTCTTTCAGGAAGGCTTCGGGGCCAACCAAATGATGATATGCGGTAATCATTTCGAATCGGGCACGCAATTCTTTTTTCGGGCCACGTCCTTCTTCATAGTTTCGGATGGCGGCCTGCACCCAGCGTTTCTTTAACTTGTTGAATGAATGATAACGTATCTTCTTATAAGAAGCTTCTAGATTTTCGAATTGATAGTTCTCTTGATAAAGTGCCGTGACGAATTCCTGGATATCGAAAATAGACACGCTGTGGAGAATCTCCTCCATACGATGCCTCTGAATAGCTGTGACCGCTTGAGAAATGATAAGTTGTTGTGAGCGGCCATTGGAGGTCGATTGAGTCTCCATATTGATCACCTCTTCTAAGGATAAATATAGCACAAATCAAGGCATATTTTTTTATTCAATTTAAATTATTTCAAATACCGAAAGTTTATACAAAAGTGTGCGCCGGCGCACACTTTTGTAATATAAACATTGTGGATAAGGCGATTTCTTATTCTTTCATTCTGTGTTAGACAATCATAGAGAAAAAAGATGCTTAGCAAAACAACTAAGCATCTTGCTGTATCACAACACTTGAATTAAGAATTTTATGGTTGTCCAAAACAACTTGATCGGTTTTAAATCAAAAGTGGATTTAGCATGTGTTTGAGACGTACTAACGTTTAGACTCGTTTTTTTGAAGGATGTTCGAATTTGTTTGTTCATGAAACATAAAAGCATTCAGAAAAGTGTGCGCCGGCGCACACTTTTCTGAATGCTCAATTATAATAACTTTGGTCGATTTTTGAAGAATCAACTCATGTTAAAAATCAACTCATGTTAAAAATCAACCCGATTCGACTGAACATCATGAGAAAGTAGATAAGAATCATTAGGAGAACTTTCCGTGACGGAGATAAAAAGGTTCTAATAAGGGACAACCTTATATTTTAATGCTAGATACTTAGTAACGTCTGTCCTGATAAAAATTTTTTTGGTTCTTAGAACGTTGCAACACTTAAAAAAAACAAAAAGTTTAAGCTTTATAAGCAGTATTTATGAAGTATATAAAAACCCTTCAAAAGATAAAGCAATCATAGATTTATCTTTTGAAGGGAAGTTTCAAAATACCTCATTCAGTTATATGTTTGTTAGTAAAGACTTTGTCAGTTATCAGTATTAGAGCATTCATATAAATAGTTCGTCACATTCCATTTTTCTTAAAATCATAATTCAAGCTTTGTTCGATCAAATCACGATACGCCATATTTTCTGCTTCAGTCAAAGTAGGAATGATTTTTGGAACAATGATTGCCACGTTCGTTTCATAGTATAAAAAGAGGTGACCAGCGTCTTCACCAACAACCTTAATTGAATCACATGGCACATCAGTTTTTTGGTCCCATTTTCATAATAAGAGTTTACGTGAACCTCGGTTTCATGGAGCTGCAACGTCACATCCCCTGGCCATCTTGTATCGTTTTTATACACCGATTTAAGTTTACGAAGCGTGACGAAATCGTAATACTTTCCGATGAACGGTCTCAATAGAATGACGGGTATAATGGCTAAACATACTACGATGAGTTTAAATATATTCTCCGAATTCAAGTAGAGAGAATAGAAATAAAGAAACATCGGCAATATGATATGAAGAACAATAAAGCCGAACAAGAAGACCATCATGGCGAGTGCGATGGTTGTAATATTGTATCTAGCTTGGTGATGCTCGGTCCTCTTTAACGAGTCTTTCTGTAACGCCATGAAGTCTTCAAACATCAATTGATATTTTGTATCCATCCTACAGCTCCTATTCTTCCATTGAACATAAGTACAATTTTATTAAATATGTGATTACATCACTTAAAATAAACTTAGACTTATCAAAAAAGAAAAAGGAGTTCAATTTTATCAATTTATTTTTTATTGGTATGATTATAAAGAATAAAGTTCATACATCACAATCTTAAATTGATTAGAGAGGAAACATAAATATGAAACCTATTAAATTCGAAAAATTAACACCTATAAAAAATTATGATTTAAACGTTTATGAAAGTGGATTGAATTTTATATTTGAAAATGACGATATAAAAAATATTGCAATTACTGGCCCGTACGGAGCAGGTAAAACTAGTATTATTGAATCTTATAAAGAAAAACATAAAAATAAAAAGTTTATAAATGTATCATTAGCCCATTTTAAGTCTGAGAACTCAACGGAAAATTCAGATATTGCTAATAGTCAATTGGAAGGGAAAATATTAAACCAACTATTACATCAAATTGAAGCAAAAAAAATTCCTAAGACAAATTTCAAAGTGAAGAAAAAAGTGTCAAAGCGCAAAATAGTAATGAATACGATGCTATTAATTAGTATGTTTCTATTGCTTTTTTATGTTCTGTTTTTTGATTCTTGGATTTCTTACGTATCAAAATTACCAGAAAGCACTCTTAAAAATATATTAAGTATAAGTATTGATCCAGAGCTCAGAGTTTTTGGAAGTATACTGATTTTGATAATTGCTGGAAAATGGATATATGATTTTTTTGTAATGCAAAGTAATCATAATATGCTTAAAAAATTAAATTTTAGAGGGAACGAAATAGAAATCATGCAGGAAGTTAATGAATCTTACTTTGATAAATACTTGAATGAGGTATTATACTTATTCGAATATTCAGATGCCCATGCAATTGTTTTCGAAGATATTGATAGATATGATATGACTGGAATCTTTGAAAAATTAAGAGAGATTAACACTTTAGTGAATAATAAAAAAAAATCTCCAATTCGTTTTATATTTTTGTTAAGAGACGATGTCTTCATTTCAAAAGACCGAACGAAGTTCTTTGATTTCATATTACCTGTAGTCCCTGTGATGGATGGATCAAACTCTTATGAACAATTCTTGGAACACTTTAAGCATGAAGAATCATTTAAGATAAATACTGATTTTCTCCAAGGAATATCTTTATACATTGATGATATGAGGATACTCAAAAATGTTTACAATGAATTTCAAGTTTATAAAAGTAGAATTAATACAATTGAATTAAATCATAATAAGCTATTGGCACTAATAATTTATAAAAATATTTTCCCCAAAGACTTCAGTGATCTGCAACTAGGAAACGGATTTGTTTACACTTTATTTAATAACAAAGTCGATTTTATTAAAAATAGTGTTGATAGACTTCAATTTAAAATTGAAGAGAAAGAATCTTTTCTTAATCAAATTTTGAATGAAGAAATACGAGATTTGGACGAGCTGGATGCAATCTACTACAATCCCTCTTATGATTCTCTGGTTATAGATGATAAACAGTTCTTCACTTTCAAAACACGATTTGAGTTAATAAGTGTTTTGAAAAAAGCACAAAATGTGTATACAAGGAAAAATGGTTATTATACCCCATTAAATGTACAAGAAGAACTAAAAAAACTTGAAAAGATAGAAGGGTATGTAAGTCGCAGAGAAATAATCATTGAAAAAAGCATTAATAAGCAAGAACAACTAAAGTCGGAAATTTTTGAGAATAAAAAAATATTAGATGTATTAAAAAACGGTAAACTCAAAGAGGTAATCACTCCAGAGAATATAGATGAAGTTTTCAGGGTCAGCCATATAAATGAAGTGGGAGAAGAAAATAAGTATTTAGAAATAAAAAGAAGTACTTATTTTCCTCTAATAAAATATCTAATACGAAATGGTTATATAGATGAAACTTATCCAGATTACATGACTTATTTTTATGAAAATAATTTCAGTGCATCGGATAAAATTTTCATGAGAAGTATATTTGATCAAAATGCTAAAGATTATAGTTATTCAATACAAAATCCTGAACTAATAATTTCTAGACTTGGAACATCAGATTTTAAAAATAAAGAAATCTTGAATTTTGATATCCTATGTTATCTGTTAAATAATAGTCGCCATAGTACCGAAAAACTAAATAATATCATTGAACTTCTAAAAGAAAATAAAAAATTTGACTTTATTGAAAAATTTATTTTGAGAGAAGTCCCAGAAAAATCTTTTACTCAAATCTTAACTTTAATATGGCCGAACTTTTTTGAGGAAACCATTGAAATGAGTGGTTATAGTAGTCAAACTAAGAAACGAATAGCTTTAGCTTTTCTAAGACACCTAACTACTAAAGAGTTGGATGATATAAATGCCAATAATTATTTAAGAGACTATGTTTCGAGCTGCGGGGATTTTTTAGATATTGAAAATTCTTATTCCGATAATCTACTAAAGAATCTTGTGCATATAAAGGTGAAGTTTAGCAATATTATTTTTGAAAGCGCTAATGTAGAATTACTAGATTGGGTTTATGACAATCAATTATATGAATTAAATCTCGACTTAATTTCACGATTTTTAATTGGGAAATATGATTTTCAAGACAATAGTGATTTAAAATGTAAAAACTATAGTTTGGTTATAAGTAATAAATACGAGAGTTTGTATCATTACATTCAGCAGAACATTCAAAGGTATATGGAAGTTCTTTTGTCAAATTGCGATGAGATAAAAGATGATGAGGATGCAGTTATAGAATTGTTAAATAACGCAGAGGTAGAAGCTGAATCAAAATCAAAGTACATTAAACTTTTATCAACATCAATTGATAAAATAGAAAGAATTCACGATACAAATCTTTGGCCAATAATTATTAGTAGAAAAGTAGTAATGTATAGTACAGAAAATCTTTTAGAATATTATTTTAAATTTGATAAAATTGACCAAAATTTAATCAGTTATATTAATGATTCACCTTTAGAGTTTATTTTCAATGAAGATCAAATTGATGAAAAATTTGGGGAGGAATCAGCATATAAGTTCTTTCAAAACATAATCACATGTGATGCTTTACTTGATGAAAGATACGAATCCTTACTAAAATCTTTTAAATTGCACTATCCTACCTTTTCTTATAAAGATATTAGTGAAGAAAAAATTAAAATTCTTATTTCTTTAGAGATAATTTCTATGAATGAAACAAACTTAGACTTCATGAGAAAAAACTATGATGCAAATGTTTTTGACTTTATCATTAAGAATATTGAGGAATATTCTCTTTTAATAGACGAGAACAACTTTGCATTTGAGGAATTATTAAAGGTATTAGATAGTTCGGTAAAAATAAACTACAAAATCCAACTTTTATCACTTACGAAAAATAAGATAAGTATTAAATCAAAAAAATATAACGATAAACTTAAGATTCACATTTTGACCAATAATTTCGATCCGGAAGATCTTCAGTTTTTAATAAACAACTACCAATCCGAAAGTGGAAATGTAAAACGAAAATTAGAAGATGTATTGTATAAGTATCTTAATTATATTCTAAATAATAAAATAACTATGCCTTATGATATTTTAAGGAAACTTTTAAAAGCGCAAATTTTATATTACGGGGAAAAAAAAGAACTGGTTGCATTAAATTTAATGGATTTAACATTAGAAGAAACAATAGAGGCTCTAAGGATTTTGAATTTAGATGAATACATTGGACTTTTAGAAAGGAAACGTCCGAAAATCCCTAATACAATTGTTGATGAAAAAATCTTATTGATATTCAAAAAAAGGGGATGGATTACAAAATTTGAAGTAGATAAAGACGATTCTGAGTTCTTTAGAGCGCAAGGTAGAAAAATAAAATAATTGAGTAGTAAATTTTATGAAAATGAATCAAGTCGCATGTTTCGACTTGGTTCATTTTTTAAGCTCTTGATAGATCATTAAATAAGTAAGTAGTTGTTTATACTACTTACTTGAGAGATATTGCTGTAACAGTTCGCAATGTACAATAGAAAGAGTGATGTTATTCTTCCAAATAATATCTCTAATTCTTTTCGTCACCAAATTGAAGTGTTATTATTTTCAATTTAATGAAATTCAATATTAATCTGTGAGATTTTATATACTACGAATACATTTTAATAAAAGTATTAATCCAAAGGGTGCTTAACAAATATTGATTTCGCATTGAAGTTTTCTAGTAACGTTTTTTTATAAATAGTTATAAATCTTCGGAATAGTGAGGTGATTATTACATTATGGATTATCATTTGATTGCTCAATATAATTTCAATATCGCGGGAGATATTCAAGAAAAAATCAATATTGGAGAAAAAATTAAGGAGAAGAGACAATGTGTTTTTTGTTCAAAAGGAATTGATAAGACGACTTTCAAGAAAGATGCACATATAATACCCGCTGCACTTGGAAATAGATCTCTTTTCCATTATGAAGAATGTGATAATTGCAATGAGCATTTATTTAGTAGGTTTGAGAACGACTTAATAAACTATCTTCAATTTGATCGTATTTTACTAAGAGGGAAACAACGTAAAGGAGAACCCAAATATAGATATGGTAAAGATAAATCGTATGTAAAGAGTGATAGCCGACAAAATCTAGTCTTTTTTAATTTAGAAGAGGAAGAAAAGACAGTTGAAGTAATCCAAAAAAAGGATAATGAAATTACCATAAGGTTTAATAAAGTACCATCATATAGTTTGGTAGGCATTTATAAAGCTATATTTCATATGGGATGGGGCTTAATAAGCGATGAAGAAAGAAATGAATTCAAAGGAATATTTGAATGGTTAAATGATGCAGATGTAAATTCCCCATTATATATGGATAGTATTTTTATTTTAGAAGGTGGAAGAAATCTCGTTGGTATTGAAGTGTGGAAAGATGAGGATATTTTGAATAATAGTTTTCCATATATATTCAGACTAAGTTATGGGCACAGAATCATAACAATTTATGTTCCCTTGGAATTTCGAAATTTTCAAAAACCAGCATGGTTTGATCAATTCTCCTTTGCTGCTCCTACACTAAATATGCAAGTAACATCTTATTCTGTTAATGATGCGGAAAGCATCACAGTACCATACAAAGAATACACACTCAAATATAATTCTATGAAAACTGAAACAAGTGAAAATTAAGATTTACTATTTCATTATGTGAGAGGAGTATTAATAATGTTTGATTTCGGATTACTTAGCGACTTTGAGTTTGAGAAACTTTGTGCAGATATACTGACCAGGAAACTAGGAACAAGTTTAAGATTTTTTAAATCGGGGCCAGATGGTGGAATTGATTTAAAAGATGATAAAATTCCAAATAATATTATTGTACAAGTCAAACATTATAATAATAGTACTTATTCAAACCTTATAACGTCGTTACGAAAAGAAGTTAAAAAAGTAGAAAAATTGAATCCAAACTCATATTACGTTTGCATCTCCCAAGATTTAACACCTCAAAACACTACAGAAATATATAGGTTGTTTGAAATGTATATGGAGGATGCTTCGCATATTATTACTAAAAACCAACTTGAAGATTTTTTAAGCAGAGATGAAAATCAGGATATTCTTCGGAAAAATTTTAAATTATGGATGCTGTCAGATAAATTGTTAAAAGACATTTTTAGTAGTGATGTTTTTATTGATGGCGAAGTATTGTTAGATGACATTGAGACGGAATTCCAATTTTTTGTCCAGACAAAAGTATTTAACGAAGCTTTGTTGTCATTAAATGAAAATAATGTACTTATGTTAATTGGTCCGCCAGGTGTCGGTAAATCAATTAATTCAAAAATGCTTGCAATTTCTTTTGTGAAACAGGGCTATCAAATTCGCTATACAAGTGATTCAAATCTCACTAAGTTAAAAAAAGCAATTGCACTTAATCCTGACGTAAAAGAAGTACTGTATCTAGATGATTTCTTAGGGCAGTATTATTTTGATTTAAAAGCAGGACATGATAGAGAAATAATATCCTTAATTAAATTTGTGAGAAGTCATAAGAATAAAGTTTTAATTATGAATTCCAGGATTACAATTTTACAAGAAGCAAAAAGAAAACTCTTTGAATTCCGAAATTTTTTAGAAAGTAACAAGATAGAAATAAAAATATTTAGTATGGAAAATATTACATTAGAAGAAAAAGCTAGAATATTCATGAATCATCTCTTGAAAGAGAATATACCATTAAATTATATGACTTTTTTAAAAGAAAAATCCTCATACAGGAGGATTGTAAGACATCAAAATTATAATCCCCGAATTATTGAATATGTGACATTGAGAAGCAGATATAAAGATGTCGAACCAGAAAACTATGTTGAATTTATAAATAATCATTTAACCGATCCAAAGGAAATTTGGGATGATGAATTTTTAAATAAATTAGTGAATATAGACCGAATTTTCATGTTCACGTTATTTTCACTAACAGATACTTACGTTGACGAAGATATATTAAGAGAATGTTTTTATATTCAATTGGAAGCTGAAACAAATATAGATAGAACAGTTAATTATTTTTCTGATGCTAAGTCTAGATTAGGAAATTCTTTTATAAAATTCTATGATGAAAATTCAGTGATAAAAGTGGGCGTAATTAATCCTTCGTTAAATGATTACTTATCTCATCAACTAAAAGAAAACAAGCTTTTGTTAGAGCAGATGAAAAAAACAGCTATCTATATAGAACAAATAGAGAAACTATATGAAGAACATGCTTCGCACTATCTTATAGATAAATTAATTAATGGTTATTACCTTAATCTAAAAGGGTCAAGTGAGAAGTTCTATTCGTATCTTTATTATGGAATTGCTGTAAAAGAGATTGAAAATGAGAAGTATAAAAAAATTGTTGAATTAAATTTCAAAGAGTTCGAGAACATTTATGTTTTAAAGGAGGTTATTACTAAAAAACAAATAATAATAAAAATGATTGCAAGTCATTCTTTATTTGACTTTTATGATATGAAGAAGCATTTGTCTAACGAAAAAATTCTCAACAGTATAATTTACGAGTTTGATTATTTTGGATTAATCGAATTGTATGAACTATTAGACGAAAAAAATGCATTAAATGAGTGTATAACTGAAAACATATATTCTAATTTAGATGAGCTTATAGAAGAAGAAATCATGATTATTGATTTACTTGAACAGATTGAACAGATTAGTAAAACGCAAGAGGAACATCCTCTTAGTGAGCTACAACATTTCTTTCTTTTAGATCGACATGAAGAGGCTCAGGAAGAGTTGAAAGCAGTATACAATATTATTTGTAGAAGAATACTCTCCTTGTTAGAGAGGGAAATTAGTGCCATAAGTAATAGTATTGATTTTCATAGACTATCGGTAAAAATTGAAGAAGTTATGGATTCAAAATCGTTTTTCAAAGAAGTAGAATCTGTTCTAACTTCAGCTATTTTTCCCGAGCCTGACTATGATAGATATGAAGATTTATATTGGGACGATTATCAATATGATGAGAGTAATTTAGATGCTGTAGACCGAATATTTGATAGGTAGAAGTTTATTTAATATACGTACAAAGAACGTTTGTATTAACAATCAAAACGATATTTTCCAATAAAGCTAAAGCAGTTCTGACTATATCAATGAACAACGGCTCATGAAAATGGCAAGTCTGTATTCAATATGTTTGTTAAATGATTAAGAGACTGCAGATATCCATTTGTCGTATTGATTGACTCATGACCAACCAACTGCATGACCCCAATCAAAGAATTTCCGTTCGCCAGGAGCTTTGTGATGTAGGCCCGGCGGAACCAGTGGGGCGGGGTCTTCTCTTCCTTCGCGACATGGTCGACCGCCTGATGAGTCATCAGGCGCAGGGCTTCATATGTGATGGCCTTGTTGGCTTTTTTCGTACTGAAGGCGATGAAAGGGGACGAGACTTCCTCGATCATCATCAATGTCTGCAGCCGATTCACGAGGTGTATCGCTTTCTCGGTAAGCGGGATGCGACGCCACTTGTCGCGTTTCCCCATCACCTCGAGATAAGATGTTTGCTGATTACGCTTCACGTCAGTGAACTTTATTGACAACAGTTCTGTCGCCCGCATACCTGTCGTCAATAACAAATAACCGATTGTCTCGTTCCGGAGCTCCATGAGCTCCTTTTTTTGTGCTCGTTTGACGGTATGGCGGAACGACTCGGCAATCCGCTCAATCTCGTCGAAGTTGACCTCACGCCGGAGCAATTCAGGGCGCTGCTGGTTCTTCACGTGGAAGGCCAGATTATGTAGATGATACTGGTTGACGTGTAGGTAGGTCAGAAGACGCTTCAGCATGTTATTCTTCCGTTGTGCCGTGCGTGGGGCATACTGTTCGTTCACTTCGAATAGGTAGCGATGGATGTCGAGCACGGTCAGGTGTTTTAATCCGTCTGTCTTCGTCATCACAAAACCGAGGACGAATTCGAGATCTAGTTTATACGCGCGTCGCGTGTGCGGGCTCTTGTCCGCATAGATCGGGAACAGTTCCGTCGCCCAGAACAATTCAATAACCTCGACATCATTCAACGTCTCGAGATCAATATAGTCCTTCCTTAATGCTTCGGCCAGTTTCGGGTTCGCCCCGGTCAGTTTTCGCAATGCTACCTCGAACGCCTGCTGCTTTTTCTCGATCTCCATGCTTCTCCCTCTTTTCGCGCCATATTTTTTAACTAAATATCTATTTTCCTTGAAATACGTCATTAAAATATGTAATACACATGTATTTATAATTAAAATACATGTGTAAGAAGATAAATGTGTTAGGTGATAGTGTATTACAAATATATATTTAATTTGATCAAATAATTAATACTTGTGATAATCTTATATTATCACAAGTTATAATTTGATGAAGAGGTTCATAAAAAATACTTTTGTTTGTCTATTTAAAAATAACTATGAAATAAATACATTCTCTAAAAAAAACATATTTTGTTGGAAAGTACTCTGTCTGTATCAATTTAAGATTTATTGAATATTAAATAAAAATATAGCCCCCTTTTTATTTAATATCATTTGAAATAAAAAGAAGACTATTTTAAATTATATAAAATTAGAACACATAATTTATTTATTTTAAGTCTAGGAAGATATGTTTCCCATAAGTTCTATATACTTCTTCTACTTTTAATATACGTTTATAGTTTGCTCTACCTGAATTAGCAATGGTCTGTACTTTAAACACCGTGTAACTGTTAATATCTACATCTAAGCAAAAACATATAAACTTTAACCATTCAAAGCCTGCTGCCAGTTGCAATTTTACCTTTTCAAAATCACAGGTTTTTTTAAGTGATTTAATTTCAATTAGATAGAAAACGCGTTTTTTGATATCTAATAAAATTACATCGCAGTCTTTAGGAGGAGTATATAGTTCTGAAGGGGCCTTAAGAAACTGTGAATTTTGTTTAATTTTTGGAAGATCAATTTTAATACCTTCACTTGATCCAGGGGGTAATCTGAAAGATACTTCATATTCTCCTGGTTCAGTAACGATACATTGCTTATTAAAGTTTTCGAGGTAACCATCCTCAAATCTTTCAATATTCATTTTCTCTCCTCGTCAGAACTATCAATAATGTTAGCTTCTAGTGCGTCGAAGAACTCATGTTCCAATTCGTAAATAGTTTGACTAAAGTTTGTATAATCTTCATCAGAAAAAATGTCAACTTTCTTCATTGTATTATTTGAAAAATTGTACACTGAAATGTTTTCCTCGACTATACCTTTATTATCATCTTGAGTATTCCTATTTTTTAAAGCGACGTTTTGAATTTTTTTTATCAAAAAATCACTGTGAGTGGAAATCAAAATTTTAATATTATTTAAAAGTAACAATTCTATAAAATTAATAAATTCTACTTGAATTGAAGGATGTAAATTCATTTCAGGTTCATCAATAATAATAAAGTTAGTTGTGTTGGTAGTATTTAAATTTTCTAAATAATAGTCTAGCCCATAGAAAGACTTGATTGATGAGGATGTGACGTGAAGTGGAATATAATCCTTTTTATATTTCTTGGTACTATGACGTGATCTGAAAAAGCTCTTGTCAGTATTTTTATCGATATCAAATCTACCATTAATTAATTTTTCGCGTATAAACCGACCTAAAGAATCATCATTATCGTTAATGTCATATTTATTAATACCATTAATAAATTTTAGATAGTCGTTGATTGGTTTCGCAAGATATGGTTTAAATTCTGATATAGGTTGAGAAATGTTAAGATGATCATTTGATGAATTAAAATGTTGAGTCAGAGTATCTAGTAATTGAATTTTGTTACTGTTTAATTGAGATCTAAAAACATTTAAACCCACCCTTTCGGCAGGGATATAAAATGCTGTGATGCTTCTATTAATAAAAGACTCAGTCAATACCATCAATATAGTATGTAGTATAGTTAAATCTTCATCTATATCACTTTTCGAGTTACTTTCAGATATATTTTCTTCTAATCTTGAAAATGAAAATTGATTATCAGCAAATGTTAAAGTAACTGCAAAATTTTTATACTTAATAGTGTTTTTGTATTCTTGATTTTGTGAAAATGTAAAATTGAAGAAATTTAAAATGTCTTTATCAGACAGCACTAACTTACTATCTGAAAACATGTTTTCTTCAGTTTGAAAGTTGATACGAAGGATATTTGACCAATTTTTACTTATACTACTTTTTAAGTCCTTCACTAGTTTAGTCTGAAATTCTTCTAAAGAGATTATTAATTGACCATCGTTATTTAAAATGTCTACATCTTTAAGTGAGTAAAAATAAAGGCTAATATCATTTAATGATTTTAAAATGCCATAAACGGCATAAGACATATAGGTTTTACCTTGATTATTATTACCAGTAAATATTGTTAAATCATTCAATGTGAAGTCCGACTTTGAGATAGGACCAAGCCGTGTTATTTTCATATATATAGTCTCCTATAGTTCTTTTTATACTCTAAACAATATCACAAAATAGAAATATAATACCCGTTAAAATCACTCTACTATCTAAATCGTTGACTATTAAAAAAATCATTTAAAGTGATGTCAACACCGTTACAAAACTTTTGTATCGTACTCACTTTCGGATGTTTTGTCCTACCGCTCATCAGCTCTGAAATCGTAGCTTGATTCAATCCACCTTTTTGAATCACTTGATGGATGGTCATATTACGTTCTGCTGCGAGCTCCTTCATCCGCTCGATGATTGCTTCATTCAATTCCACTTGCTCACCCCACGATCAAAGTACTCTTCTCATCACTTATTCTTTACGAACACTTCTATTCCTCTACCCTACCATAATCTCTTGAGATCAAAATAATTGTCATTATTTTCTATACTTAAAGCGTTATTTTTTTACAGTTGTGCGACAAAACTAAAAATATTGAGTTGCTGTTGCTAGATATCCCTTGTGTAGAGCGGATTCGACAAGAATCGTCAATTGTAAAATTTCTGACATATCAGAAAACTGATGATTTTTAAATCTAATCTTGTTATATTGGAACCAACAAAAGGAAACATCTGTTTGATCGCCGCTCTGGTTTACAGAAAGGGGAAGGCTCATGTATCGATTCGGGGAGTGGTTGAAGGAGAACCGCCGGCTCTCGGGCTGGTCACAGGTCGAACTATCCGAGAAGACATTTGGAGAGATCTCGCAACCCGCCATCAGTCAGTACGAACAGAACCGGTCAGTGCCGTCGATTGCTGACATCGATCATCTGGCCCGCGCGTTCGGGCACACGCTCGCGACGATCCCATGGGACGCCATCGACTTCGGCTACGGAGCGAAGCGTTCCGTCACCAAGCTCGAGCGACGTCGGTTCGACCTGAAGGAGTTGCCGCAGGCTGACTCGGTCCGCACATTCGATGGGAAGACCTATGAATTGCACGGTTTCATCGGCATCGAGAAAGGGAGCGGCGAGGCGGTTCAGTTGACGCAACTCTACTATCGGATTCGTACGGTCGTCTGTGACGCACACGTTCTCGCCAAGCGCAAGAACCCGGATGACGAGCTCATCCATGTCAAGAAGCGGAAAAGAGTCCGACTGTAACCGACATCGACGTAGCAGCACATCCTTAAGGATGGTCTACTCCAATCACATATTGGCGTGTCCCTCACCAGTGACCGGGTGGGCGGGATTTACGCACAGATGGTTCGGCGAGAGTCGCCTAAAACTCGCCACAAGGTCACCGCATCGTTCCGGGTCATCGAAAAACCCTGTACAGCTCCTGAGATTCATGAGGAGTGGAGTTCGTGGGGGAACGGCTAGAAACCCACCGCACCGAATCCGACTGTCCTTAATGATGTGCTGCTGCACATCACGAGATCAAGGGAAGGAAGTGTGTACTGTGGCATCAAAAGAACAGAAACAGAACCGTAGCTTCGCCGAGAAACTCTTACGCATCCGTGGGAAGGACTATGAGGAGTGGCTCGACGAACAACATCAACAGGTCATCCAGGACAACCAGGAACTCATCATGGAGGCGCTCGAGGCGAAGCTCAGCTTCAAGTCGCCGGCGCACCAGGACTAAGGAGGGAACGACATGGGACTCAATGAGACAGGGCTCAGCTTGCTTCAGTTCTTCCAAGGACTCGCCGTCATCGCCGCGGCCATCGCCTTCGCGATCGGGGGCTTCTACTTCATCTTCGGCGGGGACCGTGGCCGCTCGAAGGCCGTCGGTTGGCTCGTCGGGGGCGCCGTCGGCCTGATCATCGTCATGGGCGCGTTCACGCTCGCCGAGATGGTCGACCAGAACATCAAATTCTAATGCACACGCACGCAGCGTTCCAATCGGAAGGCTTTTTTTGTTGCTTGAAACGAGAGGAGGAACGAGATGCTGTTTGTACGATTCACCGACGTACCGGACACACGTATCCAGAACTATGAACGGCTCCCCTTCGCCGAAGCGGTCGTCGCGACTCATAATCTGCACCAGGCACGTAGCGAAGAAGGGACGAGCTGTTCCGGTGACTTCCGTCTCTTCGACCAGAAAGACGAGATGCTGTATCGAGGGACGTTCACATTCGGAACCGAAGGCACCTATCCGAACCTGTACCATCAAGTAAAGGACCGGGTACAACGGATCCGGACGAAGAAAGAGGATAACGCGAAGAAGATGTGGATCCTCGACGAGATCGAGTCCGAGACACCGGAAGACTATAAACGCCATTCCATCAAATCCAACCCGATCGTGTCGTCGACCTATCAGTCACGCCTGACCCGACTACAGCGTCGCCTCATCTACGGTGCGGCCACGGCCGGGATTCTATTCACCTCACTCTTCACTGCCGCGCAATGGTTCAGTGACAAGGAGGCGCACGCCGAACAGGTGACCGGTACTGAACAGAGGTGGTTAGATGCTTACGAACGAGCGCTCCAAGGTGAGGAGTCCTCGCTCATCGATTTACTGGAACGGAAAGACCGGTCCGAGGAAGAGGATATTCTACTGGTCGACCTCTATCTCGCAGAAGGAGCAGACCAGAAAGCGCTCGAGCTCACGGATGACCCTATCCTGATCGAGACGAAGCTGGCCAGGCTCGACCTATCCGATCAGGAGAAATTGGAACGGCTCCAAGAGTTCCAAGCGTCACATCCGACCGATGAGGGCGCATTCGATCTCGCCACACTGGAACGGGATCATGAGACCGTGGGCAAGACGGAAAATGTGGAGTGGACTGCTCCCCGTATTTCCGCGAAAGTGACCGCCTATCTCTATCTCGGGGACATCGAGGCTGCGAACGATTGGGCGTCCAAGACGAACGACCCTGCCGTACAAGAAAAAATCGACGAGTACCAAAATATCACGGCCACCATCGGTGAACTGAACGAGAAACTGAAGAAGACCTCTAGCAAGGACACATCGGCCCGTGAGAAGATTCAAGCCGCGATCGCAGCTGCAGAAGTTAACCTGGAAACGATTCTTTATTCAGATTAAGGTAGGTGAAATAATTGAGAACTCAGTCTCTATCACCACGATTCCCGATACGTCTGATCTTCCCCGCCCTGTTCTGCCTGTTGGTGGTGCCGGCCGGGATTTTTTATCTGCTGAACGGGGTCTACAACATTATTCGACAAATCATGACCCCAATCGTACAAGATGGGCTGTTGGCCGGAGCGACGATTCCGACGCTCTCACCCTCCTTGTTCTTGGAGGTGAGTCTCCCCTCTTCGACCGTCTTGATCGGACTGATCGCGTTCAGTCTGTTCAGCGGATTGGTCGTGTTCGGCAAGGTATGGCTGAACTTCCGGGATCTTCGGAAGAATCAGAAAGGGAGTGCCCGCTTCACCTCGTTCGATGAACTGAAACAACAGTACCGCCGTGTACCGGACCGGAAGAAACGGTATGACGGATCAGGTGGTGTCCCCGTCGGACGGGTCAAAAACGAACTGTTCATCGATGACTCGCCAGTCAATAACCTCGTCATCGGGACGACCCGGTCCGGGAAGGGCGAGACGTTCGTCTTCTCGACGATTGACCTGTACAGCCGGGCGCGTGACCAGGCGAGCCTGATCATCAACGACCCGAAAGGTGAGCTCTTCGCCGCATCGAAAGAGACGCTCGAGCAACGCGGCTATCAGGTCGAGGTGTTGAACCTAATGAACCCGCTCCAATCGATGTCGTATAACCTGTTGCAACTGACGATCGACGCATTTCTCGAGGAGAACTATTCGCTCGCCCAACAATATGCGCGCTCGGTCGCGTTCATGTTGTACCATGACCCGAAGGCGCGGGACCCGTTCTGGGCCAACTCATCAATCGACCTGTGTACGGCGCTCATCCTCGGTCTCTGTGAAGAGGCGAAGGACACACCGGAGAAGATCAACATGTACAACGTCGCCCTCATGCTCTCGGACTTAGGGTCACGGACGGTGGTGACGCGACAAGGACAGGAGATCTCCGCGCTAGACGAGTTCTTTCAGCGATTCCCGGAGAACCACCCGGCGCGGCTCCAGTTCGCGACGCTCCACTTCTCGGGTGGCCAGACACGGGCCAGTATCCTGGCCAATACGAATGCGAAACTCGGAATCTTCACGTTGAACGGGACCGGCAAGCTGACGTCGATGAACTCGCTCGACATGCGACGCATCGGATTCAACCGCTGGATCAGCGGACGGAGCGAGCCTTTGACCCGTCTTACGTTCACGTTCCCCGATGGGATGACCCATGCGCTCACGACGGACGACGATGGCAGCTTCATCGTGTACCACGCGTCGTCACTTAGAACAGGAGACGTCGTTCAAATCTCGACCGACTCAGGTACTTCAACGATTCAGTTGGAAGCGCAGGACGAGGAAACCGGACAATTCGATTACTCTATCGACGGTTCTATCCAAATTCGTGAAGTGATGCATCAACTCCAACCTGTGGCGGTGTTCCTGATTGTCCCGGACTATGACCCGACATTCAACGTCATCGCGTCGCTCTACATCAAACAGGTATACACGGCGCTCGCCCGGGTCGCCTCGCAGACTATACAAGGCAAATGCGAGCGGCAGGTCGTCTTCCTTCTCGATGAGTTCGGCAACATGCCGCCGATCGAAGGCATGGCCAACATCATAACAGTCTGTCTCGGCCGGAACATGCGCTTCAACCTCGTCATCCAGGCCTACTCCCAACTCGAGAACCTATACGGAGAGGATTGGAAGACGATTGACGGCAACTGTGGGAACACACACTATCTGTTGACCGCGGACGAGTCGACCGCCGAACTGATATCGAAGAAGCTCGGTGAGGCGACCATCGTCACGAAATCGCGGTCCGGGCAGACGTTCTCGCTCAAGAAATCGAAGACGGAGAACGTGGACGGCCGTCGGCTCATGACAGCGACCGAGGTCATGGGACTCAAAGAGGGCGAGATGCTCATCATCCGTGTCATCAAGCGTCAGGACACGAAGAAACGCCGTATCCAGTCGTATCCAATCTTCCTGACCGGCAGGACGGCAATGAAGTACCGCTACGAATACCTAGCGGACGACTTCGACACGGATCGTTCCCTGCATGACATCGACATCCCCTGCCGTCACGCCGGTCTCAATTTCGAACAGATTCGAATCCGCTTTACGCAGAAAGAAGACGCGACGGAAGCGAATACGCCATCAAATCAGGAAGAAAAGTCCTTGACGGTATGTGACGTGCTTCAGGACAGCATCCTCCGCTCGATGTTCGAAGGACATGACATCGGCGGGATGTCCCTCCCCGAGTTCGAAACGAACCTGAACCTAGGAGTTTACGACGTCACCGACAGCCAGAAGAGCTTTTTGAGCACGATGATCGCGAAGCGACTCGAGAAACTGAAGCAAGGTACACCGTAGAGAGGAGGCCGAACCCATGGCCGAGAGTGCGAGAGAGAAGCGAATCCAGAATGAATTACGTGTCGTCGCGAGGATCATCGAGACGCAGCGCGTCCGCCTCGAACGGGGCGACGTGCTCAATATCCAGACGGCCGATGGCTTTCTGACCGTCTATCAGGACGACACCTCAGACACCCCGAAAACTGTTACACTAATAGATAAGTTCGACTTCCGCGTCAACCTGAAAGTCGCGGATCTACTGAAGGGGAAAATCGTCTGACGGAGGGGTAAACGTTATGAGGAAACTACTTGCAGGTACTTTAGGAATCAGCTTGTTTTTACTTGGAGCTTGCTCAAATTCCAATGAGTCTTTGGTTCAACGTGATATTGAACACGTTGAGAAGGTCATGACAGCCGAAGAGGATGATTATTTGCTGATTGTAAAAGAAGAAGATGGTGAATTCGAAGAGTTCGTTGAATTCGTAAAAGAGATAGCGAACGAAGAGAACCAACAAGTCACGCTCTATAATACGTTTCAGCCAGATGGCGAGGAACTTGTCGATCGTGGTAACTTTGAATACACTGACGAACTAAAAGGTGCCGTTCTATACTCTATTCAAGATGGAAACATCACAGATGAAATCAATGTTGGAATGTTGACGGCGGACAATTACGAACAACAGTTAGCGGACTTCTTTACTAGGACTCAGTAGATTGGGGGTCTTTCAATGGCTGATTCCGATTTAATCACCAAATTACAGGAATACGAAGATGTACTCCAAATAAGTAGTATGGTCAATGACGCACTGCGCTCAATGGGATGGATTCTTGTCAGAGGACTATCAGTCTTGATTGACGGCCTTGAATCAATCACGGATCAAATCCTATTAACCAATACATTCTTCAATAATAAACAAGTGGTTGAATTCGTTCTTACGATTCAACCTTTTTTGTATGTTCTTTTAGCAGGAAGCTTCTTGTTTACTGGGTACTTGTTGATTTTCCAAAAGAAATTTGAACGTGAGAGTTTTTTGATCAACCTGTTCATCACACTTTTGATCTTAGGTTTACTTTCGCCAACTATGAGCCGAATTCAGGAGTTCTCTGATGAAGCAATCGCAGAAATCGGAACAGATTCGCTTTACGACGGAGAAGCTTCATTATCTGAGAGTATCTTAAAACGGAATGTACATGATTTGATTGAGCACGATTCGAAGAACTTTAATGCTGCTACAGGCGAATCATTAAATGCTATTCCGACTGAGTTAATTGATAACATCCGGATCAACGAGATTTTCGACAAGAACAACTATGACTTATCGGCAAGCGGAAACAAATTGGCTGAGTCTTATATTCTATGGAATGGAAGAGAGACAAGTCTCGGTAAACTCGATCAAAGTGGCGTCGAATGGAACAACCAGTATTACTACCGCTATCAGCCGAACTGGTTGACCATCTTCGTGACGCTCGGGATCATGGGCTTCACATTATTCTCGATTGCCTACAAACTGGCGCGCCTGTCGTTCGAGCTCGCCTTCAACTATGTCTTGGCGATCCTCGTCGCCCCGGCCGACCTGCACAGTGGTCAAAAGACGAAGAAGGTCATCCAGAGCATTTTGAACACGTTCCTCGTGATCATCCTGATCTTCGTCTCCATCAAGTTGTATACAATCGGGACCGCCTACCTCGCGGAGACGTTGGACGGGTTCGCCTATCTGATCGCCCTCATCGCCTTCTCGGTCGCATTGATCGACGGGCCGAACATGGTCGAGCGGCTGTTCGGGATCGATGCCGGGCTCAAACGAGGCTGGGGTGTCGCGCTCGGCGCCTATGCCGCCGGTAAAGGTGTGACCTCGGCCGGTGCCCATGCGGTCTCAAAGGTCACGAGTGCCGCACATGGCGCACCAAAGATGCCATCGCTCCATGAGGCCGCGACGGCTCGGATGGAATCGAATGCCATGCCGCAGAACGGTTCACCGCTTAATGTGGAGACTCAAGCGTCAAAGCGGATGGACGCCGATAGACAAACCGATCCAGATGGTGTTGCTCAGACGAATCAAACCGCTAGTCGCACGCAGACAGACCAAGAGAGACCGACAAATCCGAAGAACGATTCGCAACCACACAACGGTCAAGAATCCGAGCTTGAAGTGCACGGTTCCCAACACGTGAACGAAGCGTCGGGTCGCCCGTCTCCTGAATCGATTCATGCGACGAACCCTGAATCGATTACCGAACGTGCCGACCATCAACCAACGCCATCGGAGACGCAAAGACCGGAATCGATTCACGATCATTCAAGTTCTAATCAGTCTCCAAGCCCTACTTCGTCGACTCTCGAATCGGTCACCGGGTCCACCGATACCATATCCGGACCAGGCCGTCGTCACAATGAATCAGTAGACAGAAATGACGTGACGACACCGACACCTCGTGAGGTACCACCTTCAGGCGACTCATCCTCGTCTTCGTCCTCTACGACAGGTTCGAATGATTCGACAACAGAGAAACGCCAAGGACGCGCCCGACGGACCATCCATCAAGACACCGTGCTCGACGTCGAGACCGAGGTCATCGAACAGGTGCGTGAGAATCAGACACACCGCCATACTCATAACCATGAAGAGTCGCGACGGATCTATCCGACCTCGCCACCGCGATCTGACAACATGAAGAAAAAGGAGTGATGACCCATGCGCAAATACCGGATCCCGAACGAGGTCACGACCGAGCTCAAGATCAACAAGATGCTCTATCTGCATGACTTCCTGTTCCTCGTCGGGCTCATCGTTCTCCGGCTCGTGACGCTTCCGTTCGTCCCGTCCGTGCTGCACATCCCGTTCACGGTATTCCTCATCGTCTTCGGGCTGTTCATGGTACTGCGGCCGGCGACCAATCCACAGAAGCGGATGGTCCATGCGCTCTATTACGCGCTCATCAAACGCAAAGACACCTATCTCGCGCTCGATGCGCAGACGAAAGGACGTGAGTGAGATGGCTTTCATTGAAGACACGCTAAGGGAACCGAGACGCACAGGCACCTGGCTCGACGAACAGGACGTGGTCGAGAAACGGAAGCTCAAAGACAAGGTCGTCGTCAAACCAATAGTCGCCGAACTGATACCGGTCGTCGACATCACCGGCACTGAAATGTTCGAGATGCGGGACGGGACCTATCTCGACATGGTCCAGCTCACCTCGAAAGACATCTATTCACTGAATGAGGAGGAAAAAGACCATGACGTGTTCTCGCTCGCTTATCTTTTGCAGGCATACACGCACCCGCTCAAGGTCGTACCACTGAACACGCCGCTCAGTCTCGATCGGCAAAAGATCAGTATCGAACGACAGATTCGACAAAATCAGACACCGGCCTACCTGCCTTTTCTACTCAAAAAGAAGCAGGAGCTCGAATACCTCGAGGAGCATCGCACCAATCGCGATTATCTCCTCTTTTTTTATGCCGACGACGAGCGGACGCTACAGGAGCGGAAGACACACCTCTATAAACTGCTCCGCCGCTCCAACCCGATGCGCGAGCTGACCCTCGACCAGAAGGTCCATGTGCTCTATCAACTGAACAACCCGAACACGAAACCGCAACTCGACGCCTGAAGAAAGGAGTGACGCACATGTGGAAGCGCCTGCGTGACAAATTGTCCAGACACCAGGACCCGGAGACCGTCAAGATCGAGAAAGGCTATAACCCCGACGTCATCGCCAAGATCCAGCCGCAGGGCGGCATCCGGTTTGAGGCCAACTTCGTTCGTCTCGGGGACGGCTACCTGTCCTGTCTCCATGTCTACAAATATCAGTCGCTCGTCTATGACTACTGGCTCGAACCCATCCTGAACATGCCGGACGTTTTGACGACGCTCGACATCGGGACGGCCGACAAGCGTGAGATCATCCAGACCATCAACAAGTCGATGGCCGAACAGAACACGCGCTTCGAGAACGCAAAGGACAACATCGACCGCATCGACGCCCGGGAGACATACAAGGAGCTGAACGAGCTCTATGAACAAATCACCCAGGGCGAGACGATGAAGTATCTGCATCTCCGCCTCTACGTGAAGGCGAAGACGCTCGACGCGCTCGAGGTGAAAGTACAGGAAGTGATGGAAGAACTCGAGGCCCGGAACTTCCGCTCAACGATCTTCCTGAACGAACAGGAATGGGAGTGGCAGAGCCTGTTCACGAGCTATGACCAACAACAAAAGCTCCCGAACCGGCGCCGGGGGAAAGAGATCCCGTCCCTCTCCATCGCTGGTGGATACCCGTTCCACTTCACGTCGCTCCAGGACGCGACCGGCACGTATTACGGGACGACCGACACAAACGGCAGCGTCATCTTCGACCTGTTCCACAAGGACAAGCAACGCAAGTTCTATAACGCGCTCATGATCGGCAAGATGGGGTCCGGCAAGTCGACGCTCCTAAAAAAGACGGTGCTCGACCAGGCGATCAAGGGCAACAAGATCCGCATCCTCGACGTCACGGGCGAATTCTCCGACCTCGTGCGCCAGCTCGAGGGAAAGGAAATCGCGCTCGACGGGTCGGCCGGCCTCATCAACCCGCTCCATGTCTATAAGACCGTGACGAACAACGACGGTAGCGCCAACGAGGCGCTTTCGTTCATGCAGCATCTATCGAAGATGGCCGTGTTCTATCACTACATCAACCCGGCAGCGACACAGGAAGAGACGAACGAGTTCGAGATCCTACTTCGGGACCTGTACGTCCGGCACGGACTCTGGGACGAACAGGGTGAACTGCCGATCACGACGCATCCGGCGAACCGGTACCCGACGTTCTCCGACTTCTTAAAACTCGTACGTCGTGAGCTCTATACGGATGACACGCGCACCTCGATCAAGGAAGCAATCAGTCCGAACCGGGTGCGGCGTCTCGAGAACATCGAGCTCGCCGTCACGAACCTCGTCCACAACTACAGCAACATCTTCGACGGGCACTCCTCCATCGACCGGTTCGACGAGGAGCTCATCGTGTCGTTCCCGCTCCGGAACCTGACGAGTCTGCGGGACGAGGTGTTCCAGGCGCAGGTGTTCTCTTTGATGAACATGCTGTGGGACGGGATGATTGCCAACGGCTCGAGTCAACTGAAGGCCTACAACCAGGGCGTGCTCCGGACCGAAGAAGCATGCAAGTACCTCATCGTCATCGATGAGGCGCACCACTTGATCAACACGCGTGACATCGCACAGCCGGCCATCCTGTATCTACAACGCTGCATGCGCGAGGCGCGCAAGTATTTCGGCGGCATCTTCTTCGTTTCGCATCTGATCACCGACTTCGTGCCAGCCGGATCGAAGTCCGAGAACGCGGAGAACGTCAAGTCGCTCTTCCAGCTTACGCAATACAAGATTATCGGCGAACAGGACGCGGAGAGCATCCCAATCATCCAAACAGTGTTTGATGGCCAACTCTCGAATTCCGAGATGCGGATCATCCCCTCACTCGAGACGGGACGCGTCGTCCTGAGCATTTCCGGGGTGCAGAACCTCATCTTTGACGTGGACGTCGCACCCGAAGAACTCGTCTTGTTCGGTGGGGGTGCCTGATGTGGGCGGCCGCGAAACGGACGGCCCGCTTCGCCGTCACAGCGAAATGGCAGCTCGCGACGCTCAAGTGGCGGCTCATCCTGCTCGGCATCGCGGCACTCGTGTTGTTCCTGGTCATCCTCGTCGTCGGCATCCTCGACTCGCTCACAGGTGTCCAGAACGAACAACCGACCGACGTCACGTTCAATACCGCAGGAGGTCTACAGGTAAGCGACCAGGTGCTCCAATATCGGGGCTTGGTCGAATCGGAACTGTCGAAGCACGGACTGGCCGAACAGACGAACTCCGTACTCGCGCTCATGATGCAGGAGAGCGGCGGACGCGGGAACGACCCGATGCAGGCGAGCGAATCAAAGTGTGGACGCATCGGATGCATCACCTCCCCCGAGGAGAGCATCGTCTACGGCGTCGAACATTTCGCCTCCGTCTTCGAACGGGCGAACCGTGACGTGCAGCTCACGTTACAGAGTTACAACTTCGGCGGCGGCTTTATCGATTATGTCCAGGAGAACGGCGGCCGTTACTCGAAAGAGCTCGCCATCTCGTTCTCCCAGATGATGTATCAGCGCGTGAAACACACCGGCATCTATCGCTGTCATCGTCCGAGTGCGGTCCAGCACGGCGCCTGTTACGGCGACATCGAGTATGTCGACGCGGTGTTGAAATATCTTGCGCCGGTCTCCGTCGCCGACGGAGTCATCACGAAAGAACTGTTATCAGGGTTACGTTCCCCGCTCGCCATCTCGCTCAACGTGACATCGCGTTTCGGGTGGCGCGTCGTCTTCGGACAACGGGACAACCACACCGGTATCGACTTCAGTTGCACCCCGTCTGATACAATCCACGCGGTCAAGAGCGGCACCGTCATCTATAGCGGGAACCGCGGTCCGTACGGCAATCTCGTCCAGGTCCGCCATGACAACTACATCACGGCGTATGCGCACCTGAGTCGTCTCGGCGTTCAAAGCGGACAACAAATTGATGCCGGACAAGCGCTCGGGTACTGCGGTACGACCGGCCGATCGAGCGGGAACCATCTGCATTTCGAGATCAAGACGAGTGAATGGTCCGGTCACATCGACCCCGCTTCGGTCTTCGGATTTTAAGTCATGGATGTATGGAAAGGAGGAGAAAGAATGAACTTCACTGCACGTCACCTCGCGTATCTGTTCGGAGTGCTACTCCTGATTTCGCTCGCGGCGAATGTCTTTTTCTATCAGGAAATGACGGCTGTCACGAGCACTTCAGACGCGAGTGAGACACAAAACGAGAGCATCACTCCCTCTAAGTCAGTCACTTTCGAAGATACGCCGTCGAACACTGAACAAGTCGTCGCATCAACAGAGACCGAACGGATGAAAGAGCTGACAACACGCGCGACGCGCTTCGTCGAATACGCCTTCACCGTCACGAAGGACAGTTACACGACCCAGAAACGACAGGCGAAGGACGTCATGTCGGAGGACCTCGCGGCCACGCTCTTCGCCGCTGACGGCAGTGATGTCGGCACGTACGAGACGACCGTCCGCGACATCAAGGTGTTCCCTTCTGTCTCCGGAGCAGAATGTCTCGTCCAGTTCGAACAGCACCTGTTGATTACCGAGACGGGTTATGAAGAGACGACGCAAGAACTGTTGGCCCTGACGTTCGAGTCCATCGAAGGACGTTTGGTCGTCACCGAAATGGAAGACCTGACACCTGAAGGAGGAATCTAGATGCGACGACAAACACGACGGCGTCTCACCCAGAACGTCTCCCGGTTCTACCTCGTACTCGGTGTATTCTTTGTCGTCGGCTTCCTCTTTTTCGGCACCTCGTCGTTCTTCTTCGCCGAGGAGGCACCGGTCAATGAGACGACGATCAACGAGGCAATCCGTCTCTCGAACGGGGAGACCTTGACGCTCCACGCGTCCAGTTACGATACGGAGGCCAAGACAATACGCATCCGACTCTCGCTCGATGAAGCACCAGGTAACACGAACGATCATCTCTTCCGCTACGTCTATAAGGCACGTCCGGATTCCGAGAAGGAAGTCATGGTGCTGTATGACCGGAACGATCAATACGTGCTCGAATTGAAAGATGTGCCGAACGATTTTGACCAGCTCGCTGTCCGGATTTACGGATTCGATGACTCACAATCAATTGACACACTCACACCCGAGAAACGAGAAGACGGTCTCCTGACCTCCCTCTATGCCGACCGCCGGACCATCCAACAGGCGAGTCACTCTTCATCTGACGAGACAACCTTCACGAGACTATTTGTCGAGGACGAGCTCGCGGAGACCGAACGGCATTTGGAAACAGCACAGCAGTCGGTCAAGGCGCAGCGGCAACAAATCAAGCGGCTCGACCGTGACAAAAAGGAGCTTGAAGGCGAACTCACCTATCTCTCGCTCGACGAACAGGTCGAACAAGAGAACGAAATCTTCGACCTCGTCCGGAAGCGCGACGAGCTTACACTCGAACTCGAGAAGCTCGAACAGTCGGTCCAAGCGCTCGAAGAAAAGCATGACAAATTGCGCGTCCGGCTCCGGGAACTGTCGATTTAAGTGGCACATTTCGTGCCAAATCGCTGGTTTCACTGGCACATTTCGTGCCGTTTTCGGACTTTTGGTGATATCACGGAAACCCCAGGCTCTGCCTGGGCTATCACGACAAGTGATAGCAATTTCCCCTTATGCTCTTTGAACGAACTTTTCGGACGTCGGCAAAATATAGCCTCTAGAAAGGTGGTCAGGCAGATGGATCTGTTACTCCGCGACATCGACCCCGTCATCGTGAAGCAAATCGATGAGTGGGCGAAGGAACATAATCGCTCCCGGCAACAATATTTGAAAGAACTGCTCGCCTCCTGGTGCGCGAACGGCATCCAATCGACGCAAGTCGAGCGGCTCGAACGACAGCTCGAGGCGAACACGCTCCACTTGAAACGGAGTGCGGACGAGCTCGCCCAGGTGACCCGTTTGTTGAGTGAGGTGATGCAGGATGCGTGAGACACCCGGTGTCGTCATCAAGTCGAAGTTCAAGGTGCCTAGTACAAAAAAGAAATCGCGGCAGTACACGACATACCTCGACTACATCAATCGACCGGATGCGAAAGACAGCCGCGAACAGTTCGAGACGTATCACGACTATATGGAAGACGAGACGAAGTCGAGCGGTCTGTTTACACGCGAGGACGACCGGTTGAATTACGAAAAACGTCGCGCCGTCCGTGACATCTTCAAGCAAGCGCAAGAGAACGGGAGCATCCTCTGGCAGGACGTCATCTCATTCGATAACACCTGGCTACGCGAGACCGGTGTGCTCCACGATGACCTCGTCGACGAGAAACGGTTGATCCAGGCGACACGGAACGCGGTCGAGGCAATGCTCCAAAAAGAAAAGATGGTTCATGCCTACTGGACTGGTGCCGTGCATTACAACACCGACAACATCCACGTGCATGTCGCCATCGTCGAGACGAGCCACATACGCGAGCGCGGCAAACGCAAACCGAAATCGATCGAGTTGATGAAGTCGAAGGTCATCCATTCCCTCGCCGACCGGACGAAAGAACAGGAGAAACTGAATGCGTTCATAAGAGACGAACTGGTCGCCCATAAACGGAACCGAAAGATTCCAACGCTCCCGAACCGTGTCCTGCATCCCGAGCTCGTCCGTCAATTCAAGGACATCTATGAGCGGTTGCCGGAAGACAAACGACAGTGGCGCTACAACATGAACGGGATGCAACCGCTCCGTGAATCGCTCAATCGTCTGACCGACAGTTATATCGATATTCACTTCAAATCAGAGTTTCAAGCCTTCAACGCGCGACTCGAGCAGGAAGCGTCGTTCCATCGTCGCAGCTACGGCGACACGGAGAAAGCCGAGCGTTACCAGACGACGAAACGACAGGATCTCTACACCCGGATGGGGAATGCCATCCTCTCCGAGATGCGCGACTTGTCAAAAGAACAGGCGATATTGGAGAAGAAAGAAGCCCCCAAACATCCGATCCGACGCGCGTTCAACCAGCAAAAGATATTCAACGAATCAATCTACCGTATCGAGCGGCACATGAATGACGAATTCGAACATTTGAAGAACCAACGAGCTTTCGAACAGCTGGAACGGGACATCGAATATGGAAAGTGAGGGAGGACGATGGAAGAGTTGAGACAGATCCGTCTCCGATTAAAGCCGGAGACGGTCGCGTATTTAGAAGAGTTCGCCGACGACAAACGCTTCGGCCATCTCGGTCAGGTCATCGACCATATCGCAGACGAGCATAAACACCTGGCTGACGGGAAGTGGGACATGCAGTTCCTCACCCGCTCGATCAGCACGCAGGTTACAAGTCATATCGAGGAGTTAATGAACAAGCAGGTGTCGACGGAACTCGAGCGGATCCGACTCGCCGCGAACCGTTCCGATCGCCACGGGCAGATCCTGACAGAGCTTCTGCAGGCGCTGATGCAGACCGAGGGCATCGAGGACATCATGACGACGGATCAATTCAAGCCGACGTTTCTCGCGACGGCGGAACGCATCGTCCAGGAGCGCATCGAACACCAAAAACAGAAGAAGGACACATTAACTTTTGAGAGAGGATGAATCTTATGCGACCACTTGACCGTCCCTTCACGATGGGACAACTGTTGACGCTTCAACCGGATACCGTCACGGTCCTCATCTATGGAAAGCGATACGACATGCCGGTGTCCGTTTCCGAGCACCAACTTTTGACCGCCGTCGCGCAAGACGAGATCGTCTTGCTTCCCGTCAATTTCGAGCGGACACAGCTGTTACTCGACATACCGGAAACGTCGCCACAACTCGAGCGTGAACTGGACGAATTTGCGGATAGTGATGAATCTGTCACCGACTTGTTGAAGGAAGGAGTCTGACACGATGGCCAAGATGAAGACGAACGAAGAACGGAAGGCCGAGCTCGAGGCCTTGACCGAACAGATGGGAAAACAGATCGACAGCTACTTCGAGAGTCCGGAAAAAATCCGGGAACATCTACAGTTCCTCGGCAAGTTTCATCAATACTCGATGCGGAACGCAATTTTGATCGAGTCCCAATTCCCCGGCGCGGTCGCGGTCGGCTCTTACCCGTTCTGGGAAAAGCAAGGCGCACAGGTCCAAAAAGGTGAGCGTGGCATCAAAGTATTTGTCCCGAACCCGGTGACGTATGTCTTGCACAAAGATGAATGGGTACCGCTCAGCAAGGCACCGAAGCCAATCAAGGACGGCGTGAAACAAGGACGCATCCCGTCACGCAAGATGATGTACTTCAAGATCGGTCACGTGTTCGAGTACACGCAGACCGACGCACGCGAGAAAGGAATCGAGGTCTCGGACATCTTCAAACGGTATCACCGGGACGGCGGGATGGAGAACGAACAAGACATCCGTGACGCCTTGACGACGCTCGCGGATGCCCGGAATGTGACACTATTGGATGAACCGCTCGACGAGATCGGAACGGCGAAGGGCTGTTACTATCCGGAGCTACATGCGATTGCCTTGAACCCGCGGAACTCATCTATCGAGGACATCAGCGTCCTGATTCACGAGCTTGCCCATGCGGAGCTACACAATCAGGAGCGGAATTTTGAACGCGATCAACCGCTCACGGCACCCGAGAAGGAGTTCCAAGCCGAGATGGTCGCCTATGTCGTCTCACATCAACTCGGGTTCTCGACGGACGACTTCTCGCTCTCCTATCTGGCCGGTTGGACGAAAGACAAGGAACTCCTCGACAAGGAAAAATTGTTGCAGGAGGTCCACCAGACGTCCGCAGGCTTCCTCGAACATATCGAGACACACTTAGAAAAGGTGAACACCTTGCAACAGGAGAAAGAGCAGAGCCCTCTTGATTACCTTGAACAGCTGGAGCGGCCAATGGGATGGAAAGACGCTGACCTCAGTCTTTATGAACGGGTGCATGCCGTACAAAGTGTGTTCCCCGAGGAGGTGGAGCCCTATCTGAACGCAAAAGCGGCCCTCGAGACGAACCTGAAGGTGGATCGCGTCGATGAGCCGCTCATGTATATTCATGGTATGGGTCTCGGGTTTCAGCAGTTCGGCATCGCCAATAATCATGACTTCAGTGAAGATCAGCTTGTGGCTTATACAATCGCATTACCGAATCAACCATTGGTCAGTGGTCACTTCGTCCCGGAAAGTGCCGTACATCCTTTACACCATCTTGAAAAAACCAATCGTTTGGAGAGACCGGTCCTGAAATCGCTTGAAAATCACTGGCATGACGTGTTGTTAGATGAAGAACAAAAGTCCCTTTCAAGAATTTCATTGTTTAACATCGAAAGACTCTGGTGACATTCGTGGGTATGATGATTTAAAAAATCATACCCTTTTCAATTTCAGAGCGCTGCCATTGCTTTTACCTCATACATTTTGTGTAAGCATATGAGCAGCTGTTTCACGCATATCTTGTAGGTCAGATATCTCTGCGAATTCAGCTACAGTTATTGCGCTGGTTGTTAACAACTCAATTATATGCTCATCCATTCTTGGCCATGTTCTTCCGCCTGCATTGTCGTAAGCATCGAGTAACTTTGTCAAACCATCCTTACCAAACAGTAATAGATGTGATAGAAAATCCACAGATGTGTCCGCAATACTAATTTCTGTCCAATCTATCAAACCAGAGACCTCAAAATTCTTATTTATTAATATGTGGCCAGGGTGTAAATCCCCGTGGCTTACACCTACATGCGATGGCCATAGGGAATCATTCGCCAACCATTCTTGCCAACGCTCCCATAGCTCTGAATTCACATGATACTTCTGTCTCACCTTCTCCATCCGTATCTTCATTGAACTGTTTAAATCTCTAGCATATAGAGTTTTGATACCGATTTCTTTGAAGTGTCGATGTGGTAATGTGTGTAGTTCTGCCAACACTTTACCTAATGACTGATAGTAAGATTGTGGTGTATTCTCTTTGTCAAAACTCCAGATGTAATCTTGTTGCTCTACATCAATTGTTGCAACCGGAACACCATCTAATTGCTTATACGCAATTAGTTCATCATCAAAAATTGACCAATTTGGAACTTGAAAACTCACATGTTCTTCCATAATTTCTAGTGCCCCCTTTTCTTTCAAGGCGCTCCTCATCGAATCTAATCTTCGAGGAATTCTTAGTATCCACTTGCTACCAAGCGTATCTTTTGCATAAGCAACTTGAAAATCAACACCCGATTCATTTACCACAATGCTATTCTCTAACACATCTAATCCTTTATTTTTTGCAAGCCGTTTAAATTCGTTCATGATTTGTTCCTCCAATTTTTATGTTGTGCGATAAGCAAGTGAAATGTATGCATTTTTAATACTTTTTCATTTCAATCTTTTCTAATTAGACTTAACTAAATGAAGTCATAAAAAAATCACAGACAAAATGGTGTCTGTGATCAAGAGTAAATGAGCTACAACCAAGAAGCGTCCATTATCAAAAATAAAAGGACACGACAAAAAGAGTTGTAAATCTGCTATGTTTGTAAGTGTGTGGTTTCTTCGTCAAAGATTGATAAAAATGTGCAGACTACTCCCATTTACTCTGTTTTATGAAAACAGAGCCTTTGAACATATTCAATTAGCCATTGTTCAAAGTGTGGTGGCGTAATCTCCCGGCGTGCATCATTCTTAACAATCCTCCTAGTGAATATTATGCTGTTGACTTTATATCAGTTTTTATTCAATGTCAATCGAGCTTTATATTTAGATAAAAATTATTTGCCGATTTGTCTTTATTAAAAAATACTGATTTGTAAGTTTTAAAAATACAATCATGAATAATTGATACTCGTTTTTAATCTTCCCAAAGCTCATCCATCAACTCATCGATATCACTCGATAATCGTTTGCGTTCCTTGGCGTCCACTTCAACTTTCCCATCTTCATAAAACCAAAGCACGTCACCAGGTTGAACCGTGTCTGGAAGTCGTGACTTTGGAATATCCTCCATCACTTCTCCGAATTCGACGACAGCCAAGTCCCCTTCAAATCGATCGATGATACCTCTCCGTCGCTTCATCTTGATTTCTTTACGGCATAACTTGAACCGTTCCCTGTAATGATGATCGTGCCATTCTTATCTGTGCGAAGCGTGTTCGTTTTTTGACGCTTCAAGTTCGTCACCACTTCGGAAGTCGGATGGCCGTAGCTGTTCTTCCCGACACTGATGATAGCATGCTTCGGTTTGACCGTGTTCAGGAACGTACTGCTTGTCGACGTCTTGGCACCGTGATGTCCCACCTTTAAGACATCTGCACGGAGCGTCTGCTTCTTCGCCATCATGTCCTTCTCAGAAACGTGTTCCGCGTCTCCCGTGAACAAGAACGTGTTCTTCTTGTACGTTACATGAAGGACTGCACTCCAGTTGTTCAAGTCACTGTTCGAGTAGGATTTGACCGGACCCACAAACTTCGCACTGACGCCTTTGATCGGTAGCTTCACGCCGGCCTGTGCCGTTTTGATGGTCTTCCCTTCCCGTTTGACGGCTTGCAGAAAATCTTTGTAAGCCTGGGTCGTGTGCTTCACTTTCGGCGCGTAGACGTTCTCGACACGATAGGCATCTAGGATTTCGTCTAATCCACCAATATGATCCGCATCCGGATGCGTCGAGATCAATACCTCGATATCGTCAACTTTTTGCTTTTTGAGGTAGGCGACGATGGCATCGCCCTTTCCTTTGTTACCCCCGTCGATGATGACGTCCTCACCGCTCGGCATCTTGATGTAGATGGCGTCTCCCTGTCCGACATCGATGTAATGGACTTTAATGCTCGTAGCGGCTGATGCTTCCCCGTATGGTGACACCAATAGCGCTCCACTAAATAGAACGGCACTCCCAATCTTGATCAATTTATTCATCTTCTATCACTCCACTTTAAAATTATTGTAAAATTATCCAACACACCTTTATTATAATCCGCTATTTGTTAAATAGCTTCTAATTCCTGCGGTTGACCACATACATAAATAGGTAAGGTGTGATGATAGGAGGAGTGAGAGAAATGGATTTACGAAAACCAATCGCAATAAACAAGACGTATAAACCGGTCCTGATTTTTAAAGACGGGGTAGAAGTAAAGGAGTGTGTCTCCATTCAGGAAGCTGCACACTATCTGAAGGGATACACGTTATGTACCGCCATGCCGTATCGCCACATTATGAATGGCATTATCCTTGATGAGACCTGGATCCATGAGGGAAGCAGCTATCGGTTCACCACTGATCCTGATGTGAAAAAGGCAAAGCTGGCAGAGATGGAGGCTCAGAACAAAGTCCGTTTTTAAGGAAGGACAGAATTACGAAATCGAACAAGTCTCATGTGCGGCACCTTACATACGCTGTACACGACTTCGTCACTGTTTGTTAAAACCCTACGAGGTACACTTGAACTAAAAAGGGGTTCTCCTCATGCGACTTCAAGAATGGATCCAGCAATATCACGGTACAGAGTTACTGCGCTTTGATCACCTCTGCGAGTACTTAGATGCGACACCGTTTGAAATCAAACACCACCTTGATGGAATCAGTCCTGAGATAACCGGCGTACTGAAGTCAGAAGAGGGTATTGGTGACGACGCGTTCATCACGAAGCTGGAACATCATTTGCTGAATCGATTCAACAAACGAAGAAAAAAAGTGAAAGTCACGATTGAGGTCGAACTGCCATTACCGGAAGAAGCCTACAACTTTTGTCAGCGCGAACGATTTAGAATGATCGAACGCGTCACTCAACATATGGACGAACAAAACGTGAAGGATTGGCGCATCGTAAACATGCGGAGGATATAATTGAACATAGATCGTATTGACTCATCTACATATATACATGCTATAAGGAGAACAAAATGAAATTTACCTACTTAGCCTTGCCTTTGGCCATCCTGCTGATGGCCGGTTGTACCAGTGAAAACACCCCTTCTACAAATGAGAAAGCAGAGGAGCCTGCTACTCAAACAGAAGAAGTCGTCGAGACGACCGAAACGAGCACAGACGACGCAAATACGGAGACGACTGCAGAAGAACCTGCAACAGCCGAAGAAACGGTCACAAATTCGGATAACAATCAATTCTCCGGCTATAAACTGATCAATGTTGATGGTGGGGACTTGTCCGGGTACCGTGAGGCGAACGTCGTCGTCGATATCGGATATGGAGATCGCGAGTATTGGGCGTTCACGAACGAACATGGTCAATTGATTCGTGTCATCGCCGATCAGATCATCTTGCAGGATGATGATTCGGAGGATGTGACCTCGGATGGCCGTTACTATCATGACGAGGCGAAGGTCTCAGGCGTCGAAAACAGTGATCTCGATGAAGGCCACGTCATCGCTGACTCGCTCGGGGGCGTCTCGAACGCCTACAACATCACACCACAAGATAGCACGCTCAACCGCTACGGGGACCAGGCCTATATGGAGGACGTCATCCGTATGGCCGGCGGCGCGACCGACTTCGAGGCGATCATTACCTATCCGGATACGAAAACTTATATTCCGTCACACTACCAATACACCTATACGGTCAAAGGAAATGTCGTCACCGATTCCTTCGACAACGTTAACCCGGATGAAGTGAATGCAGCACTCGGCCTAACAGAAGGTGAACCGGAACCCGCAGCTGCACCTGAGGCCACAGGCGATGTCTCGAGCGTAGATACGAATGGCAACGGTCAGGTGACGATCCAGGAAGCGAAAGACGCCGGTTTCACGATGCCGATCATGAGCGACCATTGGCTCTACCCCTATATGCGTGATAACGATAATGACGGAATGGTAGGGGAATAAAAATAGAATCATTTTAATACAAGGAAAATTGCAAATAGGAAGGCAGCATTTTTTTCAAGTGCTGCCTTCCTATTTTTTCAGCTATTTTGTTGAATCAGACGATGACTAAGGACTGTTTCGACAAGTACCACCGTCTCAAATGTTGCACAATAGTCAACTTCCTCGAAGTCTGTATGCTCGTCACGGTAACCGATGGATAGATTCACAGACGGAATACCGAATTCCGCAAATACTTTTGCATCACTTGATCCCCCGTTGCGCGTCGCCTTCCAGTCGTTCATTCCGACCAATCGCCCCGCTCTTTCGAACAGTTCTCCATAAGACGCTTCACAAAAATCGAACATGCCTCGACATCCGGTGACAATGTCGCGTGTGCCCCGACGGTCCAACACGATGGTTGCATCCACGTCATGGATAAATTCTTGATCGATGCCACGCGCACCACATAACCCTGTCTCTTTATAATGGACCCAAGATTTCAGACACGAAAAAGGAGATGTTAAGGTAGGTATATGAAACGAAAAAGATATACACCCGAATTCAAAACTCAAGTTGTGTTGGAAATCTTGAAGGAAGAAAAAACAATGAGCCAGATTGCTTCCGAACATGGCATCCATGTGAACCAGCTGCATAAGTGGAAAACACATTTCCTGTCAGAGATGCCACAAGTGTTCAAGAAACAGAACAAGGACCAAGAGAAGATGAGAGCCGACTATGAAGAGAAACTGGAAAATCTCTATGCAGAAGTCGGAAAGTTAACCACGCAGCTGTCGTGGATCAAAAAAAATCTGGCATCTACCACGATTAGACAGGAACGGGTAGAGATGATGGAATGGGGAAACAGTAAACTTCCTGTTTCCCAACAGGCCGATCTGCTTGGGCTCAATCGTTCCAGCCTTTATTACAGGCCGGTTGCCCCTTCGCCTGAAGAGGTTGCCATCAAGCATAGGATTGATGAGATCTACACCAAATATCCGTTCTACGGGTCACGCAGGATTGCCGAAGTATTGAAAAATGAAGAGGTGAATATCAACCGCAAGAGGGTCCAGCGTCACATGCGCGAGATGGGCATACAGGCTCTCTATCCAGGCCCCAATCTGAGTAAACGCAACCTGCAGCATCGCATTTATCCATACCTACTGAAAGGGGTGAACATTACCCGTCCCAACCAGGCTTGGGGCATTGATATCACGTATATCCGCCTGCAGGATAGCTGGATGTATTTGGCAGCCATCATCGATTGGCACTTCCGGTATATCATCAGCTGGGAACTGGACCAGACACTGGAAATAGGTTTTGTCCTGGATGCCGTCCGGCGGGCTTTCACGATCGGGCAGCCGGACATCTTCAACAGTGACCAGGGTAGCCACTTCACCAGTTCCAAATATATCCACCTCCTGAAGGAACAGCCTGCCGTCCAAATCAGCATGGACAGCAAGGGTCGGGCACTGGATAACATCATGATCGAACGTTTCTGGCGGAGCCTCAAGTACGAAGAGGTCTATCTGAAGGACTACGGGACACCAAGAGAAGCGAGACAGAACATCCGTGACTACATGGAATTCTATAACTGGGAACGTCCCCACCAGTCATTGGGTTATAGGACACCGGCATCCATCTATTTTCAGTAGGTTACTGTCCTTGCCATCTCGGAGCAATTATCTTTCCCATCCCAGGACCTGTCAAGGGAAAATACGCCCTTGACAGAACCTGGCATAGGAAAGGCTGGGTCTGCAAGATGGGACAAGGACAAGAAGAATGACTGTTTTCACCTTATTATTATAAAATTAGTGTTTTGACAATGGGATCCACTTTAGAACGCTTTATCAAAGTCAGGAAATTCAACTGTTCTTTCTGAAATGTGACGTTTGAAAGTCTGACGACCTCTTTTCTCATGATGACTGTTAGGTTTTCTTTTCCCTTTCATCGGAAGTGAGTGAACAGGAAGAATATCTTCTCTGAACATTCTGTACAGAATTTTAACAGAACAGCTGATAGATTCTTCATTTCTGCCTATGATGGTGTCAGGTGTCCAGCCGTCGGCTATCCTTTTTTGAATATAACTGATCTGATGCTTAGGAAGGACGATTCTACGTCTTCTGCAAAGAGATTTTCTTTTCTTATCGTTCTGATAGAATTCCAGTACAGATATACCTGCTTTGAGTGCATTAATTACATTATAGACGATCTCTCTTTAACGCTTAATTCTCCGGCAGATCTCACTGACCGAAATTTTCTGGTGGTAATATAATTCTATGGACGCAAGTTCATCCGTGGTAAGGTGTGTATAGGCCATTTGTGCTAACTCCTTAATGTTTTCTTTGGTCGGAAATACATATTAAGTTTAGCACAGAAGGCTTTTTTAGTTGTCTAGCTTAATTTTACAATCTGCGTACATTTAAATTTTTTAAAGCACACCGTAGGTGGCTAACTTGATTATAGAATTTCCCTAAATTTTTTAATAGAATATAATCGGAAATTCAGCTAAAAATTTGGAACTTTAAAATTGATACTTATAAACTTATTTCTCGTTAAAAAGGTAAAAAATATAAATATATTTAATTATGGAGAGGAAGTTTGGGATGAAAAATATCATCATCAAAGGTGCACGACAAAATAATTTAAAAAATGTTTCGTTAAGTCTTCCAAAGCATCAATTGACCGTTTTTACAGGAAAATCAGGATCTGGAAAATCTTCATTAGTATTTAGTACGATTGCAGCTGAATCTGAGCGTCTACTCAATGAAACTTATTCTACATATATACAGAATCAATTAACTCATTATGAGAAACCTGATGTAGATTCCATTCAAAATCTTCCTGTTTCAATGGTCATTGGTCAGAAAAGACTTGGTGGTAACTCGCGCTCTACAGTAGGTACAATTTCCGACATTTATTCTGCTGTTCGTCTACTATGGTCTCGTATTGGTCAACCATTTGTCGGATATTCAAATGAATTTTCATTCAATAATTCGGCAGGAATGTGTGAGAGATGCCAAGGCTTAGGATATGTCGAGGAAATTGATATCGATGAATTGCTGGATTATGACAAATCTTTAAACGAACATGGAATTAATTTTCCTACATTCGGACCAGATCACTGGCGTGGTAAAAGCTATACGCATTCGGGTCTATTTGATAATGATAAGAAGCTGAAAGAGTATTCGAAGGAAGAGATGCATCAATTACTTTATTTAGAGCCGACCAAACTGACCAATCCTCCTGAAGAATGGCCCCGTACTGCAAAATATGAAGGGGTCGTCTATCGATTCAGGCGACTGTTTATTATTAATGATGGCTATGAAAAAAGCAGGTGGCCGGATGAATATGAGCGTGTTGTAACGACAATGGTTTGTCCTAACTGTCACGGAAAACGTTTAAATCAACGTATTTTAAGCTGCAAAATTAACGGTGCAGATATTGCTGATTTTACAAATCAAAGTATCGTAGAAAATATCCTGTTTTTAGACTATCTTACTGATAAAACAGCTGCATATATTGTAAAGCCGCTTAAACAGCAACTTCAATCTCTAGTTGATATTGGACTTGGTTATTTGACACTTGGTCGAGAAACACCTACATTATCAGGTGGTGAATCTCAGCGTATTAAGCTTATTCGTCATTTAAGTAGCCCACTGACCGATCTCGTATACATTATCGATGAACCGAGTGTTGGACTGCATCCTGAAGATATTGAAAATATCAATCGCATAATTATGTCTATTCGGGATAAAGGAAATACAGTTATTGTGGTTGAACACGATCCTGATATTATTAAGATTGCAGATCACATTGTTGACGTAGGACCAGGTGCCGGTAAAAATGGGGGTAGAATTACATTTGAAGGAACATACGATCAACTTCTCGACTCCCACACTGCGACTGGACAAGAACTCAAAGAAAAACATCAACTAAAAGTTCCAAGGTCATCTCAAGAAATGATTCATATCGGTCCAGTTACAAAAAATAACGTCAAAAATGTTGAAGTGTATCTCCCTAAAAATGCTATTTCTGTTATTACAGGGGTTGCTGGTTCTGGGAAGAGTACGCTCATAAAAACTGGGTTTAAACAGATTAAAAATGTTATATTCATCGATCAAAAAGCTATTAATGTTTCAAATCGTTCAAATATATTAACTTATACCAATACATTTGATGAATTACGAGCATTTTTCAGTAAGGAGACAGGGCTAAAGAAAAGTATGTTCAGCTATAATTCTGAAGGTGCTTGTCCAAACTGTAAAGGAAAAGGAATTCTTAAAACAGAACTTGCGTTTATGCCTGATTTTTCACAAGTTTGTGAAGTATGTCATGGAACACGTTATAGACAGGAAGTTCTAGATGCTAAAGTAGATGGTTACTCTATTGCAGATGTCTTACAATTAACGGTGGAAGAAGGAATAAATTACTTCAATACACATCATAAAATTCTGGAGATATTAAAATCCCTCGCTGCCACTGGTCTAGGCTATATGACACTTGGACAATCATTGGACACACTTTCAGGTGGAGAAATTCAACGTGTAAAGCTCAGTGAGTATTTAATCAATCAAGTGACTGACCACATCTTTATTTTTGATGAACCAACAACAGGGTTACATGAAAGGGATATCCATGTGCTGATCGAATTATTTAATCAATTAGTGGATGAAGGTAATACCGTCGTTCTAATCGAGCATAACTTGTCAATGATGACAGAATCAGACTGGTTAATTGATATGGGACCAGCTGCTGGTCAACAAGGAGGAAGATTATTATACAGTGGTTACCCAGAAGGTGTCCTTAGCATACAAGATAGCGTAACTGGGAAACATTTATCTAATTACATTCAAAAATAAGAGGAGTGTATTTAGTGGTGAAAAAAGTAAGATATTTTTAGTGATGGTAAAGTAAAAGCAAGTATATGTAATAAGAAGATATACTAAGCTGATACTTCATTTGGGCAATATGAGCCCCTATCCTTAATAAAGATAGTGAATTAATAGGTATTCACATAGCTGATAAATCTTTCGATAATTAAGAAGTAAAATTAAATAAATAGTTTGTTGAATATTTAATCTTGTGTAAAGGTAATAATATATGTATAAAGGTTTTATCATTTAAAATTAGGGGTATTAATAATGTGTTATACAGATATTATATAATAAAGGAGTAATGTGTATGAAGGCTGTAACATTTCAAGGTAAAAAGAAAATGAAAGTAAAAAAAGTTGCAGATCCAAAGATTATTGAACCAACTGACGCAATTATTAAGATTACTGCTTCAGGTATTTGTGGATCAGATTTACATTTATATCATCAAGGCGATATGTTTATGGATAAAGATTTTGTTATCGGACATGAACCAATGGGGATTGTTGAAGAAGTTGGTAAAGAAGTTAAGAATCTAAAAAAAGGTGATCGTGTCGTTATTCCTTTTAATATTGGTTGTGGCGATTGTTTTTACTGTAATAACCAAATGGAATCACAATGTGATCAATCTAATGAAGAACCTGCAAACTGGAAGATGGATAACGGTGCGTTATTTGGATTTGGAAAAATGCATGGGAATTTTTGGGGTGGTCAAGCTGAATATTTAAGAGTTCCATATGCTGATTTTTCTTCTTTTGTTGTGCCAGATAGTGATTTAAAAGATGAACAAGTATTATTTTTATCTGATGTAGTACCTACAGCTTATTGGAGTGTCGAACATGCAGGTGTGAAGGCTGGGGATACTGTTATTGTATTAGGATGTGGTCCTATAGGTTTAATGGCACAAAAATTTGCGAAACTAAAAGGTGCCGAACGTGTTATAGCAATCGATAATGTCGAACATAGACTAGAGCATGCTAAAAAATACAATGGTGTTGAAGTTTATAATTTCGATAAAGAAAAAGAAATTGGTAAGTTATTGAAAGAAAAAACTAGTGGTGGTGCTGATGTAGTTATTGACTGTGTTGGTTTTGATGGCGCACAATCAAGTCCAGAACCAAAACTTTCAAAAACATCTCAACAAAGAGGAACAATTAGTCCGATTATTACAGCCGCTGAATCAGTCCGTAAATTTGGTACAATTCAACTGACTGGAATTTATGGTACACCAGCTGATAACTTTCCACTTGATTTAATATTTAATAGAAATGTTCGTTTAACAACTGGTCAGGCACCAGTTATTCATTTAATGCCTAAATTATATGAAATGATTAAAGATGAAGTATTTGATCCTACTGAAATTATCACACATACTTTTCCTTTAGAAAAAGCCGATGAGGCTTATAAAGTATTTGATGAAAAACGAGATAATAATATTAAAGTCGTATTTAAACCGGAGTAATTATTCATAAAATTAAACGTTTAAGTAGTTTGATATAACTGAACAATATATTTTTAATGTGTATATATTAAAGGTAAAATAGAATTATAGTTCTCACATATGGATGAAATTTCTAATTTGAGGAGGAGATAGAAAAATGGTTAATGTAGCGCTATTGGTTCGACTTGAAGCAAAACCTGGAAAAGAAGCGGAAGTTGAAAGCTTCCTACGTGGGGCCCTACCTGTGGTTCAGGAGGAGTCAGAAACGATTGCATGGTTTGCAATCCGACTTGGACCTACGACATTCGGAATCTTTGACGCATTCCCGGACGACACAGGTCGTCAAGCACACCTTTCTGGTCAAGTGGCTGCGGCATTGATGGAGAAAGCTCCTGAACTTTTCGTAGAGCCACCAGTGATTGAAAATATTGATGTCCTTGCTTCCAAGCTTCCTAAATAAAGTCATATTATCGTTGCCATCTCGGAGCAATTATCTTTCCCATCCCAGGCCCTGTCAAGGGAAAATACGCCCTTGACAGAACCTGGCATAGGAAAGGCTGGGTCTGCAAGATGGGACAAGGACAAGAAGAATGACTGTTTTCACCTTATTATTATAAAATTAGTGTCTTGACAATGGGGTCCACTTTAGTCACCACTCTGTGTCGTGCTGACGATTTTCTTAAGAGTGAAGTCTAATCTTTAGAAATATAGGTGCAATCTTTCATTTAATACAACAACAATTGCAAAAGGTGTATTCTCAATGTTAAAGAGAGTACACCTTTTCATTAGAAGCGTCTAAATCTTGAATTTATTTACACTAGATTCATTTGTATATTTTCCGGACTTTGCATTCATACGAACGTGTTCAATCAATGCCTGCATGATTTGATCTTCTTTGATATCAAAACCCTTGTGAAATGGCACCCGCTCTTCTTCAAATAAGAACGCATCAACCAAATAAAGGACACGTGGTTTTTTTCGTGGGGCACTGTTCTTAAGACACCTTTCCCAAACCAGCTGTTCAAATTCTTTTGAATAACGTCTATGCGCGACCGCGTTCCGCACCATCCTACGACTGATCTCAAAATCGCCTTCCCACAGCCAGCGGCCGGCCACTTGATGCCACATTTCAATCCGCCCCTGCTCTTTGATTGCTTCCACGTCGATTTCGACGTGATATGGGGCCACGTCCTCACTCTTGACGACCTCCCGAGCATCTCCTGTCACCGACTTTGGATACATCTCCCATCCTTCAGGCATCCGTTTTTTGATGAACTGCTCGAGAGCCTCCTCGCTGATTCGATAGCCTTTTTTACGGGACTCGAGCGGTTCCGCCTGTATCACGCCTTTTCGTACCCAGTTCCGGACGGTTTCCTTGTGGGTCGTGAGCTTGGTCTTCGATAGAATCTCAAATGCTTCATCAATTGTATACATGACGGACCTCCTTTTAACACAATGATGTTCTCATTAAATAATACCATGTTCATTGTATTAAAAGCGAGAGAAATCCTTCATAAAACGAATACACTCGATTCATAGGTAGATGATCACTCCATAACCCTATGTTATCTATCTATCGATGTAGTCGATTGAAGATTTGGCCATCCTAATTTAAATACCACTTCCAGCGAACCCAAACAATGTTAGATTCCTCTACACTCAAGAATTTTGAAAACTCTTCTTTGACCATAAACAAAAAATTACAATCATTTTCAAGGTTCCCTATGATACAGCCTGCTACAAATTGATGACAGTTATCATCAAGAAGATTGTATTTTCTTCTTTCTGACAGATTTTTAAACGCTTCTTTTGCTATGTTTTCATCTCCTAATGGCCACATTGCATGCTTCATTACTGGAATAAAAATGTCTTTATCTGTACTAAGGATGTTACCAGTGAATTCTTTCAGACTAACTTTTTTAATTTCTCCTTTTCGATTTAAGTCGATAACATTTTTATTTCCTATGTATACACCCGAATGTTCTGCTGTACCTAATTGGCAATAAATCAATGCACCAATAGCAGGCTCTTGCATAAAATTGTATGATTTATTCAAAAGTGAGGAATGCCTATGAATTGAAGTTTTTTCTCGTGCCCATAACATGGGAGTAACGATATTTTTTAGTACTTTTTTGTTAGATGGCGTGACTTTAATTTTGTCTAAAAATCTATTTTTCAACTGTATATCTCCAATCTTTTTTTCTTTGTATCAAATATCATTCAAAAATTAAGATGTCGAATTCTTTACAAAATAAAAGTATAAAGATAAAAAACTAAGATTAATTAACAGGAAAAATTATACTATATTTTTATCGTATTACCTATGAATAAAATTGTAAGGGGATTATTATCATTTGTTAATTTGGTAGATGAATGACTTTATTCTCCGATACTGGTATAGCCAACAGATGATTCGCCACCATTTCACGTTTTGTGAAGTTGTTCGTAATAGATATTCGTTTTGCCTCTTTCATGTCGAGAGACAGGAGTGTCCTGCTTAAACACTTTTGGAATAGTGGGTAAAACGAGTATGTATACGTTTCGACATCGAAATATATACATGCTCGTTTAAGATGGTCTGATTCATTCTTTCATGGCCTGTTCGATTAAAAAGATTGATATCTTTCACGTTTAAAAATCTAGACATCTTGACCATTGATCAAGAGGTGTCAGGACATCAGTTGTTTCATGACCATGCTTATGATGGAACCAAACCGATCTCGGTCAACAACCGGAAGCCTAGGATACGAGCAGACAGATAAGCGATCAGTGCGTCCTCCGCACTGAATAGACGGTCTCTCGATTCGTCTTGGTTCACCTCATGTTTCGACATGTTGTACAAACGTACGAATACAAGTAGGCTCTGAATCGTCTTTTCATCTATCGTTCGTAGCTTGGCGATTTGATGGACCGCTTTTCCTAAGGTGGACTGGGAGTGTCGAAGCGACCCGAGCTTTTGCGATCGCATCAAATATTGACGTGTCACGGCCTCCAGGTGCATGCCTGCATATTGAACGATGTATCGCGCCCCATGCGCTACGTCCCGCTCTAGTTCGCTCGCCGCATACTGCAACGGCCTATATAAAGTTCGTTCCATTCCGCCGGGAAACGGATTTTGTATCGGGTTTTTAGGAAGCTGGTATCCGCCGATCCCTCCGATTTCCGCGTCCGTCTCCCATAACTGTGCTACGAATTCCGCTTGCCCGTGCATAGGGCATTTAGCCGCAAAGTCATCGACAGCGGTCTGTTGCCCATGGTTCAAAAGTTGTTCATATAGCCAACGTGTGTCCGGTAAGGCATGTTTCATCTGGCCTCTCCGCCTTCTCTGATTTGATGGTCTTTCGCTTACTCATGTACGCGGATCGTATCAATAGTCCAATGAAAAATGTACCGGTTCGTCCACTGACACTATTGACGGATTGACGTTCGAGTAGACGCGGGGCCGCCTACCTTCGATGGTAATCCTCGTGATGGCACCGCGTTCGACAAATAAATGCAATGAGCTCACTTCAGACACAATTGATTTGAATACAAGGACCGCTATGAGGTGTAGTCTGATACATTCCAGGGTGACATGCTGATCAAGCAAATCCGGGATTAACCGATTGGACACCTCATAGTCGGATGGATTCCCGTAAATGAGTGTTTCCGAATGATCCATTCTGACATGTCTTGGAACTTCTTTGTTGAATAGATAGTGATCGATTCTCAGCTTAGCGATTTCATCGGGTTTAATACCATTGACTGTCATTTCACTAAACATATGACTGCCATGTCTGTCTTCACTCGAGACCAGCTTGAGGTTGATTGTTTTTTCACCCCCGACCACTTCCACATTCACCTCGGCCACGCGGACATATTCAGCCGTATCTTCAATCGCGAAAGGTTGCTCAGTTTTCCACATCTGCTTGAGCACCTCCTCGACCCCTCTCGAGTTGTCTTCGGCCTTCAAGATCAAGCTGTATGCCTTGTCAGAACTGTTGTAGCGATAGGAGAAGTAACGTGCGCTCGAACTTCCCAATAGAAACCAGTCTCCAGAATTGTCGATCACCCGTTGTCCACCGTCAAAGAGTGGTGACAAATTCGACTCGGCCTGTCTCGTCTTTACATTCTTGATGATGACAGGTGGACCGGAGAGCGTGCTGTTTAAGACAGGATGTTGATTCTCGAATTCTTTCGAGAGAGCCCGGCTGACGTAAGCATAGAGCGTGTAGATATCAATCTCCCCGCTCAGGTTCGTCGCCCCACCTTCTAGGCCACGGATCAAATGATCTGTGAAGGCTCCATGCCCGTTTCGATCCCAAGCCAACTGATTTTCCGTGCACGCTGCGATGACGAACTTACCGGACCCTTTAATTTCAAGCCCTCTCTCCATCAGATTGTCGATTGATCGCATGAGCGCACCGCTATGACACGTATCAAAAAAGCTCAAGACTGTGCGGGCCTTTGTTTGATCGATATGGTCTCTGACATCGGACATGTTGATGCTGGTGTCACCTATAGCATGAATACCTGCATCATATGGAATGAAATACGCATTGGTTTGACTGAACCCCCCGTGGCCTGCCCAGTAGAGAAATAAGACATCATTTGGAGACGCATCTCCAAAAAAACTATGTAATGCATGGTCTAACATTGACTTGGTGGTCAAATTCCCATATAAAATCTGGACGTCAGATTTACCGAATACGGCGGGCTCTTCTGTCAATAATCGATTGATTTCTCTTACGTCGTTTAACGTATTCGGAAGAGCAGATATCTCATGGTCACGTTGCTCATTGACTGCAATTAATAGAGCTTTGTACAATGTAAATCCCTACCTTCTCATCATTTACATATATTGTATTATACAATGTACACATGCTCCAAACTTGAATAGAAAATCAATCACTCGATTCAGAAGACATGTCGACGCAGACTCTTTCATTCTCAATCCTTATTCTAAGAGCCATTGATAAACAGCTGATTTGAAAAGTAAAGTGCCTCTAGGTAAAAACAAAAAACCATTCGACTGAATGGTTTCCCTCGCTTGTCGATCGACAAGCCCACGTTCTTGCTTTTAGTGTTGTTCTTACGCTCCGTGCCTCCCGTCAGAAAGGGCCAGGAACATAGAGATGCGGCGGTGAACCAGCAGCTCTTGTTATCGGGCCGTCAGGGAGGCAGCGGTGCGATGAGCGACTTCGCCACAAGGCGTTAGACGCTCACGCATGAGCCCGGATCACCATTCCTTCTCCCATGCCCCGTCTTCAAACACGCCCCAATCCTCAAAGCGATACTTGATGAGCCAATGGACATGCATCACTTCATATTCGAATATATCCTTCGATAGCTCTGAGACGACGAAACTGACGTCTCCATCCGCCACCACCCATGTTCCATATTGATATACGCTCTTGATCGGACGCTCTTCCGCATCCAGATAGATCACTACGCGAAAGTAAGGCGAGTTCCGTCCCTCATCGAACCGGACGACCTTCTCGACGCAATGTTCCCTGTCGACGACACGCATCCACTCGGGATGTTCCATCAGTTCCGAGAAGACCGTCCGGACGAACGGATCCAACCCTTCGAACGCATAGTCATCAAGCAGTCCCTCGTTCATCACGTCTCCCCCCCTTCTGGTCCTCTCTAAAACGACTCCCCCTCCAGAGCCAGTTCAGTCCTTGTTCATGAACCTACAGAAATGAAGACTTTTTAAAACTGTATACACATATACATGTATACACGTATACAAATCTACATGTATACATGTATACAACCATTCCTTTTTCTTATGTACGACGATTCCGTCGAATCATATTGGTATTGAAAAAGACGGTGAGGTGGGTCAAGCGCTCTCCTTCCTTCACATCACAAAGAAGATCCATGCTCACAAGTTTTAAGTCGTCAAAATCTTCTTGAAGCCGGTCAGGAAGGCGTCGAAGCAATACCTCCGTCATCTCGTCCATCGTCTGTTGATCTAGTTGGTAGCTGTCCATCTGAATCATCCTCTCCTGTTGTTAGCCTCATGATACCTCGCATCCAAGCAGGCAACATCTCAGGATATTTCACGTAAGCTCTGGTGTTGTTTCAAACAAGCCCTAGGGCTTGTTTCGAAAACATGGTCATTTTCAATAAACAAACCGTGTTTTCACTTCTACTATTTCATCAAACAATCTTCTTACGAGACAGACCAAAATAACGTCCAACCTTCACACACGAACCATCTCGTTTTCGTCATGCGAAAACGGACCTTTTCCCGGATCCCGCTCTATGGATCCAGGCGAGAGCAACGCGAGTCGCCCGTCTCTTCAAAGAAAAACGTATGTTTTTCGTCCTTGCCCTTACCGGACGGACCGGGACCGGTCCCCCGGCCCCACTCCATTCCATTCAACCCATGTAACCTCGCTGTTTCATACTGACGTATGACTCGTCCGCACCGAGGATGAGATGGTCGAGCACGGGGATGCCGATGAGGTCGCCTGCTTCATGTAAGCGCTCGGAGACGAGGATGTCCTCCCGGCTCGGGGTCGGGTCCCCGCTCGGATGTTGGTGACAGACGATGAGGCATGAGGCATTGTTCAAGATGGCGCATTTGAAGACTTCCCGTGGGTGGACGACGCTCGAGTTGACGCTCCCGACATGCGCCCGGTGGACGCCGATGACCCGGTTTTTAGTATTCAACATGATGACGAGGAACACTTCACGGTCGTCGTCCCCGATGAACGATGACCCGATTTGTCTGGCACTGTCCGGCGAGTGGATGATGGCATGCTCGAGGGCGACCATTTCCTCGCGAACCTCTTGTTTGATACGGATGACCTCGATGATGGCGGATAGTTCCATGATGGTTTGTCCCCTTTCGGATAAGCTGTCCTCAGAACGAACACCGTTGTGCGTCCTGTTGACGGAAACGCAGCGAGCGTCGGGAGACGGTGCAAGGGCGACCGCAGGGAGAGCCTCAAAAAAATGCGTAGAGCGCACATAGGTCCAGGCTTCCGTAGCCAACGAGCGAAAAGCCTCGCTTTGAGCCTAAAGCGAAGGAAGACGGGCCGGAGGGCGCGTCATTTTTTTGACGTC
>NZ_JACSLM010000009.1:0-82931 GCF_018618115.1 Exiguobacterium sp. s16 | reverse complement strand
ATTCACTCCCAATATGATTTAATCCAGTGTACACAAAAACCCTGAGCAATAGACTTTTTTTAAGTGTCTATTACTCAGGGTACAGATTAGTCGAGAGTGGGATTTTTCGTTATCGGGTCCATTCGAAGTACTTGCGTGACAAATCCGTGAGCGGGCTGTTGAACAAGCGCTTCCGCCAGTAAAGGTCGGCCACTTTTTTCACGGCCTCGCTCCGCGACGGATACGGATAAATCATGCGGGACAGCTTGCCGATTTTATCGCCTCGTTGCATCGCATAAACGACGATTTGCATCCAATCCCCGGCCGTCATTCCGACCGCGTGCCCACCGATAATCTTACCGTTCTTCCGGGTGATGATTTTGACGAATCCTGTCTCTTGACGGTCGGCGACGAACCGATCGACCTCAGACAGTTTCGCTTCAAAAATCTCGACGTCATCGCCGTGACGCTCACGTGCCTCGGCCTCGGTCATGCCGACGTGGAACACTTCCGGGTCCGTGAACGTGATCCACGGCATCTTCGTGTAGTCGACCTTGTTCCATAGTCCGAACAAGGCGTTCGCCACGACGGCTTTCCCTTCTTCTCCGGCCGCATGGGTGAACGGTAACGTCTTGATCGTGTCACCGATCGCGAAAATGTGCGGTTGGGACGTCCGGTATGTCGAAGTGACATCAACGTACCCGTCTTTCACGTTCACATGCGCCCGGTCGAGCCGTAGTTCATCAATTCTCGGTTTACGGCCCGTCGCCATGAGCAGTTTGTCAGCCTCATACGTCACGGTCTCGCCATCGACTTCAGTCGTGACGTGAATACGTCCGTCCTCTTCCGCAATCTGCTTCACTTTCACCCCGATTTTCAGACGCATCGCCATCTCGAGCTGGGAGCGGAGCAATTTGCTGACAGACTCATCTTCTTTCGGTAAGAACGTGTCCTGTGCCTCAAGCACGGTCACTTGGCTTCCAAGACGAGCGAACGATTGGGCAAGTTCAAGCCCGACCGTGCCGGCGCCGATGACGATGATACTTTCTGGCAGCGTTTCTTCTTCAAAAACTTGTTCGTTCGTTAAGTACGGCACACTGTCCAATCCATCAATCGGCGGTACGGTCGGTTTCGATCCGGTCGCGATGACAAACTTTTTCCCAATCAACAAATCGTCTCCGACTTTAAGCTCGTACGGGCTTTGGAATGATGCCTCGCCGATATACACATCGACACCAAGTTTTTCGAAACGCTCCGTTCCGTCATGATCTTGGATAATGGCGCGGGCACGATCGACACGCGCCTTCGTCGTCTGGTAATGGTCGCGGCCATCAAACTCAGCTCCGAGCACACGCGCCGCCTGCATCATGCTACTCGCTTCTTTCGAAGCGGCAATCAGCGCTTTCGACGGGACACACCCGACGTGAAGACAGTCTCCACCAAGGTGTTTCTTCTTCTCGACCAAGGCGACCTTTGCGCCTAAGTTTGCGGCACCAGCCGCGACCGTCATCCCGGCCGCGCCTCCACCAATCACAATCAACTGATAATCCTTCATCTCATCAACCTCCGATAGCGTTCACTCACATCCTGCATCCGTTTCCGGTTCACCCCAAAGTCAGAGTGACCGAGTCGTGATGCCGAGCGGAATTCAATCTGTCTTGTCTCATCGTCGAATCGGAATTCAACGTCATCCTTAAAGCGCATCATTTTCGACGTGACGACATAATGGAGCGTGTCATCCGTCTCCTTGACGAGCTCGGTCCGAGGCAGTTGCCCCATCACCATCTTCATTGTCTCGATGCTCTGAGCGCGGTCTTCCCCGTATGGGAGCGGCTCCATGCGTAGCGCCTCAATTTCTGTTTCGGTCGAGACAGCGTTCGGACTACCTGACAATGGCTTCAATGATTTCGTTGCCACGAAAAAAACCTCCCTCATTCTACATACAATTACATGTATCCTGAATTCGGAAGGTTTAACCCTTTTAATGCAGTTCGCTTGGATCGAGCGGCAACAAAACAGTCACCGTCGTCCCATGACCGACCTCACTTTCAATGACGAGCTTTCCTTCGTGCGCCTCGATCAACTCCTTCGCAATCGCGAGACCAAGACCACTGCTGCCTTTCGTCACTTGCGCCTGATAGAACATTTCCGTGATGCGTTGCAGGTGATCCCGTGAGATACCAGGCCCCTCGTCAATAATCGAGATGAACGCGACCCGCTCCGATTGCACGAACCGTACGGTCAACGTCCCACCTTCGGGTGAGAAGCGAATGGCGTTCTCGAGTAAGTTTAAAAATACTTGCTTCAACCGGTTCTCATCAAACAGTCCAATCGATTTTTGGGGGTACCGTTCGATGAGGGTGATCTGTTTATCCTCGAGCGACTGTTTCAACTGAATCGTCACTTTCCGTAACAGCGATACGAGGTCGAGTTCTTGCCGATACAAAACGAGCCGGCTCTCTTCAATTTTCGTGTAATCGAGCAACTGCTCGACGAGCCCAATCATCCGCTCCGTCTCCGAATGGATGATGCTCAAACCGAGCTCGGTCTCCTCTGACACTTTCTCGTCCCCGCCGCGAATCGTCTCGGTCCATCCTTTGATCGAAGTGAGCGGCGTCCGCAACTCGTGCGACACGTTTGATAGAAATTCATTTCGTGTCGATTGATGCTGCTGCACTTTCGCTCCTAAATACGTCAGCGTCCGGGCCAGTGCCCCGAGCTCATGTTTTTCATTGGAATAGACTTCGACGTCAAAATCACCTTGCGCCATCTCATCAGCCGTCTCAATGATGTCTCGAATCGGTCGGACGAAGCGGTCTGCAATCCGAATGACGGCATAGAGCGCGACCAGCCAAATCAAGACGCCAATCATGACGACAGCCATCCAAATCTCGCGAATCAACGTATCGAGATCGGCGAGCGGCCGCGTGAAGCTGATGGCGAATTCACTCGTGCCGTCCGTGATGATGGGACTCGTCACCGACAAATAGTGGTTCCCTTCCGCATCGTAATCTTGGACGATGGACTCACCGCGGGCGAGGTCTTGCAGTTGTTCCGGTGTGAAGGCCGCCTGCTGCGCCCGCTGTCCCGTCGTTTTAATGATTTGACCGGTCCGGTCGACAATCGTCAAATCGGTGCCTGGATACCCGAACGTCCGGACGAGAACCGAGAACGCGCTCGGTGTTTCAAAACCGACTTGCGCCTGGGGATAGAGATAGGCACTCGTCGTCGCATGGCTAAGTAAGGCCTCTGATTCATATTCATAGTAGTAGCGGTACGTTCCGTACGACAAGACGCTCACGAGCAAGACGAGCACGAACGTCATGACGAGCATAATCCGAATGACGAGCTGTTGCTTCATCCGTCATGTCTCCGCCATTTGTACCCGTGCCCCCACAGTGTCTCGATATAAGCCGGGTGGCTCGGATCATCTTCAATTTTTTGACGGAGACGACGAATGTTGACGTCGACCGTCTTTCTGTCCCCGAAGTAATTGATGCCCCAAACGGCATCTAACAGCGCATCACGTGATAAGACGACTTCCTCGTTTTGGACGAGGTGACAAATCAAATCGTATTCGGTCGGGGTCAAATCAATCGACTGCCCATACTTCGTCACTTGCTTCGCTGCCAAGTCGATGGCGAACGGTCCGGACTTCAATCGCTTCTTCTCTTTTCGTTTCACTTTCTCGACACGTCGGAGGAGTGCTTGAATCCGCGCCACGAGTTCGCCGGGACTGAACGGCTTGGCGATGTAGTCGTCCGCCCCTCGGCCGAGTCCTTCGATTTTATCTTCTTCGAGTGTGCGCGCCGTCAGCATGATAATGCCGACATTCTCATCTAAATCACGGATGGCCGCACATGCCTCAAAACCGTCCATCTCTGGCATCATCACATCCAATAACACGACATCGAACGGTTCACGATCAAACGCCGTGACCGCCTCGCGTCCGTTCGTCGCCTCAAAGACGTCGAATCCGGCCCGCTTTAAATTAACGATGATAAAGCTGCGAATCGCATGCTCATCTTCGGCTACTAATATTCGATTCATCATTCCACCTCTTCTGAAATTCACTACTTCTTAATAGTTACGTTTTTGCGACAAGGTTGTCAATTGACCTCAAATCGTATTAGGATGGAGTCATTAGATTCTGAAGGAGGACTCCTTACCATTATGAGTTACAAGATGATTGTTTTAGATATGGACGATACGCTCCTCACGAGCGATCACACGATTTCCGCCAAAACGAAAGCTGCCTTGCTGGATGTACAAGAACGCGGACATAAAGTCGTGCTCGCGAGCGGACGTCCGACGTACGCGATGTGGGACGCAGCTCGAGAGCTCGAGCTCGCCAAATACGGTAGCTATATTCTCTCATTTAACGGTGCCTCAATCATCAACTGTGAGACAAATGAAGAAATCTTCTCAAGTACATTGCTTCCAGAGACGGTCGCCCATCTCCATGATATCAGTGTCCGGGAAGAAATCGCGATTCATACGTACATCGGTAACGAAATCGTAACCGATCAACCGAACCCGTATACCGATATCGAAGGTGAATTGACAGGGATGCCGGTCATCCATGTCGACGACTTCAAAGAAGCAGTCACGACGCCTGTCGTCAAGTGTCTCATGCTCGGTGACGGCGACACGCTTGCCCCGATTGAAACGAAACTGCAAGTCGAACTCGAAGGCAAACTCGCCGTCGCCCGTTCGAAACCGTTCTTCCTCGAATTTACGGAAGCGGGTGTGACGAAAGGGACGAGCCTCGCCTTCTTAGCCGAGCACGTCGGCATCGAGCAAGCCCACGTCATCGCTTGCGGAGACGGGAACAACGACTTGACGATGATTGAATGGGCTGGGCTTGGGGTCGCAATGGGCAACGCCAACACAACGGTCAAAGGCAAAGCCGACTTCATCACGAAATCAAACAATGAAGACGGGATCGCGCACGTTATCGAAACGTTCATGGGAACTGTCCTCGTCGATCGATAAACGGACAACTCAGGTTGAATTCAAGGAGGAATTACGATGAATAAAGGATTGAAACGGGCGGGACTCGGACTCGTCGGCACGGCTGTCGCCGGTGCCGCCTATGTATTCTTGTCCCCGAAACCGACCTCACGCCTCGTCAAAACCTCATTTGCCGGCGGGAACGAAGTGGCCATTAAAGGGTTCGAGGAAGTCGTACAAAAAACGTCGGTCCGTAAAGACATCGACTACCATTCGGCTTACGAGAACGGAACGTTCGACTTGATTCGCTACGAAGGTGAGAAGCAGATCGTCCCAACCATCTTTTGGGTGCACGGCGGTTCATTCGTCGGTGGCGATAAGGCCGACGTCTTCAAGTATGCGACGTCAATCGCAAGCAACGGCTACAACGTCGTCAGCGTCAATTATGCGCTCGCTCCAGACGTCACGTACCCCGTCCCGCTCCAACAACTTGAAGAGGCATACACGTATATCGCTGAAAACAATGACCGCTTCCGGCTCGATCTCGACCGTGTCTTCTTTGCGGGCGATTCGAACGGGGCCCAACTTGTGGCCCAATTCGTCGGAATCCAATTGAACGATGGCTACGCACCGTCTGCCGAAGTGAAGCAAATCGTCCCGAAATCGTCGATTCTCGGCACGGTTCTCATGTCGGGTCCGTACGATTTGAAACGGAGCATCGTCGAGTCATCGAAGGCGGTCAACCGCTTCTTGTTCAAACGGATTGGTTGGGCTTACTTCGGAACGTACAATTGGGAAGACTTGCCGGTCGTCGCGGAAGCGTCGCCGCTCGTGAATATCCCGGCCACATTCGTTCCGACGTTTATCACCGATGGCAACACCGGTTCGTTCGAAACGCAAGCGAAAGAATTTGCGACGATCCTCTCAGGTCGTGCGGACGTCACGAGCGTCTTTTATGACCGAAACGAGCACACACTCGGCCACGACTACCATTTTGAAATGGATAAGCCAGCCGCCAGTGCCACGTATCGCCGTTTAATCACGTTCTTGCGTGAAACGACGCGTTAACAAATAATCCCCTCCCATCATTGGGCGGGGATTATTTTTGTCAGTTGAGCAATGCGAGCGCGCGGCCAATCAACTCATGCCGCGATGGCGACGTCTCACGTAACGCGTGCAACCGTTCCGTCAACGCCTGTCGAAGCGCATCGGACTCGACGAGCTCCAAACATTCGATGTGGAGCAACCAAGCATCGGGATGATCGGCAAGAATCGTCGGCACGAGCTCATCAATCGACTCGCCTTGCTCCCGCATATTGCGAATTCGATTGAACATCGGGTCATCGTTCGTCCAAACACGGGCGTCACGTTCGATATGGACCGGCTTCTCCAAGATGATGAGCTCTTCAATCTCGGTGCCTGGGAAGATCGATGGGAGCGTGTCTTGTCTCACTTCAAGTGTCGTGAGATGGATTTGTCGGTCTTCAATCGTGACGATGACGTCTTCGAACTGTAACGCTTCCGTCGTCTCGCTGACGAGGCGTCCGTCCAGTCGAATCCCTGCCGTCGCCAATACGTCTTGAAGCGGTCCATCGAGAACGAGGACGCCGTGGTTCTGTAAGTTCGTCAATTGACCGTGATTGACGTTCACACAGTCGTCCCACTGGACGAGCGCATGGGCCCCAGAGCGTGTCACGTGACGTATCACACCGACGCGGTCCGTCCCGTCTTCAAGCCGGACGGTCGATTGACTGCCCGACGCGAGCGCTTTCTCGAGCGAGGCGATTCCACCTTGGTTGACCGCCATCCGTGACTCGAGTTCGTCTAGCGCGTCCTTCAACGCTTCAAAGTCCGGGATGACGAACAACTCGCGTTGCATATTCGTCACGTCCTGTTTCGTTTCGAGTGCGTGCTCTAAATTGAACGGATGTTTCGTGACGGCGTCAGTCAAACAATGACGGCTCTCCCCGACCGATGATAACAGTCCTGCCCCGTAGATGAGCGGGTCGTCCACCTCACCGATGAGACCGAACTCGACCGTCCACCAAAAGATGCGGGCGACTTGTTGCGCTTCAGAGAAGCCGGTTACTTGGGCTTTGGCCGCATGAACCGCCGCTTCGGCTGCCGCGATTTCCTCGTCCGTCGAGTTCGCATTCTCCTTCACGACGGTCAATCGTTTCAGTGCTGCAAACGAGGCGTGTTCTTCACGATTCATGAACGCTTTCGCTCCAAGCTGTCCGAACCGCTTCACGATTTGGGAGAACTCCGGATCCATCAACATCGGTGCATGACCAGCCGCCTCGTGGATGATATCTGGTGCCGGACTGTACAAAATATTCTCGACTTTACGAATATCGGTCGCGACCGGCAACATGCCGTTGCCTTGGAAATCAAAGAAAGCGACGCCTGGGATGAGTCCATCGACCGCGACCGTCGACCAACCGGCCTCTCGCATCTCTTCGGTCATCTTTTCAACGTCAGGGAGACGCTCTGGCCCCATGCCCGTCTTTTTCAACCCTTTGATGTAGAACGGGTGTGCCTTCCCTTCAAGCGTGTGCAAGTTCAGTCGCAAGACGAAGCGCCAGACAGCATGATCCGTCGGCGTGTACTCGTCGTAGAACTGTGGCGAAATATGTGGGGCCAAATGGCGTGGAATGATTTGTGTGAGCATGATGTTTCCTCCTTTGATTGACTGAACGTAAAAAAGTCCCTATCGATTCACTCGATAGGGACGACGATGCCGCGGTACCACCCTGATTACTAGACGATGTCTAGTCACTCTATTCCGATAACGGGGGACCGCTCAACACGTGAGAGCTCGCGAACTGTAATTCGATTCATCTTTTGGGCGTGTTCACAGCACCACACGCTCTCTGGGCCAGGGAAGATGTCTCTACTTCGGTTCGGTCATCGCTTTTATACTGTTATACAGTTATGCTTCTATGCACATGTGCTTTTAAGCGCTAAAGTATCTTGTTGGTAGTAACGATAACAGACCGTTTGAATGTCGTCAACAAAAAAACAGTCCGCATCTGCAGACTGTCACAAACACCAATCAATTTCAGGTTGTCCCCACTCACTCAACTTCGCGTTCACTTGCGAGAACGGCTTCGATCCGAAAAAGCCGCGATGGGACGAGAGCGGGCTCGGATGGACCGACGTCAAGACGGCATGTTGCGGGCCAATCCATTTCTGTTTCTTCTTCGCGTCGTTCCCCCATAAGACGAACACGATCGGCTCTTCACGCTGCCCGAGTCGCTCGATGATGGAGTCGGTGAACTGTTCCCAGCCCTTCCCGCGGTGAGACCCAGCCTTGCCTGCCTCGACCGTGAGGGCGGTGTTGAGCAATAGCACGCCTTGGCGGGCCCATTTCTCCAAATTGCCGCTAGTCGGGACCTTACAGCCGATATCGTCCTGCAATTCTTTAAAGATATTACGGAGTGACGGTGGAAGGCGGACGCCGTCTTGGACCGAGAAACTGAGTCCATGCGCTTGGTTCGGTCCGTGATAGGGATCTTGCCCGAGGATGACACATTTGACGTCCTTGAACTTCGTATAGACGAACGCGTTCCAAATATCTTCTCGCTCCGGATAGACGGTCGATGTCGCATACGCTTCATCGACGAACGCTTTCAAGTTAGTAAAATAAGGCTCGGCCATCTCGGATGCGATGATGTCGCTCCAATCCCCAAGCAGGCGATTTGATAACTGTTCTCCCATGTTCTTCTCCCCTTTCCGTCTTATCATACCCGAATCGATGGCACACAAAAAGACGAGCCCGATTGGACTCGCCCTTGATCATTATACTGTGACTGCGCCTGCGACTTCTTTCGCAAGTGCTTCGGCTTTCGCTTTTGCGTCAGCAACGATTTCTTCGATTTTGTCTGGGTATTGGTTCATTCCTTCAACTGGAAGTGTCGTCACTTCTGTCACGCCGACAAATGCGAGCGCTTGACGGAGGTAAGCGTCTGCGAAGTTGAGGTCCGTACCCGTGTAGATGCCACCCGTACCTTGGATGTGGATCGCTTGTTTGTTCTCGAGAAGACCGACTGGACCTTGCTCTGTGTAACGGAATGTTTTACCAGCCGTCAAGACGCTGTCGAGGAACATCTTCATGCGTGCTGGGAAGAAGAAGTTCCACATTGGCGTCGCGAAGACATACATGTCAGCTTCCATGAACTTCTCGAGCATACCGTTCATTGTTGCGACTTTAGCCGCTTCGACGTCTGTGAGTGCTTCGCCTGATGCGAATTTGCCCCATGCGCTGAGGACGTCGCCGTCGATTTCTTGGACATCGACATCGTAAAGTTCAATCGCTTCAACTTCGAGTGACGCATTCTCGTTCGTGAGTGTCGTCATGAATGTTTCAGCGACTTGTTTGCTGTATGACAATTCTGTCGGTTTCGGGTTAGCAGATACGTATAATACCTTTTTCATAATGGGTTCCTCCATAAAAGTAATCTCTATTTGTAACAACAGTTTGAACTATATCATCTGTATATCTCACAGTCAATTATTTTAACTTCAAGATAAATGAGTCAAAAAAAAACAGGCAGGCGTCATTTGCCTGCCGCGTTATAACCGACCCGTTTTAATAGGTCGATCAGCATTTCCGTCTCCTCTTCACTAAGTGGACCGTAAATGTCTTTAAAGATTTCGATATGCTCGGGATAGACGACGTCCATCAAACGCTTGCCTTCTTCGGTCAACGAAGCATACGTAACGCGTCGGTCAGATGGACAAGCCACACGTTCAATCAAGCCACGTTTTTCAAGCTTATCGATCACGTATGTGACACTGCCGCTCGTAATCAAAATTTGATCTCCGATTTGCTGGAGCGGGGTATCCCCTCGTTTATACAATACGGATAAAACACCGAACTCTGTTGAATTCAATTGGTGGCGTCTTAAATCGTCCTTTACACGGTCACTGATCGCGTCCATCGCCCGCGCTAAAACGATCCACGCCTTCAATTCGAGTGATTCAATCATGTCGGTTTCACCTCAATTCGTTCATCATTTACCTTTAGTATAGCAGGACATGAGCAGTATACGGTGGGAAAAACGCTTCGTCAAGAAACTTCTTCATTGTCGCCCCTGTCTGAAACGTATAGAATGGAATTATTGCGATTTTTAGAAAGGGTGGACGGTATGCGTGAGTATTACGAGATTTCATTGACGATTAAACAAGCCTATTTGAGTACGGTCATCGAGTTGTTGAACCGGGAAGGGATCGCCCCAGACTATGCGCTCGAAAAAGAAGGCGCGGTCTTTTTATTGTTCAACCACTTACCATGGCCGAACGTCACGCGCGAACCCCATGCGGTCGAGCGCTTTTTGTTGACGTTGGCGCGTGAGGACTATTTGTTCGTCAAAACGAAACGCAAGTCCCCCGTCCCGGACCATGAACCGGTCGCCTGCATGGGCGCGTTCGACTCACCGTTCCATGAGCATTTGAAGATTGAACTCGCCGTCGACGAATCGGATGCGAGCCATCTCGATATGTCGGCGTTCCGGCACTACTGAACAACACATCTGTGTTGTTTTTTTTATGACTAGTCTGGGCATATGACGGGAATAGATGACAATATCTGAGTGTGAAAAGGAGAATGTGCTTTGATGGATACAGTCATGTTAATCGTCAACCCATCGTCTGGGAAAGAGTTAGGGAAAGAACACGCCGCGGCAGCGGAGGAAGTCTTACGTGAGCGTTACGGGAACGTCGATGTCCGGTTCACGGAGAAAGCTGACGATGCCACCCATTTCGCAAAAGAAGCGGCATCGAAACAATATAAAGCCGTCATCGCGATGGGTGGCGACGGGACGTTGAACGAGGCCGTCACCGGTCTCGCCGAAGCCGACCATCGTCCTGATTTCGGCATCATCCCGCTCGGTACCGTCAACGACCTCGCCCGCGCCCTCGGCGTCCCGAGCGATCCCGCAGATGCCATCGAGGCGCTCAAGACGGCGCAACCGACACCGATGGATATCGGCAAATACGAGAACGGCTACTTCATGAACGTCATCGCCATCGGGCTCATCGCCGAGGCCGTCGACGAGGTCAGTGTCGAGGAGAAAACGAAATGGGGCCCGTTCGCCTACTTGATCGAAGGCATCAAAGCGTTCCGCGAACATAGCCCGTATGCGCTGTCGGTCCAAGCCGATGAGCACACGTTCGACGGAGACGCCTATTTGGTCGTCATCGCCCTCACGAACTCGGTCGGCGGGTTTGAGAACTTTGAACCGGACGCTGAGTTGAACGATGGCTTGCTTCATGTCTACTTATTTGAAAACCTCGGCTTCAAAGACGCGGTCCAACTCGCACCGGCCCTGTTCACCGGCAAGTTGAAAGAAACGGACAGCGTCACGTCGTTTACGACGAAACGCGTGCATGTCGACTCACCAGAATCGCTTCCCGTCAATGCCGACGGCGACACGGGTGGTCAGCTGCCGCTCACGTTTGAAGTACTCCCGAGTCATTTGAACGTTTTGAAGCCGGTCGATTGAAACAAGGATTTTCCCCCTTAAACGCGAAAGAGTGTCACGGAAAGGAGGGGAAAGGATGACCATCTCGCTCGTCCCTTTACAGGAAGCGTCGAACGCCATCGTCGCAACGTTCAACCGTTGGAACAACGACCCGACAATCGTCCATTTGATTCGTCCCGTCCGCTCGGAGGAAGAACTCGCCGCCGAACATCACATGACGGTCGAGGACTTGACGGACCGTCTCCGGACCCATGACATCTTCCTCATCTACGCAGATGACGTGCTCGTCGGTGAGGTGAATATCATCTTTGATGCCCCGCATCTGTACGACAACGAACGCGGAAGCGCCTGGCTCGGACTCGTGATTGGAGAGCCGACCGGTCGCGGGAGAGGTGTCGGTACAACGGCCCTCGCCCTGTTAGAAGAACGACTGCGTGCACAAAATGTGCCTCGCATCGAGCTCGGTGTGTTTGGGTTCAATGAAGCGGCTCATCACCTTTATCGAAAGGTCGGCTACACGGAGATTGCCCGCATCGAGGCGTTCACCTATTGGGACGGTCGATTTTGGCCGGATATCCGAATGGAAAAACGATTGGACTGAAAAAACCTTCCTCAGGAATGAGGAAGGTTTTTTGTCAGTTGTTCAAGTTTTCGACTTCGACGACGCGGAACCCTTTTTGTTCGAGTTTCGCGACGATTTTGTCTTTCTTCGGCTCGTCGCAATCAGGCGGCAACGTGATCAATACCCGGCGCAAGACTTTACTCTTGGCATCGAGCGTCATGAGACTGGCAATCGATGAGTATTTGCTGATGATTTTCGTAATCTTCTCAAGCGCCCCCGCTTGCTCACTGAGTGCGATTGTGACGACATAACTCCCCGTGTCACGACTCCATGCCTCTTCGAGCATGCCGAGCATCTTCCCGTGCGGCAAAATCCCGTAGAATTCGTTGCTCTCATCTTTCAAGACCGCGATATACGGTAATTCTTTGATCGAGAAGAACACTTTGAAGAAACCGTCCGATTCATGGACGTACTTTTGCGTGTTCTTGATGAGCTCCATGACGTTGTCGTCTAGGCTCGCCCCACTCATCCCGTGGCGATAAATATGCATTTTATAGATATTACCGCGGAAAAACGTTCCCGTCTCATCGAGCACAGGGACACAGCGGTAGCCTGTCTTTTCGAGCGTGTCGAGCGCCTCGCGTAATGTCGCCTTTTCACTGATTGTGACGACATCTTTCTTCGGAATGCATAAGCTATGCACTAACATGCGGTTTTCCTCCTAGCCAATTGAAAGTGGTCTACACCCTATTCATTACTATTCCCCAAATATGATTGAAATCCTGCCATCAATTTTCGAAACTTATTCCGGCGCGAAAACGACCTCGGAATTTGTCGTAGCGTCAAAAAGTCGTTATAGTGAAACTATCCAAACAGACAAAGGGGATTGAACGACTATGACAATGAAAAAAGCGTTAACGATCGCTGGCTCGGATACGAGCGGCGGTGCAGGCATCCAGGCTGATTTGAAGACGATGGAAGAGCTCGGTGTTTACGGGATGACCGCACTCACGGTCATCGTGGCTCAAGACCCGCATAACGCGTGGCACCACGAAGTATTCCCGATCGACACGACGTTGATCGAGAAACAAATCGATACGGTCCTCGCCGGAATCGGTGTCGATGCCGTCAAGACAGGCATGCTCCCGACGCCAGAGATCATCGAACTCGCCGCTCGTAAAATTAAAGAATACGGCATCCAGAACGCGGTCGTTGACCCGGTCATGGCTTGTAAAGGTGCAGACGAGATTCTCAACCCGGACGTCGCGGTCGCGATGCGCAAGCACCTCGTACCGGTCGCTAAAATCATCACACCGAACTTGTTCGAGGCGCGCATGCTCGCAGGTCTCGATAAAACACCTTCGACGATGGATGAAATCAAAGAAGCTGCTCGTTTGATCCATGAGCTCGGCGCTGAGATTGTCATCGTCAAAGTCGGCGGCAAGCTCGGGTTTGATACAGCATTCGACGTGCTTTACGACGGTAACGAGTATCGTCTCCTTGAGAGCGAGAAAATCGAGCCTGCCTTCACACATGGCGGCGGCTGCACGTTCTCGTCAGCGATCGCGGCCTCACTCGCGAACGGTCACTCGGTCGACGAGGCCATCCAAATCGGAAAAGAGTTTATCACTGAAGCGGTCCGTCACTCGTTCCGCCTCAACCAATACGTTGGCCCGACGAACCATACCGGTTACCGTAAAAAACTAGCAACACAATCTTAACGGGTGGCCCGGGACGTATGTCTCGGGTCATCGTTTCCATTGGAGGGAACCGCGTGAAATCGATTCAACCTACAACTATCCAGACATACTTGGACGCGCATGTATCCATGCCGCTCTATGTCCACGTCGAGACGACGAACGGGGCGTATGCGACGCATAACGACCCTGACTTTCATAACGCCGGCATGTTCATCCGCAACGTCGTCATCGAATACAGCATCGGCCAAATCAAAGGCAACGGTCCATATCGGGTCGGCTTGAAGCTCGATCACGGTTGGCTTTACGTCGAAGGATTGACCGATTACGAACAGCATGGGGACCAGCTCCTGCTCGCCGGTCATGACCGGCTCGGTCGCCTCGCCTGCGCCTTACACTTAGATATCAAACCGCTCCCACAAGGAGCCTCGGAGGTGGAAAGCCAATGAATGGACCGTTACTCGTTATTTTTCCGCATCCTGATGATGAAGCGTTCAGCTCGGCCGGGACGATCATCCAACACCATAAGAACGGCTTCCCGGTCACGTACGTCTGTCTGACGCTCGGTGAGATGGGCCGCAATATGGGCTCGCCGATTTTCACAACACGGGAAGAGTTGCCGAAGATTCGCAAGCATGAGCTCGAGGAAGCATGTGCCGTCATGGGCATCGACGACCTCCGCATGTGGGGACTCCGTGATAAGACCGTCGAGTTCGAAGACGAAGCGGAACTCGCTGGACGGTTCAGCGCGTTAATCGAAGAAGTGAAACCGGCCCGCGTCATTTCCTTCTACCCGGGCTACGCCGTCCATCCCGACCATGAGGCGACAGCACGAGCGGTCGTTCGAGCGCTCCAAGAGATGGATGAAGCGAGTCGTCCAGAGTTTTTAGGCGTCGCCTTTGACCATCGCACCGAAGCGGAACTCGGAAAACCGCACGTCCTCATCGAAGTCGGCGACGAGAGTGCCGCGAAACGCGAGGCGTTGCTCGCCCACCGCTCTCAGACGGAAGGATTGCTGCGGGCCATCGACAACGCAGAAAACGCCCACGTCATGGAGTTACTCCAACGCGAGCGCTTCTATCACTATCCGTTCTCATGATTCGTAAGCGAGACGTGTCATGTACAAGAGTGCACCGACAGCCCCGAGGCCGATCAACGTTCCCAATACGACAACGATATGTTCCATGTTCTCACCTCTACTTGGTTATACGAACTTGATGGATCATTGGTTTCAAAGCGCATGTGCTGACATGCGCTTTTTTTCTTAGAAGTACAAGAAGTAAATGACAGCCGCCAACGCGATGCGATATATGGCGAACGGCGTCAATTTGACTTTATTGATCAGCTTCAAGAAGAACTTGATCGACAACAGCGCGAATAAGAACGCGCTAATGAATCCGACGACGAAGACCGGGAGGGTCGCCATCGTGAAGTACTCCCATTTGCTGTAGAGCGAGAGCGCACTAGCACCGAACATAATCGGTACGGCCATGATGAACGTGAAGTCCGCCGCGGCCCGGTGACTCATCCCTAAGAGGACACCGCCCGATATGGTCGACCCTGAGCGTGAAAAGCCCGGCCAGAGCGAGAAACATTGAATCAAGCCGACACCGAGCGCCTGCTTATACGAAATCTCATCGAGCGTTGCTGTCGTCTGACGCTTCACGCCTGACAAATCGGCGGCAATCATGAAGAACGCGCCGATGACGAGCCCGATCAAGACCGTCTTGATTGAAAACAAGTGTGTGTCGATGTAATCCTCGAACATCAACCCGAGCACAGCGGCCGGGAGCAGCCCAATCAAAATATGTAACACATTCAATTTGTTCGTCGGCCCGCTGTTACGAATCGCTAGCAATTCTTTCGGGTTCAGTAACTCCTTGAACCGACTTCGAAACACGACGATGACCGCTAAAATCGAACCGAGCTGAATCACGATTTTAAACGTGTTCGCGACCTCTTGACCGAGGAAGCTGCTCGAATTGAGCCATAGGTCGTCCACAAGAATCATGTGCCCTGTCGACGAGACCGGGGCGAACTCTGTCATCCCTTCGACGACCCCTAACAAAAATCCAATCAGTAACTCATACCATTCCATCGTCTGTCTCCTACTCCAGTATTGTTTCTTATCATACACGGTTGCTTCTCCGCCCGCCTCGGTCTTGAGGCGTAAAAAAAGGATGCTCGCTTAAGCATCCTTTTTCCAAGTAACGAATATGATGAGCAATTGATGCATACAAACGACGATTCCAATCCATAAAAAGGCAACGAAGAGCGTCATACCGGCCCCGATCACAAACACTAGTCCGATGAGGATGATACTAACGTGCAGCAACATCGAGACGGATGACTCGGTCGTCGCCCGGATGACAGACGGGACACGGTGATGCAACGCCCCGAGATAGAGCGGTTCGACGATGCCGATAAGAAACGCCATGCCTGCCATCCAGACGAGTCCGACTTGTCCTGGGAAAAAGCCGAGAATGACAAAACCGAGACCGATGCCCCAACCGATTCCGTGCAACCAACGATCGACCGTCGTGATGTGTAACAGGACCGGGGCGAGCAGTTGCCCTGGTATTTGAATGAGCAACAGCACAGTCGAAATCATTCCGAACCAATAGATGGGAACTTCGACGTCACGGGCGTACAGCTGCCAAAACTCATCGATGAAGTTGAACGCACCGATTGTCACGATGAACACCGACGACAAGGCAAGTAGCTGGTGGTCGTGCCACACGAAGCGAAAACCTGCCCCGATATCCGCCCATGTCATTCGTTCCTCTGTCACGACTCGTCTCGGCTCGACAAGGCCGAGGCTACACGCTGTCGCGATAAACAAACTGACAATCGACAGCACATAGTTCAGTTCAAACGGTAAGCGTGTGGCCAGCAAGGCGCCGCTGATCGCCGCGAGAACGGCTGCAACGATTCCGATTACATTCAACCGGCCGACCCAGCGCTCGAACGCCTCCGTCTTCCCATCCTGTTCAAGCGTCTCATAGAGCAGTGCATTCTCCGCCCCGCTCCGGAGCGCCGCCCCAATGCCTGACAAGGCGATGGCTAAGGCGAAACCGCCGAACGAAAAGGACACAAGTAACACGACAAAGGAACCCCACTCGAGTGCAGTCCCGATTTGCAACAGACGTCGGCGTTCCAAGCGATCGGCTAACACCCCGGTCGGCACTTCGAGTATGACGACGAGGACGGCATAGAGCATTTCGAGATAGACGACTTCTTGCATCGTGATCGTCCGCGACTCCCAAAATAGACGCTCAATCGTGTAGGCCGGGACGAGTGCCTCGAACCAACGCATCCATCCAAGCAACGTAACGTTTCGACCGACTTAGCTAGGTGAGCGTGCTCGTTTCATCTAAATCTCCTCCTTATTCACCTATTCCCGATTGTACAAAAAAAGCCACGGAAAATTCCGTGGCCAGACGATTATTTGAGTAAGTTGAGCATCTCGCGATTGAACGCCGGGATGTCATCCGGTTGACGGCTTGTCACCAGCTGTTCTTGGCAGACGACGACTTCTTTGTCCGCATACTTCGCACCGGCATACTCCATGTCGACTTTAATCGACTTATAACCGGTTGCATCGCGGCCTTCGAGCGTCTTCGCCGTAATCAACAGTTGTGGGCCGTGACAGATAGCGAACACAGGTTTCTTCGCGTCCATGAACGCTTTCGCGAATTGAACGAATCGCTCGTCTTCACGTAACAAGTCGGGTGAGAACCCACCTGGTAACAGCAACGCGTCGAAGTCTTCCGGCGACACGTCATCGATCGCTTTGTCGATCGTGACTTTCGACTCACCTTGTTTGCCTTCAACCGTGTTACCGGCTTTCTTTTCAATCGTGACAACTTCGTGCCCCGCTTCCACCAATGCGTCGCGTGGACCCGTGAACTCTACGTCTTCAAACATATCTGTGATTAGCGTTGCTACTTTTGCCATATTGAAAACACTCCCTCATTATTTTTATGCACATAAGGAGTATTCCACACCTAACCGGCCCATAAACATTCAACGAAACTTCGAGACGTACGGATTGGCTCGTTCGAAGAAGCGGTACGGGTAATCGCGTGCTTCGCCCGTATTTGGAATCCCGATGCGTGGACCGGCCTCGATTTCCGGGATGGCACTCCCTTCAACGATATAAAGCGGCTCATGTTGGAGCGAATGTCCGTATAGGTCCATCGTGATGCCAAGCGCTTTCGTCAGCTTTCCAGGTCCATTCGTCTGGTCGAATCGCTTGATGCCGGGACGATTCGCCTCAATGATGCCCTGTCCTTCAATCGGCTCGATGGCCCGAATGAGGACGGCTTCCGGCGTGCCGACCGGACCACTCACGACATTGAGCAGCGTGTGTGTATGCATCTGATACGTGTAAACGTGTCCCGGCAACCCGAACATGACCTCGGTTCGATTCGTCCGTCTGCCGCCAAAACTGTGGGCCGCCCGGTCGATGGCGCCAAGGTAAGCCTCCGTCTCGACGATCTTCCCGACGATTTGACCGTCAAAATGGTCGTGGACGAGATAATGGCCGAGCAGCGACCGGGCCAGTTCGAGCGTTGGTTGTTCGTAAAATGATGGATCGAGTCGTTTCATCGTTATCCCTCCTCCGGTTTATTTTCTCAAATGAAGGTGGAAAGACACAAAAAAGATGCCCTGAACGATTCAGGACATCCGTTACATTATGATGCGATCCGCATCGCCTCACGCTGCTTCCCCAACTTCACATATCCGAGAATGATCGAGAAGATCGGGCTGAGCCAGAGGAAGAAGGCGAACGGTGCGTATTCGAGTACCGGCACGCCGAGCGTGGCCGCAAAGAACGCACCCGACACGCCCCATGGGATGAGCGGGTTGATGACCGTCCCGCCGTCTTCGAGGGCACGTGACAAGTAACGGGGATCGATGCCGCGATCGATAAACCCTTGCTTGAACGCTTGACCTGGGAGCAAGATTGACAAATACTGTTCGCCAGCGAGCAAGTTGACGCCGATCGAGCTGAGGACGACCGACAAGACCGAGCTGCCCGGTGATTTCAATCGTTCGAGCAAAGCATCGACGATCGCTTGGAATACGCCGAGCTCACGGAGCAAGCCACCGAACGCGAGCGCAATCAAGACGAGACTGACCGACCAGAGCATCGACTCGAGTCCGCCACGATCGAGCACAGCTGCAATCGTCTCGTTCTCGACGCCCGACTTGAACCCGGCCTGCATGACACCGAACCAGTTTGTGACGTTCCAGTTGCCTTGAACGAAACCAGCCGTCAACACCCCGGCGAACATCCCGACGAGCATCGTCGGCAACACCGGCATGCGGCGGAACGCAAGCACCGCGACGAGAACCGGCGCGAGTAGCGTCAACCAAGACAAATTGAATCGTCCAGCGAGTGCCGCCTGCGCTTCCGCGATTTGCGTCGTATCGGCCGCTTGACCGCTCCGACCGAGAAGCGTGAGCAAGACGAGGGTGATGAGGATGGCCGGTACGGTCGTCCCCATCATAAAGCGGATATGGTCGAACAGTTTGACACCAGCCACGGCCGGTGCGAAGTTCGTCGTATCCGAGAGCGGACTCATCTTGTCGCCGAAGAGTGCACCCGAAACGATGGCCCCGGCCGCGAGCGCCGGAGAAATCCCGAGCGCCATCCCGATTCCGAACAAGGCGATCCCGACCGTACCGACTGTCGTGAAGGCACTACCCGTGAACGACGAGACGATCATCGTGATGAGCAGGACGCTCGGCAAGAACCATTGTGCTGAAATTGTATCTAAACCGATGGAGAGGATTGTCGCCACCGTGCCAGACATTTGCCATACGCCAATTAACATCCCGATGAGCAGTAAAATCAAGACCGGCATGATGGCTTCACGAATCCCGCTCATCATCGCCGCTTCGATTCGTTTGAAATCACGCGTCCGATGATACGCGTAACCCCCTATTAATACCATTGTGCCAAAGATCGCCATATGTGGCGTCGCTTTGGCCAAAAACATCAGTGCGAGCAGGGAAATCCCGCTCATCAGCACGACGAATACAGCCTCTTTTCCTTTCATCTGCATCGACGTCCCCTCCTTTCAGTTCCATTATTTTTTACCTAACCGCTTAAACGCTTTTATGCGCGAAAGTGTTTCAGTGATGTTCTTTACTATACCTGCTTCTCTTTTCCCTGTCAAACGTCTTTTTATGGTAAAGTAAACGCTCGAGGGTGACCTCCGGAGTTCGTAACCTCCTCCGACATCAAAACTAGCGAAAAAGGAAGTGTGCACGTTGCAACACGAAAAAGCATTGGTCGTCTTTAGCGGCGGTCAAGATTCAACCACCTGCCTATTTTGGGCAAAACAACAATTCTCTCATGTGGAAGCGGTGACGTTCGCCTATGGGCAACGCCATGACGCGGAAATCGAGGTCGCAAAAGAAATCGCGGCCGAACTTGAGGTCCCGCACCACGTCCTCGACTTGTCCTTACTTGGACAACTCACCTCTAATGCGCTCACGAGACATGATCTCGATATCGACAATGCGGACGTCCCAAACACGTTCGTCGATGGACGCAATCACTTATTCTTATCCTTTGCGGCCGTTATGGCCAAACAGCTCGGGATGCATCACATCGTCACCGGTGTATGTGAGACCGACTTCTCCGGTTACCCGGATTGCCGGGACCAGTTCGTCAAATCCTTGAACGTGACGCTCAACTTGGCGATGGACTATCCGTTCGTCATCGATACACCGCTCATGTGGCTCGACAAAAAGCAGACGTGGGAACTCGCGGACCGTCTCGGTGCGTTCGATTACGTCAAAGAACGGACGCTCACGTGCTATAACGGCATCCTCGGATCAGGTTGCGGCGAATGCCCGGCTTGCGTACTCCGTCAAAACGGCCTCGCCGCTTATGAGGAGGTGCGCGTATGAAACACGCTCCATTCCTCGCCCCGACGAGTGTTGAAGCTAAACAGGATGGCTCGCTCATCTACTGTCCGCACCGCGTCCAAATCGTCAAAGAAGTGACGTTCGACGCCGCTCATCACTTGTTCGATTATGACGGCAAATGCCGTGCGCTACACGGACATACGTATAAATTGCAAATGGGCATCAGCGGATTTTTAGACAACCGTGGCATGACGCTCGACTTTGGCGACCTGAAAGCCATCTTTAAAGAAGAACTCGAACCATACCTCGACCATCGTTATTTGAATGAGTCGTTACCTTATATGAACACGACTGCTGAAAACATGTGCTACTGGATTTTCGAGCAGCTCGCCAAACACTTGCCTGACGAGCGCGACGTCCGCGTCGAATTCGTCAAACTGTACGAGACACCGACGTCGTACGCCGAGTTCCGCCGCGAATGGTTGGTGGACTGATGAAAATCCCTGTCCTCGAAGTGTTCGGCCCGACGTTTCAAGGGGAAGGCCGCGCCATCGGACAAAAGACGATGTTCGTCCGGACCGCGGGTTGCGATTATCGCTGTTCATGGTGCGACTCTGCCTTCACATGGGACGGCTCGGAGAAACCCGACATGCTCACAGCCGACGAAATCATCGAACGGCTCGACGCGCTCGGTGTGTATGACTACGTCACCATCTCAGGAGGCAACCCGCTCCTCATCGCCGCGATGAAAGAACTCGTAGCGAAATTGAAGGCGCGTGACGTCAAGCTCGCCGTCGAGACGCAAGGCAGTCGCTATCAAGACTGGCTGTCTGACATCGACGACGTGACGCTCAGCCCGAAACCACCTTCTTCCGGCATGACGACCGACTGGGAGAAACTCGACGCCATCGTCGAACGGCTGCGCCCCGAACAGATGACGTTCAAAGTCGCCGTCTTCGATGAGCTCGACCTCGCCTATGCGAAATCGGTCCAGACGCGCTATACGCCGGACGTCATGTACTTATCGGCCGGCAATCCTGAGCCCGGTGCGGACGGTGACATCACCGACGCCCAGCTTCGTCGCTTGAAAGAACTATGGGAGGACGTCGCCCGTGACCCGTCATGGCAAAGCGTCCGTGTCCTGCCACAACTGCACACATTACTGTACGCCAACGAACGTGGCGTCTAAGGAGAATACTCATGAGACCAGAAGACTTACAAGACTTGTCGCTCCTCGGACAGAAGAGCGTCCCCTACATTTTTGAATACACACCGGACGTCCTCGAGGCGTTCCCGAACCGTCACCCGGAGAACGACTACTTCGTGAAGTTCAACGCCCCGGAGTTCACGTCACTCTGCCCGATCACGAACCAACCGGACTTCGCGACGATTTACATCTCATACATCCCGGACGAGAAGCTCGTCGAGTCGAAATCGCTCAAGCTGTACTTGTTCAGCTTCCGCAACCACGGCGATTTCCATGAGAACTGCATCAACGTCATCGGAAAAGACCTCGTCAAGTTGATGGAGCCACGCTATCTCGAAGTGTGGGGCAAGTTCACGCCCCGCGGCGGCATCTCGATCGACCCGTACTACAACTATGGCAAGCCGGGCACGAAATACGAAAAAATGGCGGAACATCGTTTGTTCAACCACGACTTGTATCCTGAGACGGTCGACAACCGTTAAATCAAAAAGTAGGCGCTCAACGGGAGCGCCTACTTCTTTTTATAGCGATTAATTTGTCGTTTAATCGGTTCGCGGAACACCGTCGCGACGAGCGTCAGGACGACTAAGACGACGAGGGCGAGGATGATTAGCTTAAAGTCTCCGCTCGCGATGCTGCTGCCGAGGAAGTTGTTGGCGAACGCACCCGGAATCATCCCGACCGTGGTCGCGAAGACATAACCCGGAAGTCTCACTTTTGCGAGCCCTGAGGCGTAGCTGACCAAGTCAAAGTTCACGAGCGGAATCAAGCGTAAAATCAACACGTAGAAGAACCCGTCTTCTTCAATTTTATGCTGCACCTTCTCATAGTTGCTCGTCTCAAAATGGTGGAGAAAGCGGTCACCGAAGCGAATCGCGATATAGTAAGCGACGAGCGCGCTGAGCGTGGCCCCGATGACCGTATAGACGACACCAGGCAGCGTCCCGAACGCCAATCCACCGGCGACGGACAAGACCGACGTCGGAAATAAAATCAACGGGCGAACGGTGAACAGTAAAATATACACGAGCGGGGCGAGCCAACCGAATTGAACGATATAATCGCGAATCTCACCCGGTCGCAAGTCGATCCACTGATAAAGGAACGTCGCGGTACCGAAGACGAGCAAGACGATGGCAATGATCCATTGCGTTTTCCACTTGTTCATCGGTCGACCTCCTCTCTTTCTTCCATCATATCGCCTCACCTCGAAAAAGTAACGCCTTCCTTTTTTTAGGAATCGCAGTATGGTACGGTTAAAAAAAGCAGAAGGAGGAATCCCTATGTACTTGGCAGATGCCATCAAGTTGAAACACCTGCTTCTGAAGCAGATTGATCAGTTGCTCGAAGAAGTCGAACGCGTCGCATTCATCGAACTCGAGAAAGATGAACCGCTCCCAACGATCCAGTCCCGCTCACTCGAGGACATCGAAGTCGAACTCGAGTCGATTCGGACCGACTTACGCCATCTCGACCGCCTCGTCTGTGAAGCGAATCTGCATACCGTGATTGAGACGAACGATGGACCGCTCCCGCTCGTCGAAGCGATGGAGTTCGCGATTCAATTACGGGCCCAAGCCCGGATGTATCAGGACTTGGCCGAACGCCCGAAGCGCGAGTTCCGAACCGGGTACGGGGAAGGAAAGAACATCATCAAACACGCCCTCTATGACCCTGAGCTGTATCGGTTGAAAGCCCGTGACGTCGAGAAGCGGTCGAACCGCATCGCCAGCGCCATCGAGACGGCCAACTATCGGACCGAAATCGAGTTTGATGCAAGCCGTTATATGTAAGTAAAACGCGTCGGGAACGATCCCGACGCGTTTTACATATGATGATCGTGATGGTCATGATGGTGCGAGCTCGAACGACGACGCGGAGCCGGCTCGTCGGCAAACTTCTCCCCGTCTAAAATACCGAGCCGTTTGTATTGGCGATCGACCCGCTCTTTCGTCTCGTCGTGCACGTGCGGCGACTCCATGACCAAATGGTAACTACCGAGTGCGACCCGAAACGGTTCCATCTGTGTCCGTTCGACCGGGAACGACGTGACGTCCCGTAAGTAGTCAGCGAGCCGGTTCGCCGACTCGTCACTCGGATGGTCGGCCAAGTCTGAAGCGAACCGTTGCATGTCTTTCAATAGACTGTTCGTCTTCACTTGCTTACCGATGCCTCCAATAACAGCGAACACGATAATACCGATAATCAGGAAAAAGAATATCGGAAAAATGATTGGTACTCCACTAAAAAACGACTCCCCCATCCCTGTTGAATCGATGTATACTTCTTCCCCGAATGCAAACGTATGGACCATGATGTCTCCCCCTTTTTTCTATCATACGGACGTGAATCCATTTGGTTTCATCTACACGAAAAAACCGTGGCATGTGCCACGGCTCTTCGGTCAGTTCAATTGTTTCTCCATCATGATGCGAGGCTCGTGATCCTCTGTATACGCCCCCATAATGTCGTAGCCACACAACAGGTTCAAGATGATGACCCCTTTATTCGTGTTGCGCGCCTTCGTTCGAATCGAATGGAACCCTTGTGCTTTCACCCACTCGAGTTGCGTGTCCATCAGCTTGCGGCCGATACCATGCTTTTGAAACTCGGGGTGGACGCCGCCGGCCCAGCTGTAAAAGCGGTATGGCTCGGCCTCATAACCGATTTTGAAGCCAACGAGCCGGTCGTCTGAGAACGCGAGCAACACGAGCGGGTTCGCATGACGATACAGCCGTTCTTTAAAACGCAGTTGATCGATGTCCCCGTAAAGCGTGCGGTACAGGTTAAAGAATTCCTCTTCGTAGTCTTTGAAATTCGTCGTCACATCTTTCACGATAAATGAACTGGTCGTACTCATCTTTCCATCCCCTTTCAGTATATGGACAAGTTATTCGTACGCCTGTACCTTTCGCCGTTTACTCCGTTTTTCCTGTCTCACGCGCAAAAGCGGTCAAACCTTTTTGCTTATACACACCGAGCGACCGCTTCGGAAGGCTCTTTACCATCCAATTCTTTAAGATGCGCTGCTTGTCTTCCACCTTCAGTCCATATCCGTCCGTCACGACATGGCGCGCCCGCGTCGTCACATCGTACAACGAGATGGCGGCAGCGACAGAGATGTTCAAACTTTGGACGTATCCTTGCATCGGAATCAAGTAATTGCCGTCTGCCTTGGCGAGCGCTCGTTCCGATACGCCGTGATGTTCGTTCCCGAACAAGAGCACGGTCGGTTTTGACACATCGATGTCCTCAAGTGGGACCGCCTCTTCACTGAGTGCCGTCGCGAGCACTTGGTAACCGTCCGCCTTCAACCGATCGATTGCGTCCTCGATCGAAGGATGTTCGACCACGTCGACCCAGCGATCGGCGCTTTTGGCGATAATCGAGTTCGGCTTGAACTTGGCCCGTCCCTCGACGACGTGCAACGTCTGGACACCGAACGCGTCCGCCGAACGGAGCACGGCCGACTGATTGTGCGGGTCATCGACCCCTTCCGTCAAAATCGTGATATGGTTCGTCCGTAACTCTAGCACTTCCTGCATACGCTTGACGCGGTCGGGCATCAACATGCTGTACAGCAGTCGATCCTCTTCTAATAACAGGCCCGACTGCAACAATTCATCGAGTAATGCCGCTTGCTCTTCTTTTGATAATGCCGATGTTGTCTGTCTCCATCCCATCGTTCTCGCCCCTTTCAACCTTTAGTATTGTAGCGAGATTCGTTCCGACTGACAAGCTAAGTGAGAAACGAGTCGAATATCCTCTCGTTATGAAAATCCATGAAAATTAGGAAAACGGTTGCACAAAGTTATGCAATCGATTACAATTATCTATGCAAGCGATTGCATTGACAGTCGCCATAGACAGATAAAAAGTTCCGTACAGGAAGGAAGCGTATAGCATGAAACAACTCATCTCGTTCGACTTTTGGCAGAAACTCGGTAAGGCCTTAATGGTCGTCATCGCCGTCATGCCGGCCGCAGGTCTCATGATCTCGATCGGTAAATTGATTGGCATGTCAGCCGGAGACGTCAGCATCTTGCTCACGACGGCACGCATCATCGAAGACCTCGGTTGGGGAATCATCGTCAACTTACATATCTTATTCGCGGTCGCCATCGGTGGTTCATGGGCGAAAGACAAAGCCGGCGGCGCGTTCGCTGCACTCATCGCCTTTATCTTGATCAACCGTGTCACAGGCGCCATCTTCGGCGTCAACGGAGCGATGCTCCAAGACCCGGAAGCGACAGTCCAGTCTCTCTTCGGGGCTGACCTTGTCGTCGCCGACTACTTCACATCTGTACTCGGTTCACCAGCACTCAACATGGGTGTCTTCGTCGGGATCATCGCCGGTTTCCTTGGTGGAGCCCTTTATAACAAGTTCTATAACTTCAACAAATTGCCGAACGCCCTCTCGTTCTTCAACGGGAAGCGCTTCGTGCCATTCGTCGTCATTCTCGGTTCGGTCGTTGCCGCCATCGCGTTGTCCATCATTTGGCCGACGATTCAAGGTGCGCTCAACAGCTTTGGTGAATGGATTGCGACGTCACGCAACACGGCACCAGTTCTCGCGCCGTTCATCTACGGTGCGCTCGAACGTCTCCTCTTGCCGTTCGGCCTTCACCACATGCTCACTGTGCCGATGAACTACACGGAACTCGGTGGCACGTACACGATTTTGACAGGTGCGACAGCCGGTTCGGTCGTTGCGGGTCAAGATCCGCTCTGGTTGGCTTGGGTCACAGACCTCGTTAACCTGCGCGCCGCTGGTGATACAGCTGCTTACAACGCCTTGCTCGCTGACGTCGTACCGGCCCGCTTCAAAGTCGGTCAAGTCATCTTGTCATTCGCTGCCTTGATTGGTGCCGCTTACGCGATGTACCGCAACGTCGACGAAGACAAGAAAGCACAATACAAGCCAATGTTCTTGTCGGCTGGTCTCGCCGTCTTCTTGACGGGTGTCACAGAACCGATCGAATTCATGTTCATGTTCGTCGCTCCAGTCCTTTACGTCGTCTACGCGCTTTTGGCCGGTGCCGCCTTCGCTTTAGCGGATGTCATCGACCTTCGTGTCCACGCGTTCGGTGCGATTGAATTGCTCACACGCATCCCGATGATTGTCAAAGCGGGACTGTTACAAGACTTGATTAACTTCTTCCTCGTCTCGGCTGCCTTCTTCTTCTTGAACTTCGGTGTGTTCAACTTCTTCATCAAGAAGATGAACCTTCCGACGCCAGGTCGTAACGGGAACTATATGGAAGAAGTGACAGAGAAATCGACTGTGACAGGCAACGAGCAGGTCATGGGGATTATCGCTCTACTCGGTGGGGAAGAGAACATCGAAGACGTCGATGCCTGCATGACGCGTCTCCGTGTCACAGTCAAAGACATGTCGCTCGTCTCAGAAGAGAGCGAATGGAAAAAGAACGGCGCCATGGGTCTCATCTTGAAAGACCGCGGTGTCCAAGCAATCTACGGCCCGAAAGCCGACGTATTGAAGTCTGATATTCAAGACGTCATCGGTGCATAATCAACAGGCCAGCTCGTACGAGTTGGCCTGTTTTTTCTAAAGGAGGACTATCGTGAATATTTTAACGCTGAACTGTCACGCCTGGTTAGAGGACCGTCAACAAGAGAAAATCGACTCGATCGTTGAACGGATCGCGAGCGAGGAATATGACATCATCGCACTCCAAGAAGTGAATCAACATAAAGAGGCCCCACTCATCGACGGCTTGATTCGAGAGAACAACTTCGCCTATGTGCTCGTCGAGCGTTTGAAAGAACAAGGCGTCGATTACTACATGACGTGGGACTTCGCCCATTATGGATACGACATCTACGAGGAGGGCGTCGCGATTTTATCGCGCACTCCGTTCGTGTCGACCGAGTCGTTCTTCGTCTCCCAGACGACCGACCCGAACGATTACAAATCTCGGAAAATCGTCAAGGCGGTCGTGGACGGCATGGACGCGCCGACGGCGATTTACTCCTGTCACCTCGGTTGGTGGCATGATGCCGATGAACCGGTGCGCCATCAGCTCGATGAACTGTTGCGCCGCGTCGAGGACGACGACCGCGCCTTGCTGCTCGGTGACTTCAATAACGACGCCTTCATCCGTGGCGAAGGGTACGACTACTTGATTGAGCACGGTCTCCAAGATTTGTTCCATTTGGCGACCGAGCGTGAAGGCGATGCGACCGTCCAAGGCAAGATTGCCGGCTGGGACGAGAACAAGCAGGCGCTTCGCATCGACTTGATGCTGACGAACGCCCCGATCCACGTCTCACGCCATGCCGTCGTCTTTGACGGCGAGAACGGTCCGATCGTCTCTGATCATGCCGGTGTTGAAGCAACGGCATTTTGGCGGTAAATGGCACCCTTTTCTTTTCCTCACGGAAGGGAAAAGGGTTTTGCTTTGCGTGGAAATCCTGTATGGTTGAAAACGACTGAAGTCTAACAACCTTGAACGAAAGAAGTGATTTTATTTTGACGACTACCCCATCGCTCAGTCGGACCGACTGGACGCTTATCTTATCGCTCGCCTTGCTCACGTTCGTGCTCGGGACGAGTGAATTTGTCATCGTCGGGATTTTACCCGATATCGCCGACGGCCTATCGATTTCGATTGCCACGGCCGGAACGCTCGTCTCGGCGTTCGCGATCACCTTCGCCATCGGGACCCCGCTGACGATGTCACTGACGAGCCATTTGCCGAAACGAAAACTGATGCTTACGCTCACCGCTGCGTTCATCGTCTTTAACTTGTTCAGCAGCCTCGCTCCGACGTACGGGATATTGCTCGTGCTCCGGATGATGACCGCCGTCGTGACGGGCGTGCTCATCTCGCTCGCCATGCTCGTCGCCAGTGAATCGGTTCCAACCGGGAAGCGCGGCATCGCTGTCTCATTCATTTTCGGCGGTTTCACGATGGCCAACGTATTCGGCGTCCCGCTCGGTACGTTCATCGGCCAACGCGCCGGATGGGAAACGACATTCCTGTTGACGACCGCTTTAGGCGTCGTCGCATTTCTCGCCGTCTACCGTGTCGTCCCGAGTCAGTTGACGAGCGTCAAGACGTCGATTGCCGATCAGTTGCGCCTCTTGACGAACCCGCGGATTTTAATCGCGTTCTTCATCCCGGCGTTCGGTTTCGGCGCAACGTACGTCGTCTATACGTATCTCGTCCCGATTTTGAAAGGCGTGCTCGGCGTCCCTATCGCTTGGGTCAGTCCAATCCTGTTCGCTTACGGATTCATCTCGATCTTCAGCAACATGGCGGCCGGGAAAATCGCCAGCCATAATCCGATTGGACGGCTTCGGTTCGTCTTTCTCGTCCAAGCGTTCGTGTTGGCGGCCTTGTATGTGACGACCTCGAGCGTGACGCTCGGCCTCATCAATATCGCGCTCATGTCGTTCATGGCGATTCTGCTCACGACATCGACGCAAATCTATTTGATCGACTTGGCCGAGAAGTTCAATCCGGACGCCAAAGGCCTCGCCTCCTCGCTCATGCCGGTCGCGAGCAACGTCGGGATCGGAATGGGCTCGGCGCTTGGTGGTCTTGTCTATGCCAACGCACCCGTGATGACCCTCGCCATCGTCGGCGGCGCCGTCGCGCTCGTGACAGCCTTGCTGACAGCGGTCAGTCATAAGCTCGACCAACGTTAAAACAGCGTGCCCCATCATGTGGGCACGCTGTTTTCATAACCAATCCAAGATTTGATCGATCGTCTCGTCGAGTTGTTGTTTGGCGCTGAGCGGGCTATCGTTATCTCCGTCCTGCGGGCCGTACATCCCGAAGTTGGCGTGATTGCCGTCTTTGATTTGATGAAAGACGGCGTCATCCGGGACATTGTCACGGCTCGCCTCGATATCGCTCTCGTTCGCGAGACCGTCGATTTCCCCAGAGACGGACAAGACACGTAAATCGCTGTCCGCCATCGAACTGATCGGATACGAGGCGAGGAAGATGACCCCGTCGATTTGCTCCTCGTGTTCGAGCGCGTAACCAGACGCGGCCGAACCGCCGAGTGAATGCCCCCCGACGACCCAACGTTCGATATCCGGGTGGGCGGCGATGATATCTTCTGCTGCATCGATATCTGCTATCCCGAGATTCAAGCGCAACGATGGGATGGCGACGAAGACACCTTCTTCTGCCAGTCTGGTGCCATAGTAAGCGTACGCCTCTTTCTCGACTTTCGCCCCAGGATACAAGATGAACCCAACCTCGCTGTCCGTCTGCCCGAACTCGAGACGATTGTCCACTTCCCTCGCCTCAGCCGCGTAACCGCGCGCTTCTTCCGTCGGTCCGTACGTCAGTTGCGTCCACACGAGGAAGCCGATGATGGCGACCAACATGACTCCTAATAGACTGAGGCCAATCCACTTCAGTTTTTTCTTCATTATATACCTCCATTTGCATCCACTTCCCCGTCACGGTACACTAGTATTAAAAAAGGGAAATACCAGGGGGACACCATGACCAAAAGTTCTGTAACCACGACGATTCAGTGGTTTATTTTTATTTTAGCTACAAACATTGTACCACCGCTCTCAATCGCCGCCTTATTTGAACTGTCGCCAGGCGAGACGATGACGTTCATCTCACGTTCACTGTTCGTCTTCGCACTCTTCAGCATTATCCAAACGCTGCTCGGCCACCGCCTGCCAATCTTAGAAGGACCAGCCGGGATTTGGTGGGGCGTGTTCACACTCTATGCCTCCATCGGTCCAGCACTTTATGGGAGCGGACAAGAGACGCTCCAAGCGCTCGGTTTCATGTTGTTCTTAAGTGGTGTGCTCGGTGTGGTCATGACTGTCACCGGCCTGTTGCGACGGATGCTGTCGTTGTTTACCCCGCAAGTCCTCGGCGTCTATATGATTTTGCTCGTGTTGCAATTGTCCGGCGCCGTCATCAAAGGCGGCTTCGGTGTGACCGAGGACGGCATCAACACAATCCAAGCCGTGGCGACGGCCGGCCTCGTCTTATTCGCGCTCACGCTCGAGCGGAGCCGGTTCAAGCAGTACGGCCTCGTCATGACGCTCATCGCCGGATTTTGGTTGTTCAACATGCTCGGCCTCGGGAACCCGATCGTCCGTTCCGAGTCATTTTTCCTCGTCCCTGAACTATTCCCGTTCGGAACGTGGGTGTGGGATTGGAACTTGCTCCCGACTGCGTTCGTCATCACGCTCCTGCTCATGACGAACGTCCTTGCCAATATCAAATTGATTGAGCGCATCGTCAGCTCGCGCGAGAAGCGTCAAATCGAAGGGAACGTCCCGGCATCCGGCGTTGTCAGCGGCATCAGCCAAATGGTCGCGGGCTTGTTCGGGACACCGGGACCGGTCGCCATCTCTGGGACAGCCGGCTTCCTGTCTTCGACTGAAAGTGTGCATCGCACGCCACACCTCATCGCCCATGCTTTGATGATGGTGCTCGCCCTCGTCGGTCCGTTCGTCTCGCTGATCGCAAGTATCCCAGCCGCTGTCGGATACGCCATCGTCACCCCGCTCATCGCGACGATGATTATCATCGGAATCAACGAGGCGGCGTTCGAATTGAACCAAAAGACGGCCTCACTCACTGTCGGTCTCCCGCTCGTCATTGGGGCCGGGGCGATGTTGCTCCCACCTGGGGCAATGAACGATTTGCCGCCGCTCTTGGCGACCGTGTTCTCGAACGGACTCGTCCTCGGAACGATCGTCGCCTTGACGACGGCCATTCTCAGCCGCATCAAAGACTAAAAAAACTGACCTCGAGAGGTCAGTTTTTTTCGGTTACGTGCATATGGAACGCTGCGTCGTGCGGCAAGACGGCACCGTCTTCGGCCTCGAAGTGCGCGCGGTCTTTGACGTAGGCGACAATCGAGATTGTGTCGCGGTGAAGCGCCCGTTTAAACGCTTGCTCGGCCGTGACCGGTGTCCCGTCGTCATTTTTCAACTCGAGACCCATCAGCTTATAGCCGAGCGTCTGTCCACTGCGGCGCATCTGACATGCCTCAAGCGCGTAGGAGACGAGCGTCGGGGTGATGACAGCATGGACGAACTCGCTTTTCACTTTCTTCCGAACGAGCTGTTCGACACCAAAACTGAGCAATCCGGCAATGACGCCATCAATCAAGACGGCTTGGGTACGTTTCTTCGTTAATGGGTTCATTGGCTCATCCTCTGCATCATACCTGACGTCAACACTTCGATGCCCTGTCCTTCTTCTGCGGCCATAATCAAGGCGCGGGCCACGTGGAGCGCTTGAATCGGCGCTGCATCCGGTAGTTTATCGAGCAACAACGGTTGGAGCGGACGGCTGACGACTTCGGCTGCTTTCTCGCCGAGACGGAACTCCTCGCGATCTCCGAGCAAGAGCGATGGCCGGGCGATAATCAAGTGCTCGAAGCCGAACACTTTGAGCCCATTCTCGAGCTCCCCTTTCACCCGGTTGTAGAAGAACGGTGACCGAAGTGACGCGCCTTGAGCCGATACGACGGCATAACGTGTCGCTCCGTGTTGTTTCGCGACCCGTGCCACTTCGAGCGGCAAGTCGAGATCGACGTGTTTGAATGCCTGACGCGAACCGGCGACAGCGATCGTCGTTCCGAGTGCGCAGTAGACGTCATCAATATGCGGCAACGCCTCGTCCATTCCTTCAAATCCGACGACCTCGTGCAGTTTCGGGTGACTCCAACGCTTCGAGCGACGGACGACAATCCAGACTTGATCATATCGTTCTTGTTCGAGCAACTGTTCGACGAGTTCGCGTCCAATCAATCCGGTGGCGCCAACGACAAGTGCAGTTTTCCCCATGCTTGTTCCCCCTAGTTACGTAGTTCCTTTCAGTCTAGCTGACTTGCCGGTTCTCGGCAACGACCTCGGCCGGACGGAACCGGTCGACGAGTCGGAAGAACCCGTTCAACAATAAGGCGGTGAACGATCCGGCGACGATGGCGCTGTCCGTGAACAACTGCACCGCCTCAGGCATGTTCGCGACGATGGCCGGGTTGGCCGTGATACCGAGACCGACCCCGATCGACAAGGCGATTGTAATCAAGTTCTCGTTTTTCGCAAAATCGACTTGGCTCAAGATTCGAATCCCTGAAGCGGCGACCGTACCGAACATGACAAGCATCGCCCCACCGAGCACCGGTTTCGGGATCAATGTCGTGAACGTCGCGACTTTCGGCAAGAAGCCTAGCAAAATCAATAGTCCGCTCGTCCAGAAGATGACACGGCGCGATTTGACGCCTGACAATTGGACGAGGCCGACGTTTTGACTGAACGTCGTGTATGGGAAGCTGTTGAAAATCCCACCGAGAATCGTCGCCACACCTTCGGCCCGATACCCTTTCGTCAACTCGTTCGAGCCAATCGGCTTTTTCGTGATATCGCTCAATGCCAAGAAGACACCAGTCGATTCGATCATCGAGATGATGGCCACGAGCGTCATGACGAGGATGGCCGAGACGTCAAACGTCGGCATCCCGAAGTAGAACGGTTGTACCATTTGGAACCAGCCGGCCTCACGGACCGGGCTGAAGTCGACGAGACCGAGGAACGCGGCGACACCTGTGCCGATCAAGACCGCAAACAAGACCGCGGCCGCCCGTGTGAACACGGTACCGATTCGGTTCAAGACGAGAATCAAACCGATGGTCAAGCCACCGAGCGCCAAATTTTGCATCGAAGCGAAGCCAGGCTCACCTGGCGTCCCACCGCCGATATCATTGACAGCGACTGGGATGAGCGAGAGACCGATAATCGTCACGACCGAGCCGAGCACGACCGGCGGGAAGAAGCGAGCCAGTTTCCCGACAAAGCCTGAAATTAAGATGACAATGATTCCGCTCGCGATGAGTGCCCCATAGATGGCGGTGATGCCGCTCGAACTACCGATGGCAATCATCGGACCGACCGCGGTGAACGTACAACCGAGTACGACTGGCAGACCGACACCGGTGAAACGAGTCGTCCAGACTTGTAACAGCGTCGCGACACCACACATGAACAAATCGATTGCGACGAGATACGCGAGTTCCGTCGGACCGAGTCCGATGGCGCCACCGACGATGAGCGGGACAATGGCCGCGCCCGTGTACATGGCAAGTAAGTGTTGGAAACCAAGGCTGGCTGTTTTAAACGTATTCATCGGACCACCTCCACGAAGGAAATCTCACCCGCTTCAAGCTTTGCGATCCGGGCGAGTGACTCAACTTGATAGCCTCGTTCGAGCAACTTGTCCCGTCCCGGTTGGAACGACTTCTCGATGACGATGCCGACACCGGCGACGACCGCCCCGGCGGATTCGACGAGCTGCGTCAAACCGAGAGCGGCTTCCCCGTTGGCGAGGAAGTCATCGATGACGAGCACGCGCTCCCCGGGTTGGACGAAGCGTCGGCTCAAACTGATGCGGTTCGTCTCTTGTTTCGTGAACGAATAGACGTCCGCTTCAACGAGATCGTCTTGGAGCGTGAGTGATTTACGTTTACGTGCGAAAACGAACGGGATGTTCATCTCAAGCGCCGTCATCATGGCCGGAGCGATTCCACTCGATTCCAATGTGACGATGCGGTCAATTCCCGCGTCACGGAACCGGTCTGCGAACTCGCGTCCGATGGCTTGCATTAAGACAGGATCGACTTGATGGTTCAAGAAGGCATCGACTTTCAATACGTGTTCGGACAACGCTTGTCCTTCATCTCTGATTTTGTCTTCTAATTGCTTCATTGTTTTCCCTCCAATAAAAAAATGCGATTCGTCACCCCAACCCGGGGACGACGAACCGCATGGAAACAAAACGAATGCACACGACAAGCGTCACCCGTAGTCGAACCATTTACGGTGGTTCGGTAGAGACTTGCGGGCCATATTCCCGCTGATATACGAGTGCGAATCTTTTATTTATATAAGATAGGACTTATTCTAGACGATATTTAATAAATTGCAACCCGTTTTGGAAAAGACGGCTAAAAGTTCGATTTTTCTGAAACTGCTGTATACTAAAGATACTGGAAAAACGAGAGGAGCCACATCCATTATGAAGCTATTCGTTTTAGGTGCCACAGGCCGGACCGGTCATCAGTTTGTCGACCAGGCCATCGAGCATGGCCACCATGTGACCGCCTTCGTGCGGGAACAGAAAAAATTGATTCCGACCCCGCAACTTGAAATCATCGAAGGCGACGTCACAGACAGCGCCGCTTTGACAGACGCCCTCGCTGGTCATGACGCCGTCATCAGCTGTCTCGGGACCGACTTGAGCGATTCGGACTTCTTGGCCCACGTCACCGACGCACTCGTCCCGGCGCTGAAAGCAAATGACGTCACTCGGGTCGTCTACCTCGCCTCGGCTGGAATCGATAAAGAGATTCCGGGCCTTGCTGGTACGGTCGTGACGTTCATGCTTCGGAAGCCGCTCCGTGATCACCGGGCCGCGGTCGATTTGTGGCGCAACTCGTCGTTCGATTACACGATCGTACGGCCGATGCAACTGACGGACGGTCCCCGGACCTCGGTGTATCGAACGTCCGTCGACAGCATTCCAGACAACGGAAAACAGATTTCACGGGCCGATGTCGCCCAGTTCATGCTGAACGCCGTTGAAGAACAACACTTCGTCCGCCAATCAGTCGGGCTGGCGTACTAATTTTTTTGAATCCATGCTACAATATCGGATAGTCAACTTTGAAGGGAACGAATAAGAAATATGAGTATATTAACAGTACAAAACTTGAGCCACGGTTTCGGTGACCGCGCCATTTTGAACGACGTGTCTTTCCGTCTATTGAAAGGCGAACACATCGGCCTCATCGGAGCGAACGGTGAAGGAAAATCAACGTTCATGAACATCATTACGCGCAAACTCCAACCGGACGAAGGCAAAATCGAATGGGCGAAAAACGTCCGTGTCGGTTACCTCGACCAGCACGCTGTCCTCGAGCGTGGGATGACGATTCGGGACGTGTTGAAGAGCGCATTCCAATACTTGATTGACACCGAAACACGAATCGGTGAGCTCTACATGGAAATGGGCGATGCGACGCCTGAACAGATGGACGACATGCTCGCCGAAGTCGGCGAACTGCAGGAAATGCTCGATTCGAACGACTTTTATATCATCGACGCGAAAGTCGAAGAAGTCGCTCGCGGTCTCGGTATTTTAGATGTCGGACTCGACCGTGACGTCACGGACCTCTCAGGTGGTCAGCGGACGAAAGTATTGCTCGCGAAATTGCTTCTCGAGAAGCCGGACATCCTCCTCCTCGATGAGCCGACCAACTATTTGGACGAGGCCCACATCGAATGGTTGAAGCGTTATCTCCAAAACTACGACAACGCCTTCATCTTGATTTCGCACGATATCCCGTTCTTAAACAGCGTCATCAACTTGGTCTACCATATGGAGAACCAAGACTTGTCACGCTATGTCGGGGACTACGACAAGTTCATGGAAGTGTACGAGATGAAACGATCGCAGCTTGAATCGGCTTATAAACGCCAGCAGGCTGAAATCGCCGACTTGAAAGACTTCGTCGCCCGTAACAAGGCACGCGTCTCGACACGGAACATGGCGATGTCACGCCAGAAGAAGCTCGATAAGATGGATGTCATCGAACTGAGTGCGGAACGTCCGAAACCAGAGTTCCGGTTCTTGCAGGCACGTACGTCAGGCCGTCTCATCTTTGACGCCAAAAACCTCGTCATCGGTTATGACGAGCCGCTCTCACGCCCGCTCGACCTCCAAATGGAGCGCGGTCAGAAGATTGCCCTCGTCGGTGCGAACGGGATCGGGAAGACGACGCTGTTGAAGAGCCTTCTTGGCATGATCAACCCGCTTGAAGGAACCGTCGAACGCGGTGAGTTCTTGGAGATCGGGTACTTCGAACAAGAAGCGGCCGTCAGCAACAACACGTGTATCGAAGAGATTTGGAGCGAGTTCCCATCACTCAACCAGCAACAAGTCCGCGCCATGCTCGCGAAATGTGGTCTCATGACGAAGCATATCGAGAGTAAAATCTCGGTCCTCAGTGGTGGAGAGAAGGCGAAGGTTCGTCTCTGTAAGCTCCAAAACAACGAATCGAACTTGCTCCTCCTCGATGAGCCGACGAACCACTTGGACGTCGACGCGAAGGAAGAGTTGAAGCGCGCGTTGAAAGAATATAAAGGCAGTATCCTACTCATCAGTCACGAACCGGAGTTCTATCAAGACATCGTCACCGACGTCTGGAACTGCGAATCGTGGACGACGAAAGTATTCTAATCCGTGTAGAGGAAGTGGCGTATGGCTGGCCCGATTCAAGTTAATGAACGCATCGTTCTGTATGACATCATTCGAGGTTTTGCCCTGTGCGGCATCTTCCTCGTCAATATCCCCACGATGCTCGGGAGCGACTGGATTTTCGGTCGCACCGATTATGCGGGGAGCGATTTACTCGTCCGGACGCTATTCGATTTGTTCGTCCAGACGAAGTTTTATACCATCTTCTCGCTCTTGTTCGGGATCGGCTTCTCGATTTTCCTCGAGCGTTCGTATGCGCGCGGGGACTCGGTCAGCCGTTATATCCGCCGTATCGCCATCTTGTTCCTATTCGGACTCGCTCACCTGGCCATTTGGTCGGGTGACATCTTACATACGTATGCGATGTGGGGCTTGTTGCTCCCACTGTTTTATGGATTGAGTAATCGGGCGATTTTGACATGGGCATGGAGCTTATTAATCGGGAGTTTTTTACTATTCTATGTCTCGTCCATCTATTTAGAATGGGCTTTAGGATTTATGTCTATTGGCGGACCGTTCCCGGCCGTCTTTAATTCCGGATTCGGTCCGTGGTTCGACTACCGCTTGGACAATGAGATTTTTGACATGTTCCAAAACTCATTTTTCGTCGGGATTGAAATTCTAAGCCTGTTCTTGTTCGGTCTGTATATTGGACGCGAACGGAAACTCCTCACGTGGAGTATCCGAGGCTTGACCCGGACGGCCATCATCTGTACGGTAGCGGCCCTACCGTTCTTCGCAGTCATTGTTTGGCATCATTACGGTGGCGGTGCAGCCTATACCGCGACGAATTCTGCGGCCGTCATCGTCTCTGGGAAACTGCTCGCGACGACGTACGTCTGTCTCTTTACGATTGCCGTCCGTAACGGGCGCGCATTCCGTCCGCTTCAGGCGCTCGGCCGTATGGCGCTGACGAACTATTTGACGCACACGCTCGTCGTCGTCCTGCCGGTCATCGCCCTCGGCTACTACGGTCGTCTGTCGTTGACGGAAGGATTGTTCTTAAGTATCGCGATTTTGATTGCCCAAGCGTTCTTCTCGATGTGGTGGCTCAAATCGCATCGATACGGCCCATTCGAGAAATTATGGCGTATTGGTACGTATGGACGACAAAAACAATCATCTTAACCGCAAAAAAAGGCTCGAAGCGTCTGCTTCGGGCCTTTCTCGTTTCTTAGTTAGTGGCTGCTGCTGTCAACACAGGCACGATTTGTTTTTTACGTGAGACGACACCAGGGAGTGTCGCAAGACCATCGACCAATTTGACGTTGAACGCCTGCTCGAATAGATCCGTCTTCTTACCGACAACGAGTGCCTCCGAATCGTTCGTCAAAATGTTCGTGATGGCGAAGACGAATAAATCGAGTTCTTTGTCTAACATCTTCACGGCCATTGCCGCTTCGACTTCAGCTTTACGGCTCAGCACATCGTTCGCGTCGACCGTGTTCACTTGAGCGATCTCAATGCGGTAGTCACCCATCGCAAACTCTTTCGCGTCGAGCGAGATGAGTTCTGGGATCGTCTTTTGGCTAAGGTCAGCTCCAGCTTTCAACATCTCAAGACCGTATGTCTCGATGTCTGTACCTGAGATAGCTGCGAGTTCTTTTGCCGCTTTGATGTCCTCGTCCGTGCAAGTCGGTGACTTGAACAAGAGCGAGTCCGAGATGATCGCCGATAGCATCAATCCTGCCATGTCAGGCGCGATTTCGACACCGTGCTCTTTATAGAGTTTGAGCAAAATCGTCGCCGTACAACCGACCGGCTCCGCACGATAGTAGAGGGCATCCGCTGTTTGGAAGTTGGCGATGCGGTGATGGTCGACGACTTCAAGAATGCGCACGTCTGCGATGTCTTCCGCGCTTTGCTGGAACTCATTATGGTCGACCAGGATGACCGAGTTCGCTTCGTCTGACACGCGTTCTACGAGGCGTGGTGCCTTGACGCGGAAGTGGTCGAGCGCATATTGCGTCTCCCCGTTCACTTCACCGAGACGGACCGCCTCAGCGTCCATGCCTAACTTTTTCTTCAGCTCCGCGTAAGCGAGCGCCGAGCAAATCGTATCCGTGTCTGGATTTTTATGTCCGAAAACTAGTACTGTACTCATGATGCATTCTCCTCACTATGATAGTTTTCCCTTATCCATTATACCGTCTATCCTCATTCTTTCAATTCCCAAACAAAAAGAGCCACCAGGGGCTCTTTACGCTTGTTCGTCTTCGTCCGTCTCTTCAAGGTCCGAATGATCCCCTTTTGAATCTTCTTCGTGCGAAATATCCGGTTGGTCTCGTTTCAACTTCTCTTGTTCTTCTTGTTCACGCTTTTTATCTTGTTCTGACATCTGTCTCATCCTTTCGGTTTTGTCATGTCGTAGACTGTTCCCCGAGCTGGATGGCTTCAAACGGATGTCGCATTTCTGTTAACAAACTGTGATGTCACGCTTGAACGAACACGACCTCGTCGCCTCGAATCTCGACGTTGACGTCTTGTCCTTGGAACAACCACTCATCCTGTTCAGCCACGACGAAGCGAATCCCATCCGCTTCCGTTTCGACTACAGCGTTGTCGATGTCTTCTGTGATGACTCCCACTGAGAAGCCGTGCGTCAAATCGGTCGAACCCCCATATTTGGCGAAAAGGCGCACCGTCTGGCCTGCCTCGACTTCCATCTCATCTTTAAAAAATTGGAGTGCTTCTTCTGTCACGTTAATCTTCATTCGTCATCCTCCTCTCGACTTCTGTCTCCATTCTAATCGTTTCAGAAAAACCGAGCGAGGAAGTTGCTTAGAGCGTCGTCCCCGGCAAATATGTGACCGTTAAACTGTTTGCGACCGAAGCTCCGCCATTCATCTCCTCGAACGTCACATCGAACAACGCCCGTCCGATGGCTTCATTTGGCGAGTGCATCGTCGACAGGCCGAACGCCTGACCAATCGGATGACCATCGAAGCCCAGGATGGCGACTTCATCCGGGATGCTGACACCACGACGGCGTAATTCTCCTAAAAAACCGAGCGCCACATAATCCGACGAGAAAAAGAGCGCTCGAGGACGCTCTTTTTGACGCAGAAACGCATCGGCCAGTCCGATCCCGTCCTCGCTCGTCAAGTAACCGGTCCAAACCCATCGCTCACGCGCAAGTTCGACTTCATCGAAGTACGCCTGCTGACGCGCGATCGAGCTTGGACTGTCTTGTCTTGACAACACGATGCCGATTTCGGCATATCCCGCTTGCGCCAACACGCGCAAACCGGCGACGAACGCGGTGTAATGATCGACGTGGACCGAAGAAATCGTCTGCGGCGCCCCGACGGTCGCGACCGAGATTGGACCAAATTGTCGATACGTTTCCATCTCATCGAATGACATCGTATGGGATAACAGGATCGCCCCATCGACTTCACGGTGCTTCAATAGATCAAGCGCTTGCCGTTCTTGGTCGAGTTGATACTCTGTCTGCCACATGACGAGTCGATAATCTCTTTGGAGGGCAGCTTTCGCGAGCCCGTTGACGAACAGTCCATAATACGGATGATCCAAATACGGCAACACGACGACGAAACGCTGCGTGCGACCGGTCGATAACGTCAGCGCCTGCTGATTCCGTAAATAGCCAAGCTCGGCCATCGCCCGTCGCACCCGCTCCCGCTTCTCTTTCGACACATACGGGTGCTCATTGAGCACGCGCGACACCGTCGTCACGGAGACGTCCGCATATTTCGCGATATCTCGGATGTTCGCCATTCCGCTTCACCTCAATCTGTCAGTCTTTGCATATAGTGTACCCAGTCTGACTCCTGACTGTCACCTTTCGCAATCACTTGCTTTCGGATGGCTTGCACGAGGCGGAACCGTTCTTCGACAGGTAGATGAAGAAACTCGTCTTGAAAACGGGCGCACAACATTCTTCCGAGCGGCGTATACAACTGATTGATGACGAGTTCGTAGACGATTCCACTACACCATGTTTTCCACGTTGTCGGATTCATGAGCTTTCCCTCCTTTGACTTAACCGTACAGTCTGAAACGCGTTTCAGAGCAAGTACTATTTTTATTTCGCCTATTTCCGAACATTCAGCGCTTACATGAGGATATTTAAAGTTTTTTCACTCAAAATCATTGACGACAGCCAGCTCATTTTGTATAGTCATCAAGTTGATAACGTTAGTTCGACGATTGTCGGACATTATTGTTCGGAAATTACTAATTATAGGGAGTCCTACTCATGAACTTATTTCAATTAAAACAACATGGAACGAACGTTAAACAAGAAGTGATGGCAGGCATCACAACGTTCGTGACGATGGCTTACATCTCTGTCGTCAACCCAGCGATTCTGTCAGATGCCGGCATCCCGTTCGCCCAAGCGTTCACGGCGACCATCATCGCCATCTTGATCGGTACCGGATTGATGGCTTTCTACGCCAACCTTCCGATTGCCGTCGCACCAGGGATGGGACTGAATGCGTTCTTCGCGTATACGCTCGTCGCCCAGCAACAGATCACGCCGTCCGCTGCGCTCGGCGTCGTCTTCGTCTCATCGGTCTTCTTCTTGATTTTGTCGCTGTCACCGATTCGGACGAAACTGATTCAAGCCATCCCGGCGTCACTCAAGCATGCCATCACGACCGGTATCGGGTTGTTCATCGCCTCGCTCGGATTGAAGTTGTCAGGTCTCATCGTTGCGGATGAGGCGAACCTCATCCGTCTCGGGGACTTGTCATCACCGAGTGTCTTGCTCGTCCTCGGCGGTTTGATCGTCTCGGCCCTCTTGTTCTCACGGAACGTGCCGGGCTCACTCCTCATCGGGATGGTGCTCACAGGCATCGCGGCCACCTTCATGGGTCTCTTGAAGATTGAAGGCGTGACGGCGATGCCGACATTGCCGGAAGGACTGATGGTCAATCCGCTCACGGCGTTCTCGGACGTCATCCAATACGGTTTGTTCGGTGCCGTCTTGTCGTTCTTCCTCGTCACGTTGTTCGATACGACCGGAACACTCGTCGGAGTCGGAAAACAGGCCAACCTGTTGAAAGAAGATGGGACGATCGAAAACGGGCACCGCGCCTTGTTCGCCGATTCACTCGCGACGATGGGCGGCTCGCTCGTCGGGACGAGCCCGTCGACGGCTTATATCGAGTCGGCCGCTGGTGTCGCCCAAGGCGGACGGACCGGTCTTACGACCGCGGTCGTGGCCGGTTTGTTCGGACTGACATTGTTCTTCAGCCCGCTCATCGGTGCCATCTCTGGCGTTGCCGCCATCACGGCACCGGCCCTCATCATCGTCGGTGCGCTCATGTTGACGAACGTCCGTTACATCGACTGGACAGACTTCAGCGAATACTTCCCGGCGTTCATGACGATTCTCATCATGCCGCTCTCAGGCAGTATCGAACGCGGGATCGCCTTCGGTTTCATCCTCTATCCGATCTTTAAAGCGATGAACAAAGAAACGGTCCACCCGCTCATCTACTTGTTCGGCGCGCTATTCATCCTGGAAATGTTTTTCTTATAAGTTAGATTCGAGCCCTCGTCGACCGACGAGGGTTTTTCTGTTATCGGGCAGGGTAATGCTGTTTTATAGCAGTCATCTTCTGAATATTGATTCATTATCATTTAGTTCTCAATTAGACAGGATTTGACAATTTTTTGTGAGAATCGTTCCATTTTTCTGTTTTGGCCTCGTTTGTTATGGAATAATAACTGTGAAACCGTTTTCGATTTTGACTAAGAACAGGAAAGAAGGAATGGACATGCCTAACGTGGCGCTGTTCGTCACTTGTCTCTCCGATACGTTGTTCCCATCGGTAGGACAAGCGACGGTCGAACTATTAGAACATCTAGGTTGTGACGTCAGTTTCCCATTTGAACAAACGTGTTGCGGGCAGCCCGCTTACAACAGTGGCTACCATGAAGAGACGAAAAAGATTGCGAAACATATGATTGAGACGTTCGAGAAGGCGGATGCTGAGTATATCGTCGGTCCGTCTGGATCTTGTGTCATGATGATGCGCGACTATCCACATTTATTTAAAGACGATCCCGCTTGGAAGGCGCGGGCTGAGGCTCATGCGGCGAAGACGTTCGAGTTGACGCAGTTCATCGTTGACGTGCTTGAAGTGACGGACGTCGGGGCCAAATTCCCAGCCAAGGCAACGTATCATGCGTCTTGTCATATGACGCGCCTCCTCGGCATCGAGGCGGCACCGGGCCAGCTACTTAAAAATGTCGACGGATTGACGATGCTCCCGCTCGACAATGTCCACAACTGTTGTGGCTTCGGGGGGACGTTCTCCGTCAAAATGCCAGACGTCTCGGTGCAGATGGTCGATGAGAAAGTCGAGTCGATCTTGAACTCGGGAGCCGAAGTGTTGATTGGGGCTGACGCTTCATGTCTGATGAACATCGGGGGACGTTTGCATAAACAAGGCCATCCGATCAAAGTGATGCATATCGCGGAAGTGTTGAACGAAGGGGTGAAACAAGCATGAGTATGGGGATTCGGTTAGATGAGAAGTTTCAGGACCGACGCAAAGATGGAATCGACAATCCGTTCATGCGTCAGGCTGTCAGTTCGGCGCAAAACCGTCTGCGTGACGGTCGTTTAAACGCGGCAGGTGAACTCGGGGATTGGGAAGCGTTCCGGGACCATTCGGAAGAGATTCGCCAACACGTGCTCGAACATCTCGACTATTACTTATATCAATTGAGCGAGAACATCTCGAAACGAGGCGGCAACGTCTTCTTCGCTGAGACGCCGGAAGAAGCGAACCGTTATATCCGGGAAGTTGTACGCGCCAAAAACGCCAAACATGTCGTCAAATCGAAGTCGATGGTGACAGAAGAAATCGGGCTGAACGAGGCGCTCCATGAGGAAGGATGCACGGTCGTCGAGTCCGACCTCGGGGAATGGATCCTTCAACTCGATAATGATCCGCCGTCGCATATCGTTGCCCCGGCCCTTCATAAAGACCGGAACGCTGTCCATGAGACGTTCACGGCCCACGGCTACGAAGGGACGAACGACCCGACTGAGCTCGGGCGCTATGCACGCCGTGAGTTACGAAAAGACTTTTTGAAAGCGGAGGTCGGCATCACCGGTTGTAACTTCGCCATCGCCGAGAGCGGTGCCGTCGGGCTCGTCACGAACGAAGGGAACGGCCGCATGGTGACGTCGCTTCCGAACACTGTCATTTCCGTCATGGGGATGGAACGAATCGTCCCGTCGTACGAGGAGTTCGAAGTACTCGTCAACATGTTGTGTCGGAGCGCCGTCGGTCAACGACTCACCTCGTACATCACGACGTTCGCTGGCACGCGCGATCACGGCGAAGTCGATGGACCAGAGGAGTTCCATCTCGTCATCGTCGACAACAAACGTTCCGGCATCCTCGGCACACAGTTCCAATCTGTGCTCCAATGCATCCGTTGTGCGGCCTGTATCAACGTCTGTCCCGTGTACCGCCACATCGGTGGTCATGCCTACGGCTCGATTTATCCAGGTCCGATCGGCGCCGTGCTCGCTCCGCTCCTCGACGGCTACGAGAATTATAAAGAGTTGCCGTATGCCTCGAGTCTATGCGGTGCCTGTACGGAAGCCTGCCCGGTCAAGATTCCGCTCCACGAGCTATTGATCGAACATCGCCGTGTCATCGTCGAAGAGAAAAAACAGTCACCGTTCGTCGAGCGCATCGCCATGAAAGGCTTCGCGGTCACGTCTTCGAGCCCGTTCTTGTTCGAAGCGGCCGAACACATCGCACCGTTCGCATCGTCCCCATTCACGAAAGCGGGACAAATTGAGAAAGGCTTGCCGGCCTGGACAGATTCGAAAGACTTGCCGCAACCCGCCAAGCAGACGGTACGGGATTGGTTCAAGAAACGGGGGAATGTAGAATGAATCCAGGAACGATCACCAATCGCGAAGATTTTCTAAAACGAATCGCCGGACAACTCGGACGTGACGTCGACTTGACGCCGCCGAAACGCGTGTATAAACACCGCCCGCAAGACGAGGTGCTGAAAGACGCCTCTGACGAGGAACTGCTCGAGACGTTCCGGATGGTCGCGACACGCATCCATACTGACGTCGTCGAATGCGAGTCGGCTAACCTCGATGATACACTCCGTCTCTTGATTGAACGGTATGACGGGCAGAGCATCATCGCCGAACGTGACGACCGAATCCAGGCATGGGCGCCCCAGACGAGCGAATCGTTCGACTGGTGGGATGCGGAGCGGCCAGAAGACAGCCGTGCCCTCGCCGTGAAGGCCGATATCGGTATCACGATTGCCGACCAGGCCCTCGCCGAGAGTGCGACGATCGTCCAGTACGCGGCTCCAGGGAAGTCACGCACAATCAGCTTATTGCCGCGCGACCATATTGCCATCATCCCGAAATCGGTGCTCGTGCCGCGGATGACACAGGCAGCCAAAAAATTAGCCGAACTTGACCGGACCGGTGACCTCGCCTCGCCGAACGGTGTCAACTTCATCTCCGGCCCATCGAACTCGGCCGATATCGAGATGAATTTGATTGTCGGCGTCCACGGACCTGTCCGTGTCGCCTACTTGCTCGTCCATGACTTATAAAGGAAAAAGACTCGCCGCGTGATGAAGCCATTCACGTAGCGAGTTTTTTTGTGTTCAGTTTATTCGACCGTGATACTCCCGTTTGAGCTCGTCAGTTTGACTTCAACCGCTCCGTCCCCGAACGTCCGCTCGTTCGCCCGATCCCCGAACAGCTCAACTTTGCCGTTTCTCGTCTTGGCCCGAATGACGGCATCACGCGGATCTTGCTTCAGACGCATATCGATGCGGCCATTGTTCGTCTTCAGACGGATTGGATGCTCGATCACATCAATCACACAGTCGATGCGGCCGTTCGAGGTTTTCCCCTCAATCGCTCCTGTCACGTCGTTAATATCGAGGCGACCGTTCGACGATTGGATTTCGAGGCGGTCCACGTTCGAGGCGCCCACTTCCACACTCCCGTTCGATGATTGCGCGTCAAGGATCTGTCCTGTTATCGACGTCAAACTGACTTTTCCGTTCGAGGAGCGGAATGAGGCACGCTCGGCGCGAACTGTGTGGGCCGTGATGCTCCCATTCTCACTCTCGACGTCGACCGACGTGGCGTCAACATTGCTCATATCGCACGAGCCGAGACGGTTTTTGATCATGACCTTCTCATACGCATGGCGCGGCAGCTCGACGTGTAACACCGGTGCTTTCGTGACGATCCAGGAGAATAGGTTCGACAGACCGAAACGACGTTCTGACTCAATTCGGATTTCGAGCGTGTCTCCAACGATATCCATCGTCACCCCGTGGTCCCGTTCCGTCTCGAGCGTCGCGTAGGCAAAGCCGTCATCAGACGGGACGACTTTGACGTGTGCTTGCAGGACATTGATCGAGACGTTGCGGAACGCAACGTTCGGACTTTTCACAATAGCCGGTTCCTTTCGCTCTGCAGTGAGTGGCTCGACCGTGCCGAGCAACTCGCTCGCGAGTGCGCTTGGCGTCCCGAGCTCCTCGACCATTGCCGCATCACTTTTCCCGTCGAGTCGTCCGCTCGCAAAGTACTCCGACACATCCCGTAAAATATCAACCCGATCGATGACGCTCATCCCCATCAACAAACGTTCGAGTTCCAATAAATACTGTTCTTCTGTCATTTGTCCGTTCCCCCTTCGATCAATTCGTTGACGCCGGTCGTGAACGTCTCCCATTCCGCGCGTAGTTCCGCCAAATGAGCTTTCCCCTGCTCCGTGATGGCGTAGTACTTTCGCGGTGGTCCTTCTGCCGATTCTTTTAAATACGTCGTGAAGTACCCGTCTGACGTGAGCCGCCTTAGGAGCGGGTAGACGGCACCTTCTGAGATGGCGACTTTTGCCGAAATGGCTTGCACGAGCTCATAACCGTAACGATCATGCGTCTCGACAAGTGCGAGCACGCACAAGTTGAGCACGCCTTTCTTAAATTGAGGATTCATTCCCTCGCCTCCTCTACTATATATTAAACAATAGCTTATCGTTCACTATTATTCAATAGACAATAGTTAGATTTCCGCTTATTTCTTGATTGGTGGAAACAACTGGTTTAAATCTGTACAATGAAAGAACGACACTCGCAGGATATTTGTCACATCAGGAATGTACGCAGTTCCGGGAAGGACCGGTCTTTATGAAAGCATGGATTGACCAGCGGATCGGAAGACAGTTTTTATTCGTCTTCTATTTATTCATCGGACTGATCCTCCTGACCTCACTCGCCGTGTACATGTATACGGAAAACCGAATCGAACAGACGACATCATCGCTCGAGAACATTAGTGAACGTCGCACGAACGCGACCGAACTATTCGAAACGTGGCAGTCGATGCAATATGAAATGCGTGGCTATGTCATCCTCGGCGACGAGGCGATGCTCGCTCGCGTGAAAGAAAAACAAGACTTGATTGAGATTCAGACCGCATGGTTCGAGACGAACGCGGTCACGGAAAAAGAGAAGACGTATGCCAGCGACGCGCGGACGCTATTCTCGGCCTATCAACAACGCGTCATGCCGAGCCTAGAGCGATATGTCATCGCCAAACGCGAAGGGACGGTCACTGAACCGTTCTTGAAAATGCCGACGCTCGGTAAAGTGAATCCACAAGCGGAACCACCTGCCGATCGCAAATTCAAGATCAATTCGAAAAGTGCCGCTGACATGAGCGCGAGCATCGTCGATATGGAGACCGTATTCACGGAGTATCGCAACTCATTGAATGAAGAAGAGAATCTGCTACGGGAACAACTGGCCACACATACGAAGTGGGCCCAAGTGTTATGGCTCCTCTCTCTCTTAGCGGTCTTGCTCGTCCTCTTCATCGCCGCCCGTCCTTACGTCCAACGACTGACCGGTCAACTTCATGAGTTGATCATCAACAGTGAACGTTTGGCGGACGAACGGATCATCCCGATCCCGGCGGCTGTGTCGTCACGAAATGAGGTTGGACAATTGACGAACTCCTTCCGTCAAATGGCCTCTTCGCTCGCGACGCAACGCAATCAAGTCGAGGAAGAACGCGAGAAGACGGCGCGGCTCCTTCACTCGATTCGTGATGCGGTCATTTATGTGGAGCATACGACGCATGAAAAATTCGCTAACCAGGCCCTCTTCATCATGTTCAATCAAGCCGCCACGAAACGAAACGAGATGGACTTGTATCGCTTGGACGCCGATCTAGAAGAACTCGGTCTTCAAGTCGATCAAAAAGATTCGTTCTTCTCATTTATGCGTCGCGCGTTTGATGGCGAGAGCATGGAAGAGAGCGTGACGTTCTCGATGAATCAAGAAGCCCGTTTCATCCAGATGTACGCGGAAAAGATTCACTTGCGTGGTACCCGGCACGGTACGATGCTCGTCTTCCGGGACGTGACACAAGAGACCGAGGTCGATCGGTTGAAGACAGAGCTCGTCTCGACCGTGTCGCACGAATTGCGTACACCGCTCACGAGCATCATCGGCTTCACCGAGCTGTTGCGTTATCGAACGATGCCTGCCGAACGCACCGACCAATACTTAGGAATGATCCACCAAGAGACATTGCGTCTCGAGGACTTGATTTCAAACTTATTGGACGTGCAACGGATGGAGTCCGGCAAACAGACGTACCATAGCCAACCGGAGAGCCTGCATGACATCTTGAAAGAGACGATTGCCGTCCACCAAGGCGCGAGCGAACATCATCAGCTCGCCCTCGAATGTGACACAAATCTCTATGTATATGGTGACCGGGATCGGCTCAGTCAGCTGTTCACGAACTTGCTCCACAATGCGATCAAGTACTCACCGGATGGCGGGAAAGTGGCCGTCTGCGTTGCAAATGATAAATCAGACGTCATCGAGATTTCCATTCAAGACACAGGCATCGGGATTCCGATGGCGGCATTGCCGAAACTGTTCGACAAGTTTTATCGCGTCGACAATTCGGCCAGTCGTAAAATCGGCGGCACGGGCCTCGGCCTCGCCATCTGTAAAGAGATTGCTGAAGGGCACGGCGGCTCGATTCGAGTCGATTCGAGCGTCGGCCATGGCTCGACGTTCACGATTATCTTGCCAAAGTATAGTATAGAAGACCAGATGAGCAGCTAACGAACAAGGGAGGACTCGCGTAAAGCGAGTCCTCCCTTTCGTCATTGTACTTTATTTTCAGGTCCGAAAGCCGGGTACAGCGATAGACCGCCATCCGCGAAAATCGTCGCGCCTGTGACGTACGACGACTCGTCAGAAGCAAGCCAGGCCGCCACGGCCGCAATCTGTTCAGGACGCCCGATCTCATGCGTCGGGATGAGTGCCTCAAGCCCTTTTTTCTCTTCTGGGTCTTGCATTGTCTCTTCGTTGATCGGTGTGTCGATCGCCCCCGGCGCGATGCCGTTGACACGGATCTTGTTCGGTGCGTACTCGAGCGCGACCGATTTCGTGAACATCTTGACGCCACCCTTACTCGCTGCGTAATGGGTATAACCAGGACGCGGAATCACTTCATGCACCGACGACATGTTGATGATGTTCCCTTGGATTTTGTGCTCCACAAAATATTTGAGAGCGGCCCGCACACCAAGGAACGTTCCAGTCAAGTTCGTGTCGATGATTTTCTTCCAGTTGTCGAGTTCCATCTCATGCGTTTTTGCTTCGACCTGCACCCCTGCATTATTGACGAAGATGTCCATCTTCCCGAACTCGGACACGGCCGTTTCAATCATCTTCTCGGCGAGTCCTTCTTCCGCGACGTCACCTTTCACCGCGACTGCCTTTCCGCCGGCCTCTTCAATTCCTTGAATCACTTTCTTCATCTCGTCTTCACTGCTGCGATAGTTCAGGACGACATGGACCCCTTCTTTTGCGTAACGCTCTGCAATCGCTCGACCGAGTCCTTTCGAACTGCCGGTGATGACTGCGACTTTGCCTTTCAGTTCTGGATAGTTAGCCATATCAATTCCTCCTTCATCTCTTCTCGATTTGTAGTTCCCTCATTCCCCTCTTCGTGAAACCTTTTAGGCTGTTTTTTGAATATTTGTGGCAAATCTACTATACTGAAACAAACTATTCGTTTTCAGGGATTCTCCTGAACGACATACAACTTACTCTAATGGAGGTGACTCCCCGATTTTTGGGGGAATTTTTGGACAGTCCCATGTTATTCAGCTTATTGATCGTCGCCCTGCTCATTTTCATGACCGCCTTTTTTGTGGCGGCTGAATTCTCGATTGTTAAAGTGCGCGGCGCCCGTCTTGACCAACTCGTGCTCGAGGGAAACAAACGGGCCTCTGTCGCCAAAAAGGTGATTGAAAACCTTGATGACTCGCTATCGGCTTCACAATTCGGTATCACGCTCGCCGCACTCGGTCTCGGTTGGATCGGTGCGGATCAAATCGAAGGGATGATTCAACCGCTTGTCGACCGCTTGAACGTATCGACATCGCTCGCTACCGTCCTATCCTTTTTGATTGCCTTCTTACTGATTGCCTTCTTGCACGTCGTCATCGGGGAACTGGTCCCGAAAACACTGGCCGTGCACGAAGCCGAGCGCTTGACACTGCTCGTCGCCCGACCGCTTTATTTCTTCACGAAATTATTGTATCCGTTCATCCACGTGCTAAACGGCACAGCCCGGCTGACACTTCGCTTGTTCGGCGTACAGACGACAGCACAGGAGACGGCGCACTCGGAAGAAGAACTCAAAATCATCATGACCGAGAGTTTCCGCAGTGGAGAAATTAACGAGAATGAGCTCGCCTACGTTCAAAATATCTTCTCTTTCGACGAACGTGTCGCCAAAGACGCGATGGTCCCACGGATGAACATGGTGACCATCGACGAAGAAGACTCGATTGAGACGATTATCGCTACCGTCCAAGAGCACCAATATACGCGCTACCCGGTCACCCGTGACGGTGACCGCGATGATGTGCTTGGCTTTATTAACGCCAAGCAGCTATTCACCGCTCAACTCGTCAAGAGCGACGCCCCGTTCGAATCGTTCATCCATCAACTCCCGCTCGTGACGGAGTTCACGCCGCTTCAAGAGGCGATGGTGAAAATGCAGAACGCACGGACGATGATGTGTCTCGTCATCGACGAGTATGGGGGTACGGCGGGACTTCTCACGATTGAAGATATCCTCGAGGAAATCGTTGGGGAGATTCGTGATGAATTCGACCGTGACGAGCAAGCTGAAATCACCGAAGTCACACCCGGGCATTATCGCCTGTCCGGTCTCGTCTTGACGCAAGAGATCGAAGAACGGTTCGGCATCGAAATCGAGGATGATGTCGATACGATCGGCGGCTTCGTCTTATCACAAAAAGCGAATGCACGTACTGGAGAACGCTTCGTCTTACCGGGCGAACATGAGCTGATTGTTCGTGAAATCGACAATCACCGTATCGTTTTCGTCGATTTGATTTTGGCTCATAAAGACGAGATTCAACCTGAACTCGACTGACCAATTAGACCGCCCTCCCCGAAAAATCGGGGAGGGCTTTTCGTAGGCGGTCCGAACTGTCGCTATATTTTCAGACCTTGTCGTGATATACTGCACATATGTTGCTTATTTGAGTGCGTGTCACTCATTGACACAACATCACCGAACAGTTCATGAATGTTCGGTCCAACAACTACAGAAAGAAGGTTACGCATGGAACGTAAACTATTTTTAATTGACGGAAACTCCATGCTGGCCAGTGCCTATTACGGTGCCGCCGCGAGCCGAACGAAAAAAGGACGCGAGGTATCTAAAAACGATCGGAGTGCCGTCATCGGTATGACCGGCCTCATCCGGACGATTCTACGTAGACATCGTCCGACTCATTTTGTCGTCGTGTGGGACGTCTCACGTGAAACATTATGGCGCCGCGAGCTTTATCCAGGCTATAAACGCCGTCGCCGCCAGACACCACCCGAGTTGAAAGCTCAAATGGAACTCATGCGCCAATTGCTTGAAGATAGCGGGATTCCGCAATATCAAGTCGAAGGCTATGAAGGAGAAGATTTGATCGCTCATATCGCTCGGAAGTTTAGCTGTAGCGCTCCTGTCGTCATCATGACGAAAGACAAGGACTTGCTTCAGCTCGTGAGCCCACGCATCACCGTTTGGCTTCAAACGCAAGAGTTGCAACAAATGCAGGCTCGTTGCGACATCAAAGACAATCGCCCGCTCCCGCTCAAGCGACATCTCGAGATTCGTCCTGAGGAGATTGCGGCGTTGTACGAAGGATTGAAGCCAAAACAGCTCTCAGCAGTCAAAGCATTGACAGGAGACCGTTCAGACGGGATCCCGCCTGTGGCCGGATTGGACGAAAGCCAATCGGTCCAGTTGATCAAACGCTTTGGTTCGCTTGATAAGCTCTATACGGCGCTAAGCGTCAAAGGCGACAAACGACAATTAATCAATGAAACGATCGCGGCACTGACGTCAGAAGAAGTGCCCCGTAACTTGAGACGCACACGTAAAAAGGCCGAGCGCAACATGGAGCTCGTCCGTCTCGATGTCACGGTGCCAGAACTCGAACACTTGAAACTCGCTCATCTTGAGCTCAGTATCAATTCAAAACGTGTCGAACAAGCGTATCAAAAACGCGGCATTCGCCTCTCGTTTGATTCGAGTCAAAAGAAGATTTCAGCACGCTAAAAAAGCGCGGACAATTAGTCCACGCTTTTTATATTTACCTTGATGCCATCATCGTCGGTGAGCGACCATTCCGGTGTCGTCCCGCCAAGCGCGCGGTTCGTCTCTGCGTCGACCAAAAGCGTCCACGCCTCCAGACCAGCCTCTTGTCCCATCGCCTGGCTCGGCCGGGCCCAGACGTTCGTCCCGATATGGTGATGATACCCGTCGGCCGCTAAAAATAAGGCGCCTGGATACGAATCGGTCGTCACCGTGAAACCGAGACGATCTTGATAGAATAATTTTGCCGCTTCTAGGGAACGTACTTTGAAGTGGACATGCCCCATCGTCGTCCCGTTCGGAAGGCCCGTGAACGGACGGTCGGCCGCCGCCTCGAGCATCGATTCATATTCAACTGGGTCCGTCGACATCTTCACATGACCGTTCGCTTCATATTCCCACTGCTCTCGGGGACGATCCGCGTAGAGCTCGATGCCGTTGCCTTCCGGGTCGCTCAAATAAAACGCCTCGCTGACCAAATGATCACCTTGACCGACTTCAATCCGTTGCTCAATCAAATGACGAAGAATCCGTCCGAGTTCGATACGGTCCGGCAATAAAATGGCCATATGGAACAAGCCGGCTGCTCGTGGATTCAGACGAACACCCTTCACTTCATGTAAGACGACGAGCGCCATTTCGTTCGTTCCGAGCGTGACGCGATGTTCTGACGTCTCGAGTACATCCATTCCGATGACGCGCTCATAATACGTTTTCATCGTTTCTAAATCATTGACGCGCAGCGTGACAGCGCCGAGTTGTATGTTTGTTAATTTCATAGTTAATCACCTCTGTCCTCAGTATACTCGCTAAGTAGGATCGACAGAAGACGGCACAAAAAGGTGGTATAGTTACCTAAAGGATACTTAGAGAGGAGTGAGGCAGATGCCACTGATTTCAAGCTGTGAGGTCGATACCGCACTCGAGATGATCACGGGAAAATGGAAACCATCGATTTTACTCGCACTCATCAACGAAGACACGTTGCGGTTCAGCGAATTGAAACGTTCCCTTCCGAACATCAGTCAAAAGATTTTGACGGCCCAGCTCCGCGATTTAGAAGAGCAGGACCTCATCATCCGGACCGTCTATCCGGAGGTGCCGCCTCGTGTCGACTATCGCTTGAGCGAGTATGGGAAAACGCTCATCCCGGTGCTCGAGACGATGAACGCTTGGGGCATTCAACACGCCGAACGCATGCGCAACAAATAAATTGTCCACATGTGGATAACCCATTTCCGTAACATCATCTATCACTTATCCACAGGAGGCTCACATGATTCGTTATCCACAGTTAACCGGTCATCACTTCGGTGTGACGGCCCCTTCATCGGGTGTTCCTGCTGAACTGCACAAGTTGCTCCACGAGGCCGAAGCCACATTCACTCGCCATGGCTTCACGCTCCAATTTGAACCATCGGTCTGGACGCAGGACAAAGCGAAATCGGCACCGGCAAAAGTCCGGGCCGATGAGTTGACGCGCTTGTTCCATGACGAGGCCATTGACCTGATTATTCCGCCATGGGGCGGCGTCTTATTGATCGAGCTATTAGACACCATCGACTGGGATGCGCTCCCGCCGAAATGGGTGCTCGGATATTCGGACGTCAGCTTATTTTTATTCGTATACACGCTCAAGACCGGCATCGCCTCGGCACACGGCACAAACCTTGTCGACCTGCGCGGCGAAGAATGGGACGCGACGAGCTCGCGTTGGCTCGACGTCGTATCGGCGAAAGAAGGCGAGACGGTCATCCAGCTCGCCTCGGAACAGTTCCAAAAAGAGTGGCAGCATGAGAACCCGAGCCCTCATGTGTATCACTTGACCGAGCCGACGGAATGGAAATCACTCGGCGGGACGGAAGCGACCGGACGACTGCTCGGCGGTTGTATCGACGTCCTGTTGCATACGATTGGTACACCGTACGGCGACGTCGCCACGTTCCAACAGACCCATTTGAACGGGGAACCGATTCTTTGGTATTTCGAGAACGCCGAGCTCGATGTACCGGCACTCAAACGGACCCTGCTTCAAATGAAGTGGGCCGGTTGGTTCGATCATACGTCTGGCATTCTGTTCGGGCGCAGTGCGGCCCAACAGCCCGTTCAAGGCTACACGGCAGAAGACGTGTATGCGGAACTGCAGGAACTGCTCGACGTTCCTGTCATCTACGACATCGACTGCGGACACGTCCCGCCGCAAATGACACTGATCAACGGTGCCCATGCCTCGATTCAAGTCGAGGACGGTAAAGGGACACTCATTCAAACGTTCAAGGGCTGACGCGTCAGCCCTTGATTTTTTGTAACAGCTCAGTCAAATGTGTCCGGTAAAATCCTTCTGGAAATTTTTGAACATCCTCTTGGATTGAAGGTACCAAATCCATGCCGCATCCATAGCTAGCTCCAATTAATACACCTTCAAAATAAACGGCTTGATCGATCAAGCTATGCTTCTTCCAGCCATCCATACCTTCCCACAAACGTTTGAAGGCTCTATTGCCATCTTCAATTTCCCCTTTCATCGCGTGGTATACTCCTTTGGACATCTCAATGGCGGCAATGAACGGGTAATCGCCAGCTAATAATCGTTCCATTTCTTCGATACGCTGTCCTAGCTGCTCGACATGACGATAATGGATGGCATAGAGCGCCTCTGACAACGCGAGTCTTATTTTCGCGACGTGATCATCGGTGAACTGAATGTATTGTCTCGCTTTCACAAAGGCTTCATTGATACGTTGTTCATCCTTCAAATACAGCGAACATAACGCAATTGTTCGATATATATCGTCCGCTCGATAGTACGTTCGTGTCTGATGCATATATTGAAGTGCGTCATCTAAATGATGAATAGCCCCTGCTAGATTTCCCTCGTACGTCAGTTCTTTCATGACGAGAAACATCGCATATTCAATCCGAGTTCGTGACGACATGTTTCGAACATCTAATAGTTCCAAGCGATCAAGCTGTTCACTCGCTTCCTCAAATTGATTCCATAAGATGTGATAATAGGCTTTTCCAACAAGCGCCATCGCCAATTCATCTTTCTCATCAAGCCGCTCAAATAACTTGATCGCCTTATCATAGTAGGCTAACAACTCACTGCGTTTATCGACATGTTTTAAGTTATCACCCATAATGACGTATGCCTTCCCTTGCCAAATCGAGTTCATTTCTGTCGTCAAGTACGGTGAAAGCGCCTGTTTGGTCGCTTCTTCACTCCACGGGCTAAGGGTCAAGTCGGCATATTCAATCTCTTCAACGAGTGCTTGAAGCTCAATCTCACGCGGATCGACGAGCAATGACTGTACCGACACGTCCAACCGTTTCGCGAGTTCACGAAGACTGCGCATCGACGCCTCCGCCTTTCCATTTTCAATCATACTGAGCATCGATTTTGTGATGATGCCTTCGGCCAGTTGACTTTGCGTCAATTTTTTTTCTTTTCGTAACGCTTTAATCCGTTGTCCAATCATAGGCCACCTCTTAAAAGTTAAATTTAATTGAACTTATTGTATACAAATCGGTTGTCATCGTTTACTATAAAGTTAAATCAGGTTGAACTTAATTGTAAAGGAGAATCGATATGACGACTACCTCATCAAACTTGTATGTATTGTTGCTCGGAAAATTCATGTCGTTGTTCGCATCCAGTCTCTTCACGTTCGTCGCGGGATTGACCGTGCTGACAACATCTGGCTCAGGGCTCCAGTTCGCGCTCGTCTTGCTCGCCGGCACAGTGCCGCGCGTTTTATTATCTCCGTTTGCCGGGGCATTCGCCGACAAACTGGATCGCAAACGCGTGATTATCACGATGGAGTCAGTGAACGCCTTATTATTTTTGGCTGCTGGCATCGCGAGTCTCGTCTGGACGTTCGGCGTCCCTGCTTTCTTGATTATCACATGTCTGCTCTCTGTCGTCTCGACTTTCTTATCGGTCACGTTGTCGAGCTCGATTCCGCTCTTGTTTGACGAAGACGGGCTCCAACGCGCAAACTCGCTCATTCAAAGCACCATTTCCATCTCAAGCATCGGCACGCCGCTACTCGCCGGAGCACTGTTCACTTTGCTGCCCGTCTCGGCATTTTTGTTCAGTTCGTCGCTCTTGTTTGTCATCGCCGCCTTTCTCGCTTCTCGTCTCCACTTTAAAACGTATGACCATGTCCCCACCGAGCAGTCCACTTGGAACGAGGTCCGATCTGGCTTCCACTACTTGAAACGCCAGCGCGTACTTTGGACGTTGACCCTTTTAGCAGCATTGCTCAATTTCTTCTTCGTTGCCGCAGAAGTACTATTCCCGATTGCCGCCCTACAAGAAATCGGCGTCAGTCCGCTCCAGTTCGGTTTTTTAGAAAGCATGTTCGCCGTCGGCTTTTTAGTCGCCTCGCTCGCCCATGCGTTACCAGTCTTTCAAATCAAGCATCGGCTAGCCACGACCCGAACCGCGCTAATCATTATCAGTTGCCTCTTTATCGGGCCGGCCGTCCCGCTCTATTTTGCCTTCTCAGTCACACCAGCTATCGTCTTCTTCGCTGGTTTCGCCTTATTAAGCGGATTCTTCATCATCCGCGTCAATATCCCCATCCAGCTCTATTTACAGACGAACACGGAACCAAGTTATCTCGGTCGCGTGATCGGTGTTCTCGAATCCCTCGCCATGGGCATCACACCGTTCGGATTCATCGTGTTTGGCCTATTGAGCGAATGGATGCCGGTCGCCTCACTCTATACGATTTGCATGCTCTGCCTGCTCACCATCACGTTGTTCGCGATGTATCGGATCCGTCACGACATCTCTGCCGAAAAAGCAAATGTTTCAGCGAAAGCAGAAAGTGCGTGAACACAAAAAGACATCGAACGTTTTTCAGTTCGATGTCTTTTCTGTGGATGGAAGGACGCGTTTCTCTAACAAGAACGGTCCGAGTGGGATGACCGACGCCATTACGGCGAGGACCAACACTTTGAAGCCCCAGTTGAAACGCCATGCCATATAGACGGCTGCCGCCACGTAAGCGACGAACAGGAAACCATGGGCCGCGCCGACGATACTGACAGCGAGCGGCATGCCCGCCAAATACTTGAGCGGCATCGCGATGAGCAACAAGAGTAAGAAAGACACTCCTTCTGTGTATCCGAGCCATTTAAAATGTGTCGCGTTCATATTCGTTCTCCTTTTCAATCGATGCTACGTTCATCGTAGCCGAAAGTGGTGAGGTTTGTCACAGGAGAACGTCATAAAGTCGTTACGCTATTTGACGATTTGGTGAACGATGCATGACTTTTGTTTCCACGAACTTGCGAAGGAACAATCCATCGACGCCAAGTTTACCAGCATTGTAGCCCGCGACGAGAATGAGGACTGATACGATTAACATCGTCGGGTTCGTGCTGACCGTACCTGAGAGCAAGAACGCCATGTTCATGACAAGACCGAAGAAGGCTGCGCTACGTGTAAGGGCACCAACCAAGAGTCCAAGACCGACTAGGAATTCACCGTATGGGATCAACACATCGAACAAGGCCGCGTTCGGAATGGCGAAGTTTTCAAGGAATGCTGCCCACCAACCGGCAACGGCTGGGTGATCACCCGTGGCGAGAGAAGCTGCGTTTTGAAGATATCCTTCTGAACCAAATCCGCCTGTGATTTTGCCCCAACCTGCTGTGAGCCAGTGATAGCCGAGCCAGAGACGAAGGACTGTCAAAATACCGGTGGCGACGTTGTGGTTCTGCCAAAATTTTGTGAACATGATAATTCCTCCTTAGAATGAGTGAATGATGGCTTATATGTGATTACATTCACAATATATCATCCATGTTCATCTTTTCACATAGGTTAGGACAAGAGTTCACGTTTCGTTCATATGTGTGTCACAGGTCAGTCACTTTTTGGAAATTGGTCAATTCGAAAAGGACGTCCGCGAGGGACGTCCTTGTTTGAGTTACAACTTCACCTCTTGAGGTGGCTGTCCTTTTTTATTCATCACGCGCATCGATTGTGGCGCGATTTTTAAGATGACGAGTTTTGGATCATCCGGACCGTCGAACCAACCTTCGAGTTTCTCGTTCCATACCTTTTCTTTCATCGATTCATCGTCAGATACACTCGTCTCGCCTAAAATCTCGAGGTACGTATCCCCGACGCCGTCCCCGTCATAGCCAATCAAAATATGCGTATACGGATTATTTTTCAGTTCATCCACTTTATCCGTTTCTTTCGAAGTTGCGGTGTAGAGCGTCAAGTCATCATGGAAAAATGTCATATAACGGCTGTGCGGCTTCCCTTTATAAACCGTTGCCATTGTCCCTACGTTACTATGATCTAAAATCTGTTTTGCCGTTTGCATTGCATCCATTCTGAAAAACCTCCTTGTGGTAGTCACTCGTATATTGATTCCCCCGGGGCAAGTGATTAAACACGCGGACAACAAAAAACCTGCTCGCCGAAGCGAGCAGGTTATAAAATTCCTTAGAAAGGAAGATTAGATTTTTTCAACGTTAGAAGCTTGTGGTCCACGAGCTCCGTCAGTGATTTCGAAAGTTACTGCTTGGCCTTCTTCAAGTGTCTTGAAGCCGTCGCCTTGGATTGCTGAGAAGTGTACGAATACGTCGTCTCCGCCTTCCATTTCGATGAAGCCGTAACCTTTTTCTGAGTTAAACCATTTTACTTTACCTGTGTTCATAATGAACCCTCCTGAAATAAACGCTGTGCGTTCTAGTAGTGCCTTACTAGAAAAAACTGACCAATAAAAAATCACAAACCTCTAGGATTATCTTAAACGAAAAATAATCCAAAGCGTTTTGTGAATTATGTTTCCAGCTATTCTTAATTAAGCACATATAGAATATACCATGGATAAATGCTTCTGTCTACTAAATACTTCGGTTTGCTAAAAATACTTCTAAAACGGGTACATCCAATTGTAGTGAACGCTAGGAGGATGAACCATATGACCGCACACATTGATCGCTCAAATATCGCCGCCACCATCGCCCAGCATTCGAACTGGGCGCTCGGTGATCTATTGAAAGAAACACTTGATTGGCATGAGGCGACACGACAGGCCCACTATCCCGATCAAGCAAAAACTTATCTCTCGCATTTGCCGATGACCGAACGCATCGTCCCAGTGACAAGTTCCTTGCCGCTCGAGACGGTCGATGGAATCGTCCGTCCGGTCTGGATGCGCCGGCTCGACGCCGAGTACTTGAACTTGAGACAAATGACGCGTCAGCACGTCGACGTCACCGATTACGGCGCCATCGGGGATGGGCAGACGGATTGCACCCTCGCTTTCCGGCTCGCCCTTAGGTCGAACCGCCACGTCCACGTGCCGACCGGCGTATATATCGTCCGCGGGATCCGTATCCCGTCGAACTGTGTGCTTGAAGGGGCAAGCCAGCAGGAAACGATCATCAAGCTCTCGGACCGGGCCCCGAAACATCGACGATTACTTCGAAATGCGACTCCCTTCGCCGGCAACCACCATATCGAAGTCTCACATTTGACGCTCGATTGGAACCTGGAGCGCCTCGGTGACGTCGATCGGACGTCGAGTGGCGATACCGCCTCGAGCGCGTTAACGTTCGCGCACGTCAAATTCGGTTGGATCCATCACGTCACGGCGAAAAACGCGGGGTTACACGCATTCGATATCACTGCACCCCACTATCATTACTTGGGAGACGGATTACGTGCCACAAAAGGTAGCCGCTACGTGTGGCTCGATCATTGCGAGGCGACGAATTACGGCGATGATGGCATCACGACCCATCATAGTGACGCCCTCTATATCACGAACTGTTACTGCCATCATCCACACGGACGGACCCACGCCCATGGCTTCTCGAACTCGAACGGAATCGAGATTGATGATGGGTCGCGCCACGTCACGCTCGTCAACAATATGAGCGAGGGTTGCTTCGGGGGCGTCGAAGTGAAGGCGCACGGGACGTCTTCAGCCGCTCACGACGTTCACATATTCGGACACTTCTCGTATCACGACAATCGCTCGTTCAACTTCCGGCACATCAGCCACCACTTGGCTGATGATCCGCAGTCGAAGACGGCACGCTTCCTTTCAGGGACGAACCTCGTCTCGATGGAGCCGGTCCGTTCGAGTCTTTATAAGAAGTCTTCTGCGCGTAGCCTCGTCATATCAGCGTATCAAGACGTGTTCATTCACGGGTTCACGGCGATTGGGAATCCTGAATATGACTATCGTGGAAACCCGGCGCTCGCCGTTCAATACAAGTCTCGGAACGTCCGCTTGAAACGGATTGCGGCGAGCGGATTTGCATCGGGACGGGCCGACATCGAACTGTTCGGCGGAGATAACCGGACCGATCACGTCACGATCGAGGACGTCATTTGCCGTAACTCGGCCCCAGTCGCGTTGAAAGTCGGCGGGCAACTGACGAACGTCATGCTCCGTCGGATTGAAGGCGAACAAAAAAGTGGAGATGTACTCATCTCCACGAGTAGCCCGATCGAGGCCCATGATTTATTCGCTTATGGGTTTTCCGATCGCGTACGCAATGACGCTTGAGCCGACTCGACGAGTTCATCAAGCATCGCCTCATCTAAATTAAGTGAACTCACCGTCTGTTTCGCCATCATGCGGACGATGGCTTTGTCGAGAAAGCCCATTCGTTCGAAATCATAGCCGTTGCCGACGACTTCGACGAAATAAGCATGTGCCCGCAACACTTCTCGATAAGCATCCTCGAGTTCTCGTTGCCGTTCGGCCGCAGTCGGCGTACCGGCACATAAATAGAGGCCGAGCGGTCGTTTGAGCAGTTGGGTTTCGTTCATGTGCAGCCAAGCCGTCATCTCGTCTTGAATTTTGCCCATCCGGATCGAGCTGCCGACAATCACATGGTCGACCGTCGCCCACTCGACATCCGGCTGCTCGACTACATTTTGGATGTGAACGTCTCCCGGAAGCCGTTCGGCCAACAAATGGGCAACTTTCTCACTCGTCCCGTAGCGGGTCGAATAAGCAATTAACGTATTCATCGCGTTTCCCCCTTTTCGTTCAGACTCTACTATCTCTATTCCCGAAAGCATCCACCTTTACTAGTGACCACAAAAAAACTCGCCAAGGAGGCGAGTTTTTTTCGTCACACTTTATACACTTGCGCTTCGTACGGACGAAGCGTGAACGGTTCAATCGGTTCCATGTTCCCGATGACACGTTCTGTCACGTCATACGGGAGTTCGCGTGTCACCGTCTCATCCGAGAAGTTACAGAGCACGAGCCACGTCTCCCCTTCGAACGTTCGAGTGAAGGCGTATATCGCTTCATCGTCTGGGAGTAACAGTTCATACTTCCCGTAGACAACGATCGGATTTTGTTTCCGGAGCTGAATCAACTGGCGATAATAATGGAAGAGCGAGTCCGGATCACGCCGCGCCGCTTCCGCGTTCACGGTCATATAGTTCGGGTTGACCCCGATCCACGGCGTTCCGGACGTGAATCCGCCTTGCGGTTCGGCCGACCACTGGACCGGTGTCCGCGAGTTGTCGCGCCCACGTGCGTGAATACCGCGGAAAATCTCATCATGCGTCAACAAGCCATTCGTCGTGTAATCCCGATACGCGTTGAGCGTCTCGATGTCACGGTACTCATCAATCGAGTCGAACGCCACGTTCGTCATCCCGAACTCTTCACCTTGATAGATGTATGGTGTCCCTTTCAGCATGTGCAGGAGCGTCGCCAGCATCTTGCCAGAGACGACACGATACTCGTCCGAGTCGTTCCCGAACCGTGAAATGGCTCGCGGTTGGTCATGGTTGCTCCAGTAGAGACTGTTCCAGCCATCTTCTTCAAGACCTTCTTGCCAACGCGAGAAGATTGTCTTCAAGTCCGTCAACTTCCAGTCCGTCGGGTTCCATTTGCCGAAACTGCCGTTGCCGACGTCGACGTGCTCGAAATGGAACACCATGTTCAACTCGTCACGGTCTGTTCCCGTATACAGTTTCGCCTCGTCGACGCTGACGCCCGGCATCTCACCGACCGTGATCGTATCGTATTTCGACAGGACCTCACGATTCATCTCCTGCATGAACTCATGGATGCGCGGTCCGTTGAAGAAGAACGGTGTACCGTCTCCGTAACCTGTCCCCCGCGTCTCGCCGTCTGGATAGCTCTGATCTTTCGAGATCATGTTGATGACATCCATTCGGAAACCGTCGACCCCTTTGTCGAGCCAGTACGTCATCAAATCGTATACTTCACGGCGCAACGTCTCTGACTCCCAGTTCAAGTCTGGTTGCTTTTTGCTGAACAGATGCAAGTAGTATTCGTCGCTTGCCTCATCGTATTGCCAGGCACTCCCTCCGAAGAAAGCACCCCAGTTCGTCGGTGGCTGACCGTTCTCGCCTTTTTTCCAAATGTAGTAGTCCCGATATGGGCTGTCTTTTGAGGAGCGCGACTCCATGAACCATTGGTGTTCGTCCGACGAGTGGTTGACGACGAGGTCCATCATAATTTTGATGCCGTGACGATGCGCTTCTTCGAGCATCGCATCGAAATCGTCCATCGTTCCGAACTCATCCATGATGGCCCGGTAATCGCGGATGTCGTATCCGTTGTCGTCGTTCGGTGAATCGTACACCGGCGATAGCCAGATGACATCGATGCCGAGTTCCGCCAAATACGACATCTTCTCGGTGATTCCAGGGATGTCCCCAATCCCGTCACCGTTCGAGTCATTAAAGCTGCGCGGGTAAATTTGATAGACGACCGCTTCTTTCCACCATTGTTTCATGTTTCATCCTCCTCATACGTTCTGTCGATTTCATCGTACCCGCTCCTCGCCTTGATTTCTATCCATGATATGATGAGAATATGCACGATTTTGCTATTAAGAAAGGATGATTCGATGGAAATTGGCTTTTGTGGCTATTCGTATCATACAACGACCTACACTTTTCCTTTCCCTAATCGATTGGAGACGTATTTGATTCGCTTGCAGACTGAAGGCACGGCACGAATCGTCGTCAATGGAGAGACGTATACGGTACGGCCTGGCGATTTGTTGCTCGTCAAACCTGGTGACGAGTACGAACTGCATGTCGACACCCCGGCGAGCGGGGATTATCATCTCTTCTGCAACGGTTCATCACTTGATACGTGGTGGACTGCGGCGAATCGTTCCCGCATCACGTCCATCTCGATCGACCCTCGCCTGTTGTCACTCTGGCAACACATCACCGAAGAGGCACGACGCCCGACGACTGAACAAAGTCCGGCCTTGATTGAAACACTGATTGAAGCCTTGCTTCTCATGCTCGACCGTTCCGTCCAAGAAGTGCAAGCAAACGTGCGGCCACCGGTCGTGTCACGCATGATGCGTTATATAGAAGGAAACGTCACGAGCGACTTCAAAGTGGCGGACGTCGCCGACGCGGTCGGGCTCAGTGTATCGCGGACCGTCCACTTGTTCAAAGAAGTGACCGGTATGACGATTGTCGCCTATGCCCAATCGATTCGACTCCAGCTCGCCGAAGAACAGATGCAGTACACCCAACACTCTCTCGAACGGATCGCCGAGCTGTCCGGATTCCGATCCTATCCATATTTTCATCGAATCTTTAAACGAAAATATGGCGTCGCACCAGGGGTGTATCGCACACTTCAACAAAAAAACGAAAAAAAATAAAAAAAGAGTGATCCATTTTTTGAACCGCTCCGTTAGATGGGTGTAAACAACGACAACCACTCAAAAAAAGGAGCGATTACCCATGAAGAAGAAAACAATGAACAAGATTGTAGCACCGGCACTCGCACTCGGCTTACTCGTCCCATTGAATGCACAGGCAGCGGATCACGCGCCGACAGCAAGCACACCAGCAGGTGACTTACGAGCCACGCTCGACCAATTACTGTCTGAGCATTATGTCTTAGCCGTCACATCGATGATGAAAGCTTACGACGGAGCACCAGACGCTGAAGTCGCGATGAAGGCACTCGATCAAAACGCACTCGACATGACACCGGCCATCGCTTCAATTTATGGAGATGAGGGCGCAGCCCAGTTCGAAGACATCTTCGCTGGTCACAACGATTACTCAGCTGACTTCGTTGAAGCGGCTAAATCAGAAGACAAAGAGCTTCGCGCTGACGCGGAAGCCGAAGTCGATGAATTCGTCGAAGAGTTCTCAACATTCCTTGATGCAGCAACAGAAGGTAACTTACCAAAAGACGCTGCAGCTGACGTACTTGAGCTTCATGAAGACCAAGTTCTCTCAGTATTCGACAACTATGTCGCAGGTGACTACGAGTCGGCATACATGACGTACCGTGAAGGGTACAAGCTCATGTTCGACATCAGTAAAGCCCTCTCAGGCGCAATCGTCACACAGATGCCTGACAAATTTGAAACTGCTGCTGACACACCGGCCGTCGAGCTTCGTTCAACATTGAACAGCCTTGCTGGGGAACACTTCGCCCTCGCAGCAATCGGCATGCAAAAAGGCTACGATCAAGCAGAAGATTACGACTACGTGAGCTGGGCTGAAGATCAGAACACACTCGACTTCAAAGCAGCCATCGGTTCAGTCTACGGTGATGAAGGTGCGGCCCAATTCGAAAAAGTATGGAACGGGAACCACATCACAGCACAAGGTGACATCGTTGCCGCTACACTCGAAGGTGATGAAGCTAAAATTGAAGAAGCACGCATGAAGCTCGACCAGTTCGCTGTCGATTTCAGCACATTCCTCGATGCAGCGACAGAAGGTAACTTGCCACAAGAAGCTGGCCAAGAAGCGATCAAACAACATGAGGCCCTCGTGCTTCAAACGTTCGATCAGTATGTAGCTGGTGATGCGGATGCCGCTTGGATGTCATTCCGTGAAGGATACGCGTTCATGTTCGGTGTTGGTGAGACACTCGGTAACGCGATCGTGACACAAATGCCTGACAAGTTCGCTGAAACAACAATGCCTGAAGAGATGCCTGAAACAGGTCTCGGTGGTGCACAAGAACAATCAATGAACACGCTCTACGCTGGCCTTGCTGTACTTGGCGGAATCTTGCTCGCCTTCGTAACGCTTCGCAACCGTAAAGAATCTGTTCAATAATTCAATAAGGAGGGAGCCCCATGAACAAGCGCCATTTGTTTCTGGCGCTCTCTCTCTTTTGTTTTGGCTTCTGGACGTGGACGAGCGCCCAAGAATCGTCGTCACCACCTGTAGAAGAAAAACAAATAGAGGAGAGCCCAGATTTATCGGCTGAATTCTCACTTCTACAGGAAGAGGTGAAGAAGCTTCGATTAGCCGAGGAAGAGGAAAGTGCCAAGGCCGCGACACCCGTCCAACTTCAAATTCCCAAAATCAAGGTCGACACCGCAATCGAACAGGTCGGCGTACTCGACAACGGACAGATGGGCGTCCCAAAAGACGAGAACCAAGTCGGTTGGTTCGAACCGGGCGTCAAACCTGGTAGTAAAGGAAATGCCGTCATCGCGGGACACGTCGACAGCAAGACCGGCCCCGCCGTCTTTTATGAGCTCGATCAACTGAAGACCGGCGATGACGTGACGATCATCGACGAGAACGGCAACACGTTGACGTTTCGTGTCACAAAAACAGAGAGTTACGATACGAAAAACGCACCGATTGAGGATATCTTCGGGGCCACGTCGAGTCGACAGTTGAACTTGATCACGTGTTCCGGTACGTTCGGTGACGGCGGTTATGACGAGCGTTTCGTCGTCTATACCGAGCTTGTCGATACCGAAATCAATACCGAAGTCGAACTCGACGCACCGACGAGCGTCGAACTCCGCGGGAACTTATTGACGTGGCACGCCGTCCGTGACGACGCAGTCATCGGCTATCGCGTCTATGAAGTCGTCGATGGTGAAGCGACACATATCGAAAGTATCCCGTCGCACGCCCGGAAGAGCATCGAAGTCATGAACGAGCAGGCAGCTTATTATGTGACAGCGATCGATCAACTCGGGAACGAGTCGAGTCCTTCTCAAGAGACGAAATAATCACAAAAGAACCCGCAGACGATTTATGTCTGCGGGTTCTTACGTTTTACACGAAACACGGAATCTGCGGGTTGAACGTCTTGTTGTTCTCCGTCATGATCTGTTTCTTGATTTTGCCTTCGCCGAGATAGACGATACGGTCGGCGAGCGCCTCCGCATCCTCTTCATCGTGGGTAACGAAGATCGTCGTCGTCCCCGTCTGTTTGAGGAGGCGGCGCAAATCGTCCCGAATGCGATGTTGGAGCGACGTGTCCAAGTTGCTGAACGGCTCATCCAAGATGAGGAGCGACGGTTTCGGAGCAAGCGCACGCGCGAGCGCGACACGCTGTTGCTGACCGCCACTGAGCTCGTACGGATAGCGATGACGGAACTCGGACAAGTTCACGAGCGTCAGCATCTCTTCGACGCGCTCGTTCCGCTCTTTCCGGCTCAATTTATGCAGACCAAAGCGGATGTTTTTCTCAACGGTCATATGCGGGAAGAGCGCATAGTCTTGGAACACCATCCCGACACCACGCTGTTCAGGCGGCATGAACTGGCAATCGTCGCAACAGACACAGTCGTTGACGACGACGACGCCTTGATTCGGCATCTCAAGCCCTGCGATGAGGCGTAAAATCGTACTCTTCCCAGAACCGCTGTCACCGAGAAGCGAGACGATTTCACCTTTCGTGATCGAGATCGAGAATCCTTTAATCGTCTCGGCTTGCGCACCTTTATAGCTGAAGTGTAAATCGTTGATTTGAACAAACATTAGTCGGCCTCCTTATCAAGCACCTTATGGAACACAAAGATCAACAGTCCGCTCATGAGCACGATGACGATCGAGGCGAGCGCGGCCTCATGTATCTTCTCGTCACTGACATATTTGAACGCCTGTGTGGCGAGCGTCGAAAAATTGAATGGCTGTAAAAACAGCGTCAGCGGCAATTCTTTCATAATATCGATAAAGACGAGGATGAACGCGCTCATGATCGCCCCTTTAATCATCGGGATATCGACCCGGAAGAACGTCTGCACCGTCCCCCACCCGAGCATGCGTGACGCTTCCGTGAACGACTTCCCGACTTTCTCAAATCCACTCTCGATCGAGTTATAGCCGATGGCGAGGAAGCGGATGACGTAGGCGAAAATGAGCATGATGAGCGTCGTCCTGAACACGAACGTCTGGCCTAAGTCCAAAGCGAGCGCCACGTTCAACACCCACTCATCAAGCAGCAAGAACAACGTGATGACGGCGATGGCGATGGCCGCTCCCGGGATTGAATAACCGAGCGTCGTCACTTTCGAGATGACGCGTGTCATGTTTGACGGGAACAGGCGCGTATAGTTCGCGATGATGAGCGCAAACACGAGAATGATCATCGTCGCGATGAAGGCGACGCTCACCGTGTTCCAGACGAGACGGAAAAACTCGGCCGTGAACACTTGTTCAAACGTCAATACCGTCCAAGCAACGAGTTGAACGAACGGAATGAAGAATGCGACCGCGAAGATGGTCGCTACATAACCGAACACGGCGTATCGATGCCATCCATTCAGTTGTCTCGGTTTGAGCGGCTTCACTTTCGTCGTCGCATAGCTGAACTGTTTTCGACCTCGGATCAGCCGTTCCATCGTCAAGATGGCGATGACGAGAATCATGAGCGTCCCAGCGAGTTTGAGCGCTGAGGACGTATCTTTCATCCCGAACCACGTACTGAAGATGGCCGTACTGAACGTCTGAATCCCGAAGTATTTGACGACGCCATAGTCGTTCAACACTTCCATCAAGACGAGGCTGACCCCGCCGATGATGGCGACGCGCGAAATCGGGATGACGACGGTGAAGAAGATATCCCACGAGCCGCGACCGAGGATACGGGCGTTTTCAATCATCGAGGACGATTGATTGTGCAGGAAGGCACGCGTGATCGTGTAGATGTATGGATACAAGAACAGCGTGAAGATGAACACCGTCCCTTGAATCGTCATGATGTTGAAATACGTCTGGTCGACCGTGATACCGAACTCGTTGCGAAGCGTCGTCTGGATGACGCCCGTATAGTTTAAAATCCCGTGATACGTATAAGCCCCAATGTAAGGCGGGATGGCGAGCGGTAAGATGAGCGCCCATTTGAAGAACCGACGGAACGGAAAGTCGTACACCGTGACGAACCAAGCCAGGCTCGTTCCGATGACGGTCGTCAACAATCCGGTCGCGAGCATGATGAACAGTGTATTGCGCACATAAGTCGGCAACAAGTACTCGCGAATGTGTTGCCAGTTCTCGTTGACCGGTGCGAACAGCTCGACCAAGACGACGACGCCTGGCAGGACGATGAACACCAGCGCGATAAAGCTGAGGATGGCCCATCCATTCAGTTGTCGTTTCAGCGCGTACCAGTTCATGTCGTACAACTCCCGTTCTTTCGTTCAGTCACTTCCTGTCCCATCATATCAGTTTCCGCGCCACCGGTGTACCGTCAGCGTGCCATGAAACACAAAAACCTTCGGCCTGAACATCTGTTCAAGCCGAAGTCGTCTTATTTCCAGCCCGCTTCGTTGAAAATACGGATGGCTTCTTGCTGGTTTTCACCGAGGACAGACAAGTTGATGTCCTGCTCTTTGAACTCACCCCATGATTGAAGGAGCTCGTTCGGTTCAACCGATTCGTTGACCGGATACTCGTAGTTCACGCTCGCAAACTGCTCTTGTGCTGACGGATCAGACATGAACTCCATGAGTTTCTTCGCGTTTTCTGAGTTCTTCGCTGCTTTTGTCATCGCGATCCCCGAGATGTTCACGTGTGTCCCCGTTGTGTCTTGGTTCGGGAAGAAGACACCGAGTTGCTCGGCCACTTTCTTCTCTTCCGCGTCTTCCGAGTTCAACATGAGACCCATGTAGTATGTGTTCATGATGGCGACGTCCCCTTCACCGGCGACGACCGCTTTCGCTTGGTCACGGTCGTTCCCTTGTGGATCACGCGCCATATTGTTGACCATGCCTTTCGCCCACTCTTTCGCTTGATCGACACCGTTCACTTCAATGAATGAAGCGAGGAGTGAGATGTTGTACATGTTCTCAGACGGACGAACGAGCACTTTTCCGTTCCACTGTTCTTCTGTGAGCGCTTCGTATGTTGACAAGTCTTCTGGTTTCACACGGTCTTTTGCATAGACGATGACACGTGCCCGTTTCGTGAGACCGAACCACTCGTTGTCCGTATCACGATATTTTTCAGGGACGTTCGACTCAAGCACGTCGCTATCGACCGCTTGAAGATGACCCGCATCTTTCGCTTGATACAAGTTCCCGGCGTCTGCCGTGATAAAGAGGTCGGCTTCTGTGCTCTCACCTTCTGTGTTCAAACGCTCGAGAAGCTCATCGCTCTTCCCTTCGACGACGTTAACTTTTACGCCCGTCTCTTCTTCGAACTGCTTGTAAAGTTCTTTATCGACGTCATAGTGACGGCTCGAGTAGACGTTGACGACTTTTGACTCTTCTGCTGTCTCGTTATCATTTGACGTCGTCTCTTCCGTGCTCGCGCAAGCGGCCAGGAGTGATGTTGTGAGCGCAGCCGATAGGCCGAGCGCCATGTACTTTTTGTTCATTTGATTATCCCCCACTTATTCATCTCTATTGTTGGTAATGATAATTACTCTCAGTTACTATCATCACTGATAATCATTCTCACGTCAACCTTTTTTTGAAATCGTTTACAGTAGTTATAAATACATAACTTAACAGTTTTGACGTCATCATTTCTTGACTTCAAAATGACTACGCACCTATAGTAGAAGAGAACAAACCGTCTGGTCGGTACAGAAAAGAGGGATGACATGACAAACCGATCAATAATCACCAAGCAAAAACTGTTAGATGCCGCGACCGATATCATCATGGAGCACGGTGTGCATCACCTGACATTGGATGAAGTCGCCAAGACGGCGGGTGTCTCGAAAGGTGGTCTCTTGTACCACTATCCATCCAAAGAAGCGTTGTTGACCGCCATCGTGGAACGGCTCCAAACCGAGCAAAACGATTTGTACGAATCGCTCCAAGCCGATGGCAATGGCCCTGTCGAGGCGTTCGTGCGTCTCTTTGACGAGACGAAACTTCATCCGGAGCGCTCAGCCATCCACATCGACGCCGAAAAGATGATTGCGTTCCTCACATTGTTCGCCGTCGACCAAGAGTACGCAGAGCGGTGGAAGCACGACCTCGACACGTTCTTCGCACAGTTTCAACAGACGAGCGATCCAGTGGAGACGATGATCATCCGCTATGCGCTCGAAGGAATGATGATGTCCGAGCACTTCAATGTCGGCGTCGCCCCACCTGCTTTAAAACAAGACATTATCGCTCGCTTGATCGAGCGAGCCCAGAACATCGATTCGGGTAAAACAGACTAATCTATTAGAGGAGAAATGAACCCCATGCAAAAAATCACGTCCTTCTCCGTCAATAACAAGTTCGCCGTCTGGTTGATGACCATCATCTTGACGGCCGCCGGAATTTTCGCCGGCTTGACGATGAAACTAGAAACATTGCCTGATATCACGACACCGACCGTCTCGGTGACGACGATTTACCCAGGAGCCTCACCTGAACAAGTGCTCGACGAAGTCAGCACCGTGCTCGAAGAGCGCTTGAAGAGCTTGAACGGGGTCGAACAAGTTCGTTCGTCTTCGTTCCAGAACGCTTCAAACATTCAAATCGATTATGACTTCAGCACTGATATGGAAGAAGCTGAACAGCTCGTCAAAGACGCGCTCAGCAACGTCGAATTGCCAGAAGCCGTTCAAGACCCACAAGTATCACGACTCAGCTTTGACGCGTTCCCTGTCGTTGGTGCAGCCGTCTCAGATGAGAGTCTCGATTTGGCCGAATTGACGAAATTGGTCGAAGATGAGTTGCAACCGGCCCTTGAAGGCGTCGAAGGCGCTCAGACCGTCCAAATCGCCGGACAAGAGATTCGTCGCGTCGAGCTTCAGTTCGATGAGGAGGCACTCGCCGAATACAACTTGACGGAAGACACGGTCAAACAGTTGATTCAAGCGAACGACGCCCGCATCGCGCTCGGCCTGTATGAACTTGGTGATACGGAGCAAGCCGTCGTCATCGACGGGAAGTCGGAGACGCTCGAGGCGTTCCGCGACCTACAAATTCCGTACTCACCCGCACAAACGGAACAGCCGGTGCCAGGTGCGCCAACGGAACTTCCGACTGGCGAGACCCCACAAGTCCCGACTGAAGTACCAGGTGCCGTCCCACCTGCCAATATCCCGACAACCGTCCCGACCGTCGCTTTGAGCGAACTCGCGACGATTGAAGACCGTGGCATCGAGGAATCGATTTCGCGCTCAAACGGAGAACGTTCAATCGGGATTCAAGTGACGAAAACACAAGACGCGAACACCGTCGACGTCGTCAACGCCGTCAAAGAGGTGCTCGCCGACTTCGAGGCCGACTATGACACGGCCAACGTCTCCGTCACGCTCGACCAAGGTCAACCGATTGAAGAATCGGTCGAGACGATGGTCTCGAAAGCGTTACTCGGTGGTCTATTCGCCATTTTGATTATTCTCGTGTTCCTTCGTAACTTCCGCTCGACGATTATTGCGGTCATCTCCATCCCGCTCTCGCTCTTGATGGCGTTGATCGTCTTGAAACAGCTCGACATCACGCTCAACATCATGACGCTCGGCGCGATGACCGTCGCCATCGGACGGGTCGTCGATGACTCCATCGTCGTCATTGAGAACATTTACCGTCGCCTCACCCGTCCGAACGAGACGTTGCGCGGCAAAGAACTGATTATCGCCGCGACGAAAGAAGTGTTCATTCCGATCGCGTCGTCGACAATCGTTACGATTGCCGTCTTCTTGCCGCTCGGGTTCGTCACCGGATTCGTCGGCGAGCTGTTCTTACCGTTCGCCTTGACCGTCGTCTTCGCTTTGCTCGCATCACTTCTCGTCGCGATCACGGTCGTGCCGATGATGGCCGACTCGTTCTTTAAGAACCGTGACAAGTTGAAGCCGGAAGAAGGACCAGGGAAACTCGCCGAATGGTATCGCGGCGTCCTCAACTGGTCGCTCAACCATAAACTCGTCGTCTTCGGCCTGGCTACCGTTCTCTTAATCGGAAGTTTCGCCCTCGTACCAGCCATCGGGGTCAACTTCTTGAACCAAGAATCTGAGAAGACGCTTTACGTCACGTTCGACCCAGAGCCGGGACAAACGCTCGATGATTCGATTGCGGCGGCCGAAATCGCCGAGACGTATTTCATGGAAGAGCAAGCGAACGCGACCGACGTTCAATTTACAGTCGGTGGCGAGAACCCGCTTAACCCAGGAAACAACAAACAAGGAATTTTCATCGTCCAGTACGATCCGGACACGGAAGATTTCGCCGATGTCAAAATCGCCGACGTCGAACGCTTGAATGAACTCGCCTCAGGCGGTGAATGGAAAGAACAAGACTTCGCCGGCGGTGCCGGAACGAGCGGCGTGACGTACAACGTCTACGCCAACTCACTCGAAGACCTCGAAGCCATCGTTCCGACGTTCATTGAGACGATTGAAGAAGAGACAGATTACGTCCGTCAAGCAACGTCTGACCTTCGTGAATCGTACGTCCAATACACGTTCAACGTCGACCAACAAGCTGCTGCTGAGGCAGGCGTCTCGGCCGCCCAGCTCGCCCAGACGATTGGTCAGTTCCAAGCGCAAGAAAGTCCGCTCTCGACCGTGACGATTGATGACAAGCAACTCGACGTCATCATTCCGACAGAACAAGTCACGTACGACAGCATTGACGATTTGCAGGAACAAGAAGTGACGACGCCGTTTGGACCACGTCCAATCTCAGACTTCATCGAAGTCGAGGAAGGCACGACACCGGATACGCTCGTTCAGCGTGACGGCAAGCTCCTCGCTCGCGTCAACGTCGAGCTCAGCACGGACAAAGCGACGGAAGCTTCGGCGGCCATCGAAGAACGTGTGTCTGACATCGAGCTCCCGACTGGCGTCTCGTATGATGTCGGCGGTGTCACGGAACAGATTCAAGAATCGTTCACTCAGCTCGGTCTCGCCATGCTCGCAGCCGTTGCCATCGTCTACTTGGTGCTCGTCATCACGTTCGGCGGTGCCGTTACACCGTTCGTCGTCCTATTCTCGCTCCCTTACGCGATTATCGGGGGACTTATCGCTCTTCTCATCACTGGCGAGACGATCTCGGTATCTGCCTTGATTGGAGCGCTCATGTTGATTGGGATCGTTGTGACGAACGCCATCGTCTTGATTGACCGTGTTATTCATAAAGAAGAAGCTGGTCTCTCGACGCGTGATGCCTTGCTCGAGGCAGCCGGTACGCGCCTCCGTCCAATCCTCATGACGGCACTCGCAACGATTGGTGCCCTCGCACCGCTCGCGCTCGGTCTTGAAGGTGGCGCTTTGATTTCGAAAGGTCTCGGTGTGACCGTCATCGGTGGATTGACAAGTTCAACGCTATTGACGCTCCTCATCGTTCCAATCGTGTATGAGTTCTTCGCACGGTTCCGTAAGAAAAAAGAAGCGTAATTCAAAAGAGAGTCGCCCGCACAGGGTCGACTCTCTTTTCGATTCGGTCATTCCTGACGTGTTCCACACGGCTTTCCGTGCTTTTATAAAACCTCTTTGGAGAGAAGAACTTCACTTTTTGATGATTGCCTAACCTTGACCTGTACAAATAAATCTGAGAAAATTCTTACGTTTTGAACGTATTCGCGAAAGGATGGTATACATGCAACTCTTTATCAAATGGATGATCGGCCTTTCGCTCTTATTCGGGTTAAGCGCGCTCGGCAATTGGATCGTCGCCACTTTAGAATGGAAAGTGCCTGGGAACGTCGTCGGGATGATGCTGTTGTTGATATTACTTATGACAAAAATCATCCGAGTCGAATGGATCGAGGACAGTGCCGGCTTCCTCACGAAACATCTCGCTTTCTTCTTCATCCCGATTGCGGTCGGTCTCATGTCTTATAGTAATCTATTAAAAGCAGAAGGGATCCCGCTCTTTCTCGCCTTGATGATCAGTCTAAGTGTGGGGCTCATCGTGACCGCCATCATCTCCGGAAGACGAGGTGAAGCGTCATGACATTATTTTGGGTACTCGTCACAGTTGGTGTCTATCTCATCAGCCGAAAACTATCATTTAAATGGGCGTCTCCGTTCACGAACGTCGTCTTCTTGAGCACAACTATTTTGATTGTGATCCTCCTTCTCTTTGAACAACCGTACGACGTGTATGAACCGGCCAAAGATTTGATCACGATTTTACTCGGCCCGGCGACCGTCGCCCTCGGTCTGCCGTTGTACCGCAACTTGCCGACGCTACTCGCACGCGCGAGACGTGCCCTCAGTGCAATCGTTGCCGGTACCGTCTCGACGATTATCGTCGCAGTCATGATTGGAACGGCGCTCAAACTGACGGACCAAGTGCTCATCGGGCTAGCGGTCAAATCCGTCACTGCTCCGATTGCACTCGAACTGGCAAAACAGCTCCAAGGAGACGCGGCGCTTGCTGCCTCCATCACTGTCGCCTGTGGCATACTCGGTGCCATGTTCGGTCCGCTAATGTTGTCGCTTTTCAAAGTGACTGATCCGTTCACGCGAGGACTCGCACTCGGAACGATCAGCCACGGCATCGGCACGGCTCAAGCCGCGACAGAACATCCGCTCTCAGGGGCCACCGGGGGCGCTGCGATGGGCCTATCCGCCATCTTCACGTCGTTTTTGTTGCCGTTTCTCCTGCCGTTCCTTCTTTAAAAAAGGCCAGCACCCTTGTTTCATACAAATTGAGTAAAAGTAGAGGCCTTAGCGCCTCTCTTTTTATTTTCAAACAATTTCGATACTTCTCAAAACGGCTCTCATGCTACACTAAACGAGAACAGATTGATTAGAGGAGGCAGACCATGCAATCGAAATTAATTGAACGTTTAATCACGTATGCAAAAATTGATACACAGTCCGACTTCACGAGTGAGACGACACCGTCGACGGCGAAACAATGGGATTTGATTCGCCATCTCGAGGCTGAGTTAAAAGCGATTGGACTCGAGGACGTCGAGACGGATGACTATGGCTACTTGTTCGCCACCCTTCCGAGTAACGTCGACCATGACGTACCGACGATCGGCCTGCTCGCCCACGTCGATACGGCGACCGACTTCACCGGGACGAACGTCAACCCGCAACTCGTCGCACATTACGAGGGCGGCGATATTGTTTTGAACGAGGCGCTCGGTGTCATCTTGTCGCCGCGTGACTTCCCGGAGCTCGATGGCTACGTTGGACATACACTCATCACGACAGACGGCACGACGCTGCTCGGTGCCGACGACAAAGCCGGCATGGCCGAGATCGTCACTGCGGTCGAATACTTATTGGCCCATCCGGAAATCCCGCATGGCCCGGTGCGAATCGCCTTCACACCGGACGAAGAGATTGGACGCGGACCACATAAGTTCGACGTCGCCCGCTTCAACGCCGATTTCGCCTATACGATGGACGGCGGCCCGCTCGGTGAACTGCAATACGAGAGCTTCAACGCTGCCGGCGCCACGGTCACGTTCCATGGGACGAACGTGCACCCGGGCAGCGCCAAAAACAAGATGGTCAACTCGATGAAATTGGCGATGGCGTTCCACAACCGCCTCCCGGCCGATGAGGCACCGGAACATACGAGCGACTATGAAGGCTTCTTCCATCTGAACGGCTTCTCTGGCGACGTGGAGACGACGACGCTGCAATACATTATCCGCGACCACGACCGCACAAAGTTTGAGGCGCGCAAAGCGTTGCTTGAAAAGCTCGTCGTCGAATGGAAACAGAAGTACGGCGAAGCGCGTATCGACTTGAAAATGGACGATCAATATTACAACATGGCCGAGAAAATCGAGCCGGTAAAACACATCGTCGACACCGTCGCCGACGTCATGCGCGAACTAGGCATCGAACCGAAAATCGAACCGATTCGCGGCGGGACGGACGGTTCGCAACTGTCGTATATGGGACTCCCGACCCCGAACATCTTCACGGGTGGCGAGAACTATCACGGCAAGTTCGAGTACGTCTCCGTCAACAACATGGAAAAAGCGACCCACGTCATCATCCAGACGCTCCGTACGTTCGCTGAACGCGCGCGAGCATAACACATGCGCCTCCAATCGTTCTCTTCTAGAATAGAGACATTGGAGGCGATTTTTTATGAAGCATACGTTTCAAATGAACCTCGACTGGACCGGCGGACGCAACGACGTCGGAACGATCGAGGCCGAACGGTTAAAGACACAGATATCGATTCCCCCGGAAATGGACGGACCCGGCATCGGCACGAACCCGGATGAGATGTTGCTCGGTGCTGCGGCGACCTGCTATATCATCACACTTGCGGCTATGCTCGGGCGAAGCGAACTGCCGCATCAAGGCATCACGATTGACGCCGAAGGCATCGTCGACGTGACGAACGGTGTCTTCACGTATGAGACGATTCGCTACACGACACGTATCAACGTTCCAAAAACGGCCACAGATCGCGATATCACGCTCGTCGAACGAATCACCAAAAAAGCGAAGGATGGCTGTATGATTTCACGCGCCTTGGCCGGCAACGTCGCGTTCGAACTCGACACGACGGTCACGCGCGTCGTCTGACGATGTATCGCTTCGTATCCCCCTTGCAGGAAGGGGTCATCCTGAAACGCCGCAATCGGTTCGTGATGGACGTATTGCTCGGCGACACTGTCGTCGCCTGCCACTGTCCGGTCACAGGCCGCATCGGTGACCTCGTCTTTGACGGGGTGCCTTGCCTCGTCTCAGCGACGGACGACCCGCGACGGAACACCGCCTTCACGGTGGAGGCCATCTCGATTGACGCGGACCGACAATGGATTGGAATTCATCAAGGCCGCGTCAACGATTTCGTCGAACATTGGTTGCGGACGAACGTGATTTCAGCTTTTCCTTCTCCGAGACATGTGGAACGAGAGAAAGTCGTCGATGCGTCACGAATCGACTTTAAAGTCGATGGCACTTATATCGAAGTGAAAGCGCCTCTAGCCGAGTTGTTCGTAACGCCTCTCCCCCGCTTTGAACGGCGTGCGGTGACGAGACCGATCGAGACCGAACGGTTGATTCGACATCTCGAGACACTCATTGCGACGTTGCCGAAAACGGGTCGGGCCGTCTTGCTGTATGTTTTCTTATATGATGCGCCCATCTTCACCGGCAACCCGAATCGGAAACACGACTTACGAATTCGGCAGCTGATTCGCGACGCAATCGCGGACGGACTTGAAATCTGGCAAGTGAATGGCGAGGTGTCTACGGAAGGGATTCGTTTAACCCACTGTGTCGAGACGACGCCTCATTTCAAGTAAAAAAGCCATCAGCGATGGCTTTTTTACTGTAATAACAGTGGGGTCACGTACGCCTCGATGATCGCAGAGATGGCGAGGAGCGGAACTGCGATGACGAGAAATGTCTTCACGCCTGCCACGAACAGCGCCTTGAACGTGACGTCGGTCTCTTTCCCGCGTAGTTTTTTCCAGATGTAACGGTTAAGCGACAACCCCATCGCCGCTCCGAGCAAGATAGCCGAGATTTCGATGATGCCGTGGGGCAAAATGCCGAGCACGATGACCCGGATCACGGACTCGCCGGCAAACCCAACAAGCATGGCGACCAGGCCGATGACCGCGGCGTTGATGACGACGAACATATACGGGATGAAGAGCGGGATCATCCCGAGCAGGAAAGCGAGCAACGTGACGCGCGTATTGTTCACGAATAGGGCAATCATCGTCTCGCGTGCGCTCGAATCGAACGTCAATCCTTGTGATTCAAATGATTCGCCGAGCTGAGCTAAAATTTCGTCCACTTGTTCAGGGGCGATGACGGCCCTGAATAGAAAATACGACCCGATGCTCGTCACGAGGAAGATGACCCAGAGCCGGAAGAAATCTCGGCTGTAGTAGTTTGACCACGCTTCTTTCAGCGAGAGCGTTGTTTTCATGGCTGATTCCCCCTTTCTTCTCTATACGAATCAGGCTGCTGTTTGTTTCATTTTTACCCACGACTGCGCGTTTTCAAAAAACGTGATACAATACACGTCGTAAACTAATCAGAAAAACGAGGGATCCTATACATGATTACAGTAAATAACGTAAGTCTCCAATTCGGTGGACGCAAGTTGTTCGAAGACGTGAACATCAAGTTCACACCAGGCAACTGCTACGGCTTGATCGGCGCGAACGGTGCCGGGAAGTCTACATTCTTAAAAATTCTTGCCGGCGAGCAAGAAACGACAACAGGTGACGTCAGCTTTTCACCTGGCGAACGCCTCGCCGTCCTCAAGCAGGACCATTATGCGTACGAAGATCAAGCGGTACTCGAGACGGTCATCATGGGCCACGAGCGTTTGTATCAAGTCATGAAAGAGAAAGACGCCATCTATATGAAGGAAGATTTCTCTGACGAAGATGGTATGCGCGCTGCTGAACTCGAAGGCGAATTCGCTGAGATGAACGGTTGGGAAGCCGAATCAGAAGCTGCCATGGTCCTTCAAGGACTAGGGATCACGGATGCATCACACCACAAGCTCATGAGCGAGCTCACAGGTGGCGAGAAAGTCAAAGTCCTCCTTGCTCAAGCATTGTTTGGCAAACCTGACATTCTTCTCCTCGATGAGCCGACGAACGGTCTTGACCTCAAAGCGATCCAATGGCTCGAAGAGTTCTTGATCAACTTCGAGAATACCGTCATCGTCGTATCCCACGACCGTCACTTCTTGAACAAAGTCTGTACGCACATGGCCGACCTTGATTTCGGGAAGATCCAATTGTACGTCGGGAACTACGACTTCTGGTACGAGTCGAGCCAACTCGCTTCGCGTATGGCCAACGACCAGAACAAGAAAAAAGAAGAGAAAATCAAAGAACTTCAAAACTTCATCGCCCGTTTCAGCTCGAACGCCTCGAAGGCGCGTCAAGCGACGTCGCGTAAGAAGTTGCTCGATAAAATCACGCTCGACGATATCCGTCCATCATCACGTCGCTATCCGTTCGTCGGTTTCTCGATGGAACGTGAAATCGGGAACGACGTGCTCTACGTCGACAACGTCTCGAAGACGATCGATGGCGTCAAAGTACTCGACAACGTCACGTTCTCACTCAACAAGACGGACAAAGTCGCATTCGTCGGCCGTTCGGACGTTGCCATTACGACTCTCTTCAAAATCATCATGGGCGAGATGGAACCGGACACGGGTACGGTCAAATGGGGCGTGACGACGACACAGTCGTACTTCCCGAAAGACAACTCGGAATACTTCGAAGGCTCGGATAAGAGCATCTTGGATTGGTTACGCCAGTTCTCACCAGCCGACGAGTCGGATACGTTCCTTCGCGGTTTCCTCGGACGTATGCTCTTCTCAGGCGAAGAAGTCATGAAGAAAGCATCTGTCCTCTCAGGGGGAGAGAAAGTGCGTTGCATGCTCTCGAAAATGATGCTCTCGAACTCGAACGTCCTCGTCCTCGACGATCCGACGAACCACTTGGATCTCGAGTCGATCACAGCGCTCAACAACGGTCTCGAAACGTTCAAAGGCGTCCTCCTCTTCAGCTCGCATGACCATCAGCTCATCTCGACGATTGCCACGCGCATCATCGAAGTGACGCCGAACGGGATTGTCGACAAAGAAGCGACGTACGACGAGTTCCTCGAGAACGAATCGCTTCAACAGCAAGTCGAGTCACTCTATCAGAACGCATAAGAAAAAAACGATCGGCCGCGGCCGATCGTTTTTTTTATTTGACCTCGACCGTCTCCATGATGTGTTCATGGATGTCGTGTCCTTTCGTCACATGGACTTGAACGTTGTATATGCCTGACTCTTTGAATGTATGCTCACCTGCATAGCTTCCGCCTTCCGTTTCATCAAGCTTCACCCAGTCGTGCTTGTCCGCTCCGTCTTTGAACACTTCGAGTTGGACGTCCGCACCCGTCAACGCCTCATGCTCAATTTTGACGTTGACTGTGAACGGTTGGACTTCATTGGCGACAGCTTGAGTCGGATCAAGGACAATGTCTGCTCCCGCGTGGTTGTGATGGTCTTGCTCAGCTTCAGCTTCAGCCTCGGCCGCCGTCTCCGGATGGCCGACCGTAACGTTCGTCGTCGGCATCGTATGCATCGAACGGGCCGTCACATGGACTTGCACCGTGTAAACTGCTTCTTCGACAAACGTCGTCTTCGCCTCGTAGACTCCATCTTCTGTGAGCGACGCTTTCGTCATCTCACTCTCTTCCTTGGCGCCATTTTTCCAGACCTCGAACTTAATCTCGTCGGCATCATCGACCGCTTCACCGTCTTGTGTGACGCGAACCGCCAACGTGACCGTCTCGTCTTTGTCCGCCGTGTCCGGAACGTTTAATTCTGCTTCTACCGGTTCCATCGACTGCACCGTCTCCGTACCACTGGCCGTTTCATCGGCTCCGCACGCCCCAAGGACGAACAGACCGACGAGACCAAATGCCACCCCGAACCGTTTCATTGATTTGCTCATGTTGAATCCCCCTATTCAATCGCTTACATTCTTCACACATTGTTCATGATAGCACCCTTTTTTAGGAAATGTGTGAGGATTGTGTGATATTTGGCACGTTTGTCACTCATAAATTGAACACAAATATTGAGAGTCATTATCCAAAAATTCCTTTCCCTATTTTTAGGGTTAGACGATGTTTACCACTAAAAGGGGGTATATAAAATATATACACAGCTCAATATATGGAAAGCCTTAACATCAAGATACATACACCCAAGAATGGAGGCGAAACCAAAATGAAGAGCAAGTTTGTACGTGTGTTGATGGCCTTGTTGATCATGTTGGCACCGTTAGTCGCTTATCCAAAATCGGCCGATGCCGCTGCTTCGAAATTCATCACAAGCGTGAATACGACGAGTAAAGTTGTCGCGTTGACGTTCGATGACGGGGCGGATGGTGCGAATACGAATAAGATTTTGGACATACTTGCCAAGAACAATGTCAAAGCCACTTTCTTTTTGACTGGATCAGGCGCCAATAACCATCCTCAATACATTAAAAACATCGCAGCTAAAGGTCACCAACTCGGTAACCATTCGTATACCCATCCAGACTTCACAAAGTTGACCGCCACGCAAATGAAATCAGAACTTGATCGGACGGAAGCAAAAATCAAATCCATTACCGGTAAAACGACAAAACCAATCTTCCGGGCACCATTCGGCGCCGTCAATAGCGCCGTGTTGAGCGGAGTCGGCGCTGCCGGCTACGGCTATACGATTCAATGGAACATCGATACCGTGGACTGGAAAGGAGTCACCGCTAGCCAAATCAATACGAAAGTACAGGCGAACATCAAACCAGGCTCAATCGTCTTGATGCACACCGGTGCCGGCGCTCCAGGTACACCACTCGCCTTGCCGACGATGATTGCCCAGTTGAAAGCGAAAGGCTACAAGTTCGTCACCGTCTCGCAATTGCTCGCTTACCAAAACACATCTACCAGCAAAACGTATACCGTCAAATCAGGCGATACGCTCTATAGCATCGCCCGAGCTTACAACGTCACAGTCGCTGCGCTCGCCGCGGCCAACAAAATTACAAACTACAGTCTCATCTATGTCGGACAAGTGCTCGTCATCCCGGGTTCCACTGTAACTCCTCCACCTACGACGACCGTCAAGTATACGGTTAAATCGGGTGACACGCTCTATAAGATCGCCACTTTGTACAAAACGACTGTCGCTAAGATTGCAGCCGCCAACAATATTACGAACGTCAACTCCATCTATGTCGGACAAGTACTGATCATCCCAGGTACAACCGTCACACCACCGACGACTACGGTAAAATACACGGTAAAATCAGGGGATACGCTCTACAAGATTGCGACGATGTATAACACGACTGTCGCTAAGATTGCAGCCGCCAACAATATTACGAACGTCAGCTTGATCAGCGTCGGGCAAGTGCTTACAATCCCACGCTAACCAAAAAAGTGTCCTCCGCTTTTTAATCTGTACCCTATGTAAAGGACATTTTAAAAAAAGATCACGCTGCTTGAAGGAGATGATTCCTGTACTGTACAGGAGTCATCTTT
>NZ_JACSLM010000008.1:0-83280 GCF_018618115.1 Exiguobacterium sp. s16 | reverse complement strand
ACTCCAACTCGTTCATGGGAATCAATCCTTTTTGATTTTATTCCCATAATGTCGGCATCACTACCTCACCAACATTGCGTAAGAACCACTCCTATTTTGCACTACACAAACGCGGTCAGTGGAACCTAAAAAAGATGACCCCGGAACAATATCGGGGCCATCTGATCGCAGCATAGAAAACGTGGGCTTTTTATTAAACTGTCCATTTTACGGGGCTCAGTTCAATTCCGACTTGCGTCTTCTTTATTTCTCTATTATAAATATTGATTTTTAAATCAAACGGCTTGGACTCTTTGGAAATCAGAGTTCAAGCCGTTTACTCACTATAGTGTAAGTCTCCTCCATATAGGAATACATTACTTAGCACCATTCAATATTTGGTTAACAATCTGAATGACCAATTCACTTCTTCATAGTATCAAGAAAATCCTCGAAAGATGAATGGAGTGGCACTAACTCACCTGCGTTATATTCAAAGATCTGCTCTGAATCATCCATTACGATCAAGATTCCATCAAACCCCGGGTTCTCAATAATGACATATTGATCTAATTCTTTCGTTCGCGCTCTTTCTTGCAGAGTATTTTCAACAACATCGATATGTGAAGAGGGAGCATAGCCAAAAATCTCATGGTGATTGATAGATAATGCACCATATCGATTTAAGAATGTGACATACCCTTTTGGAAGAGTGATCCCCAACTGCGTCTCCATGTTTCGAATCGTATCTTCACCAACACCACCTAATACAAAAGCTGTCTTGTCCGCAATCGCTTGATCAATCCATTGTTTGTCCATATTTGACTTCCTCCGCTCTTGTTTTCCAATGCTCGATTTTTTCCGAGTTAAACTCCACACGATCAATCACAGACTTGATGGTTTTATCATGCAAAATACCGTCATTCCCCGCGCCTCTATGTTCTTCCACTTTTAACTCTGCTAAAGGAGAATCCATACGTTGACCAATATGATGCAATTCTATTGGCTTTCCTTCACAAAGTGGGGCTAACCCTTGCTCCATTCTTTCTAGATTGGTTCTGCCGAAAATATCCTTTTCCTCATAATCGATATCGGTTCGTACAAGCACTTCTCGACCATTCACTTCACCTAATTCCACATTCGAGTTTTCATAAATTTCAATTTCCTCAGGTGATGCAATCTCAAATGCTTGTAACACCGTGGTAAAAACCTTACTTTCGAGCATTTGAAATACTTTTTTGTCATCCACTTCAATCACATCTGGCATATTTAATTGTTCAAGTAGATGTTGGTCAGAAATAAATAACCCCTCATTTCGTACCATACTCTGTTCACTCATCGTTCCATCCCCCTCCAATGATGAAGAATCAATCGTTTGAGTTCATCAACGTTCTCGATGTGGCTTCCTGAAAAGTGTTTCAAAGCCTCGTTAAATCGTTTCTGAAACTCGTTCGGATTGTTACTGAACGTACAATATTTCAGAATTAAAGCCCCATCAATAAGATGGAAAATGATTCGAGCCCGCAATTCTATGAAAAATCTTGAAAACAAGTTTGGTACTCGACCTTCATGCAATTGTTCTACCATCTTAATCAGATGTGCACGCTCACCTTCACCTAGAGCAATTTGGTGGATGTACTCAAGCAATCGAGTCATTTCCATCGATGGAAATTCTTTTGGTTGGTCAACGATAAGATGACACAGAACGTCACGGGGACTCATTTCTTCAGCCTGATGAGTCAGCAGTCGTTTCCCGTCAGATTCCTGATAATTAACCTTGACGACCACTGGATTCAGCCATGTACTCTGATGCACAATCGCACTTCCAGGACGTAACTTAGATATCTCATCAATTTGTTCTTCATTCAATCCAATCGATTTCCCAAGACGTTGCCGATCCTCTACATCCGGGAGTCGCATAATGATTTTCGTGTTCGTATTCTTTATCGTTGCTGGATCAACCGCACTTGGTGATTGATCGACGATAATGAATCCTTGTCCATACGAGCGCATTTCTGCTATTGCATTCGTCATCATCTCAACAGATTTTTGTTGAATCGTGCTCTCTCCAGTGTTCGAAACATTTTTTAGAAGATGATGGGCTTCCTCTAAAATCGTGACATGATGGAGAGGTGTATTCATATTGTTCGCTTGAACCATGCGATACTCATGCAACTTTAAGAAAACAATGCCCATAATCAATGATTTCGTCTCAAGTGAACCAATACGACTTAAATCAATGATTGCATGATGGTCAAACAATTCTTCATCTGGAATTGGAGATTGGTTAAATAACGGACCAACAATCCCATTTGTCATTGATTCAACTCGTGCCACTAAAGACCCTTTATAATTGTCTTCTACTTCTTTCGAAAATCCGTAGCTCGCAATTACGGAAGGTAACGTCTGCAGTAAATCTTGGAAGGTAGGGAACCGAGGCGTACTTCCGATAAATGTTGACGTATTTAAAATCCAACCGATTCGCTCGTAACTCTCACTAACAGATTTTTTTAAAATGTTTGGCATCGCTGCGTAAAGAGGCCAACAAGCACTCATGATTTCAATCAAGCGGTCTATATGTTCTTGAATATGAATTCCTGCTTGAAATGCAAACGGATTGATTTGTAATAGTTGTCCTTGTGTACGATTTGTTCCAAACACCTTAACGTCCGACAGATGCCCGTAGATATGCCGATACTCCCCTTTTGCCGGTTCTATGACAAGAGTTTTGATATGATGTTGCCGTAATCCGTTGATGATTTGATACATTGTATTTGATTTTCCAGAACCTGTAGAACCACTAATAAAAGTATGACTCGCTAATTGATCCACATTTAAATGGACTTCCTGCGTTTCTACTTTACCGAAATGTTGCAACTTCCCTAATTCGATTTTTCTTCCTGTACCATCACCAAAAATGTATTGGACACTTCTTCCGAATTCCGCCATACGCAAGATTGGTACCGTATTCAATGACTTTTGAGGGAGATGGAGCGCTAGCGTAATCTCCTCTCCGTGAATCAATGAAGTTGGTTTTACGATGAGTTGTTGCTGATTTGTTGCTTCGAAGTGAAACATCGGGTGGCAAAGAGTCGATAAATAGCGAGTCATCTCTGGAATCTGTTCTTCGTTCCATTGTAATAACGCTCCTTGTTCAATCGAAGAGTTTTCTCCACGAATGACCGAACGATATGTTTGTCCTGCAATTTGTGCCACCTTTGGATTCTCAGCGATGAAGTACGCAGCAAACTCCCACATACCATAGTCTTCCGCATCACTGACTCGTTCTAATTGAGCATCTAACTTCTTCATCATTTCGCTGACAGTCTTATTCTCAAAAGTGAGTTGCATCGTTTCACTAGAAGACGCTGTAGCAGCAACTGACACAGAGCTACTAATTGATTGTCCTACGGAATCGCCTGTCGAACTAGAGATTCCAGATGTCTTTGATTCACTCGTTCCTTTACTTTCGCTTGTAGAACTACTTTTCGAGTAACCAGCGCCCAGACCCACATGCACGTTCTCTTTTATTTTCACCCCAAGATTGACACTAGCTGAACCCGAATGTGTGACACCTTCTGTAGTGGTAATAGAAGAAGATGTGCTCTGACTCGTAGAATGACTGATTGTAGATGTGGCGCTTTTCGTGACACCTTTTGTCATTCCTTCTGTGACCGCCTGACTTTCAGCAGTTCCATATGTTCGAGTCGACTGGCGTAAAGGAGACAATTCCGTGTAAAGCGAAGCATAATTCTGCCGCAACAATGCAACTTCTGATGATGACAGTGCGGTGCCGATAATGATTGCACTGAAACGCTCACCTTGCATTGATTCAATCAGACGATCAATTCCTTGTGCTTGTTGAAGTGATTTCTTAGAAGGAATACCGCAGACTGAAACAATAGATGGCAAATCACTGTTTCGATGGAGAATTGTATCAAATAGTTCATGAGTTTTCGAGTTCGAAACTACCTTTAACATGCTACCTTGAAATTGACTTTCAAAACTTTTTTGGAATAAATCATGTAGTGGATAAACTTCCTGTTGCGCCTGGTTCGTTCGAACGGCCATATATAAATCAACTTGATGACCATCGCTATTGATTAACAAGGAAAGTGATCCGTTCATATGACTAATCCCATTGAAAAGCGTGGTCAGTTTATCTGTGATATCTTCTTCCTGTTCGTAGACGAGTGTCATGATTTTCATGATTCGAATGTTTTTGTGAACCATGAACACCTCAGGCATTTGATCAAACGGTTGGATGTCTTGCTCAGGTAAGCGCATCAAGTAATTACGATCAACAATATCGTTTGCCAGTAAAATAGCTTCATTAAGTGCTTGAAGATGAGTTTCTGTCTTGACTAAAGTATTCACGCTACTCATCTTCCTCTCGATGCACTCAAGATTTGTCTTACAATTTTATATAGTTCTGCTAGCATCTCTACGAGCGGTGAACGTCTTGAAGCTTCTGTGCTACGATGATTTGCATGGATACGATCCAATTCTTTACGAATCTCTTCAAATCGTTTCTTCTCATGTGCATTGAAGCCTTTTTTTCGATTGATTTCTTCCAAATCTCTTAATTCCTGTTTAAGCTCTTTTACGCGATGTCCAATTGAATGTTGTCTTGTATATTGCGTTCTTTGTTCCCCTGACTGCTTCGGCTCTTGGATAGGTGATAAGTGTTTTCCCACTTCAATAATGTGAAGGAACAGGGCCCGGGAGTAATGTTCCGTTTTCAACGATGCATATGCTTCCGTCAAATATTCTTGATTCCAGTGCTTTTTATCTTGACGTTCAAAAGTATCCTCTTTGTCCCAAAGTGGGATATTTTCTTGTTCAATCATCGTCAACGCCTGTGAAATCACAGCATTTTTATCATTTGGATTGGCCATGATATATGTTGATAAACGACGACGAATCAACGAAATATCTTTTTCTTTAATCGCTTCGAATAAATCCATATCCTTCCACTCTCCTTAATTAGTTTGTTAACAAGACATCTAATTTCTTAATAATTCCATGTAACCATTCTTTATTGGCCTTGCGACGCTCCACTTCTTCCATTACCATTTCTTGATCCGTTGTCAAAAGCTGAACACGATCCAGATTTTTTCGGATTGCTTTTTCCAACAACTCAAGTTGACCAAGGAACATTTTTTTAAACATATCCGTTTGTTCTTGTGCTTGTACTTCTGCCGTCTTTAGCAAGTTTTCCATATAGTCGTCGACTGGATTAATGTACTCTTTAATAACATTGTCCATATCGACAAAATCGTGCGTTTCATAAACATCCTTTTCATATGTTGAAGATTCTCCCCATGTCCAAGGCTTATACCATTTCTTACTGGTGTTGCGCCGTGTTACGGTCCCGACAAAGACTTCTCGTTCTTCCGTATACATAGCAATCAACGAATCTGCGTCAGGTAAATTGACTGTTAGAACACTTTCTGTGAGACTTGTCGCAATATTTAATTCAATCGATGCACTCAAAAGATTTTCAATCGATTTTTGATACTCTTTGGCATACACATTGGCCTGATGACGCAAACCTTTGTCAATTCCTTTTTCCAAATCAATCAACATGCTCGAACACAACATCTCGACTTCCTTTTGGAAATGCTTGATCATCAAGTTTGCTTCGCGTTGTTTAACTTGATTTTCTTGGCGTAACGGCTCAGAAACTTCCAACAATTTTTTGCCGAATGTCTTACGGGTTTTTAACAGATATTCTTTTGCCGTGTCATCACTCAATGATTGAATATCCTGGATTAAAGCTCTACCGTGATCTCCCTTTTCTAGCAGTGCGTTTACTTGCTTAATTTCTTGAGCAAGTTCTTTACGTTTTGCCTCGTTTTTTTCAAGTTCATCTTCTATTTTCATCAACATTTCTTCCTGCTCAATTACTTTACGGAATGACTCCACTCCATTTTTGATTTTCGAAGTTACCGCGTATTTTTCTAAATATTCATTGATGACTTCCTCAATAACAGGGACACCAGAGTAGATAATTGCCTCTTCTTGTTCGTCCGTGGCGTGTTCTATACGATTTTGAACTGCTGTTTGTACAGAGGGAGTCAAGGCCGGGTAACGATGCATTTGCATTTCCGGCTGTTCGATAAAACGCTCATAGTCATACGCGTCTCGTCTTTGTTTTCCTGTCAGTGGCTGCCCTGCCTTTTGCATTCGTAATAACTTAGCCAACTGTGCAGAAATAGGATAAATATTTGGTTGCTCAATCCCATGCCCCTCAAGGTATTTCTTTGCATTATCAATTGCTACTTGAAGCGATTCCCCTGCTTCGACATCATATTTATCTGCTTGATTGAGTACGAAAATAAAACGATCTTTTGACTGTTTACCAGATACCTTCATTGCTTCTGAGACGTCTGCAAGCAATCGGTTGTCGTCCGAGATACCAAGCTGAGAACCGTTCAGTACATACATGACAATAGGTTGATCTTCATTTTGAATGATTCGGAAGGTTGCGTTTCGATGCTCCATGTCCCGTGAATTGTTTGGACCCGGAGTATCAATCATGACAAGGTTCATTCCTTTAGAAGAGATGTTTGGAATTGCGCCTTTTAAATGAATCGTTTGAATTTGATGATTCTCATTGAAACTTACTAAATCCGCAGGGCTAATTTCGCGAATGGATTGAATAGGTTGCTCATCCGCATCATAAGTCTCTGCCGAAAATGATTCTTGCCCTTCACGATTGTAAATACGCGTAATTTTTGCCGTACACGCCTCATTTTTTGAAGGGATGAGTTCCTGACCTAGAAATGCGTTGATTAATGTAGACTTCCCAGAACTCATCGTAGCGATAATCGCAATCTCAAATTCATCGTTCATCGATTTCTCAAAATTCTTTTGAACTCGATCCGTTTTCAACTCATCAAAAGGACCTTTTTGGATTTCAGCCATTAATTCTTTCAATTGATGAATTTTGTCACTTGGATCCATGACATGAACATGCTGGCAAAAGAACTGAGTCCCTGTATTCTTTTTATTATGTTGCTGGCAAGATAAAGATAAATCTTCAAAATCCGGTGCTGTTCCAGAAAAATTAATTAAAATTTCTTCTTCGTTTACATCCTTTTCTAACGCTCCACAAAGCCGTTCCATCCAAAGTTGAAGACGCAGTTTTTTACAGTCATGAAGCGAACTATTTTTATTCTCTAAGTATTCTTGTCCATCAAAATGAATCTCAGTTTCCATCAGGTACGGGTTATAAATCATTTCTACGTTCTTCATTTAAGAAATCACTCACTTTTCATGAAATTTATGATACTTGCAAATCCTGTACGTTCATTAATTTCAGATGATTCTGTCTGACCATCTACTTTGAAATAAGAATGAAAGTAATCTTTTAATCGCTGTTCTCGCTTTGTCAGCGTAGCAACCTCTTGACTTAAAATTCGTGTGGCAATCGCAGATGTCGTCACGACATTTGGTTTGTTAAATCCATTTTCCTCAATGAAGGATGTTGCTACTCCCATATAATGCTCTAACGTTTCCCCTAATTCCGAATCAAGTTCGTCAATCTTATTTAAGACGAATAGAATGCGATGACTTTTAGAATAGGACTTCACCAAATGTAATAATTCTTTTTCGTCATCCGTACCTAATTGCGTTGCGTTTAATACCACAATGACTTTATCGTAAGAGTGCTCAAGTAGTGTTTGCTGGGCAAGATCAAAATGATTTTCTCTCCAAGAACTGTTCATTCCTGGTGTGTCCACTACTGTATAGCCATACTCAGCTAATCCGTTTGTTGATTGTCCGCTCCAAAACGTTAAGTGATTCAAATCATGTAAGTCTGAATCATTAAGTTGTTCAATCCAGTTTGGTGTCGAACATGCAGAAGAAAAAATCCGATGATTTGTGTCTGATAAAAAAACTTGATCCAAAGTCGGGCAATGCTTATATCGAAGAGAGAAGTTCGTAGAAACTTGATTTTGCGTTTTGGCCCAATTCGCGCCTAATAGATTATTCAGAATCGTTGATTTACCAGCACTCATCGTCCCAAGAATTAAAGTCGTTCCTAATTGTCGTTCTTTTTTTTCATGAGGGGCCAGCCAAAAACCGAGTGTTTTTTGATAGCGAATATGTTTAAACGACTTCTTCGTTTTAATCTCGCTGTAAATCGAATCATTCATCAAAAATTGAACTCGATCAGGATTCATCTCGAGTGATTCCAGAATAGTACGTAATTGTTCTTTCTTATTTGGAAACATCGATAGGATATGTAAAACAAGCTCGTCTGCAAGACAATAGCTATATGACTTTATGCCTTTCCACTTAAAACGAAGTTTTTCTAAATAGTTCATAATTTCTTTAAGGTCATGTGTTTCTTCATCAGATTTTACATTTAATAATTCTCCATAAAATGTATCTAGTTGTTTTTCGCTATCTTCTAGTTGATTTACAATAAGTTGCAAACCGCTTATGTATTTTCTTTTATGACGATCTTTTAGTCCTCTTATGTGCCAGTCCTGATGCGACTTAGTAAGTGCGTCGTAGTTAAACATCTCAAACCACCTCTCCTTTTTATTCCGCTATAGGCTCATATAGTTCTTATTTACATGCATCACTATATGTTTTAATGTCCGTCATTTCATAAAAGACAGATTCGATGCACTAGAAATTTTTACTGTTCGCTCTTTCAATAAACTCATAAAAATTATTAAAGGGATTTAACACCCGTTTCTTGTTTAAGTAATAACCTCGTTGATAAGGTGAAACGAAACAATGTGTACCTTCAACAATTTTGTTAATACTAAAGTGATTTCGAATATGTCTAATGCGGTTAAACATACACGTATCATTTGCATTGCGAACCGCCTACTTGTCAATCCTATGTATGAGTTATTCTTTACTTCATTGAAAGCAATTTCTTATCCCCTTTCTTTCCCTTTGTTATTATAAGGAATTGAAAAGACATATGCTTTACTTTTTTTGTTAATGGTGGGCATAATTTATGGTTTTAGAAAAAATATTTGTCCTGGTTTCTAATTTGTATCACTTCTCAAAAGCATACCGACTTTCGGTAATCCCTTCTAAAATGTTTACATTAGAAAACCACCACGCAATAATGTGTAGTGGTTACATAAATACTTTACTTCGACTCCACCCCAAACCGATAAACCGTCCTCGAGTGATACAACTCCTCTGGTTTCAGTTCAATCGATGTCGCGATGTCCATCTGTCCCTGATCTTAAGATTTCTTTCATTGTTAAACATATTTTAGTCCATCTTTCCGATGACTTTTGTTTAATATTTTTTTCAGTGACATCAAAAAAAACCGGAACCTCACTCATGTGAGAATCCGGTTTTGCATTTCATCAACGAACCGCTTCGCAATCTGCTGCGGTCGTGTAATCGCACCGCCTACAACAACTGAATATGCTCCAGCTTCAATTACACGGCGAGCATGGTCTGGTGTGAGAATGTTCCCTTCCGCAATGACAGGAAGATTGACGGCGTCCACCATTTCTTTTAAAAAAGAAAAGTCATTTTCGTACAGTTTCCGTCCTGTCGTTTCTTCTGTATAGCCATAGAGCGTCGGAGCCACGCAATCAAACCCTAATTTCTCTGCTCGCTGTGCGTCTTCGATTGTCGCACAATCCGCCATGAAGCGTTGATTCGGATAGCGTTCTTTTATTATCGGAAAAAATGACTCAATCGTCGATCGATCCGGTCGTACCCGATTTGTAGCATCGAGCGCAATTACTTCAACACCGGCCTCTACGAGTGACTCCACTTCTTCAAGTGTCGGTGTAATATAAACAGAGGATTCAGGGAACTCCCGTTTGATGATCCCAATCAATGGCAAATCGACTGCTTGTTTGATTGACTTGATATCGTCAATTCCATTCGCACGAATCCCAGCTGCACCGCCTTCTTTCGCGGCAATCGCCATCCGTGCCATGATCTCGGCACCGTGAAGTGGTTCTTCTTCTAATGCCTGGCATGACACAATCAACTTCCCCTTCAATTGCTCCATCATATACGTTCCTCCTTTAAGTGCAGACGGCATTCAAACATTCGATTCCAAGGAGCTGACGTCTGAAACTCCAGTTTTTCTTGGAAAGAGTGTTTTAATGTGGCACGCGCCGCTTCTTTCATTTGACGATCGCGTTCAATCGAAATAGCAGTCGCCTCGTCCTGTAAATCAAAGTAATTCGCCCCATAAGATGGCAACACCGTCTCAACCATCTTCATCCGGACAATCGATTGATACACGAAATCGTCGAGTAGATGATAGAGTACGTTTTCTCGGATTCGCTCCTGTTTTCCACGTTGAGCGAATATCCCTTGGGCCAACGTCGTCCCGAGCGTGTTACAGTTCGTATTCCACCCTTTGTACGAATCAATCCGTTCAAGCAGTCGTCGTTCGTCCAACCACATGACAAGCTCAGTGTCTCCCCCGTTGGCATATGCGCTGTCTGCGACGATCACACGTTTCCCACGATTGAGAGCCTCCTCAATGGATGAGAGAAACGTCGGCAAATGTCGAAAACTCGTGTAGGTCACGTCACGCTTGTCTTGGTCCCACGACTCTTGCATCACACGACCTGGGACGTTGTAGGCTAGCACAATGTCCGCCTCTTCGACTGTAGCAACGGGACGCATGCCGATTGCATCGATATGTGCTTTCATGCTCTCCGCAAACGGGCGGTCTTCATACATCGGGATGAGCGTCGGTCCGAGCGTACTACTCCAAATCGGATAGACACTAGGACGCACTCCAGTCTGATTGAGATACGCTCGACCGACCATCGTTGCTCCGACCTCGTCAGCACCTGGATACATGTGGACACGTTCGAAGACACGACGCTCACTGATGGCACGAAGTACATCGGTTTGATCGATTGCGGTGTACCCATATTCCGCGCTGTCATCTTGGGGAATGAACAGCCGGTCAATGGTTCCTTCTTCGACAAGTTGAATAAGTGCGTGATTGATCGAGCGATTGAACGCCCGTCTCGTCTCGTAATCTTCAATATGCTCGGACGGAATCAACTGCTCGATTGACTTCAGCTCGTCTTGTTCTGGTTCTGTTAACCCATCTCGTGTCTGCTTGTCCTGTAAAAATGCTCGTCGATAAATCTCCGCACCATATACACCATAATAATCAGGTTCTTCATCGTCCGAACTGTATTTCGGGGTCCGCATGATCATCGTCGCCACGTAGAGCGGCACATCAGTAGTCGCGCGTAGCGAACGCAACCAATCGATGAATCGTTCGCGGTCTTCCTCTGTTAAATGATGCAAACGAGATGGAAGTAAACCGCCGTAGCATAACATGTCTGCGCTGAGCACGAGCGCGTCGCAAGTCGGCGCACTCGACACCCACTCGCGAAGCCCCTCATAGTCCGCCGCCTGTTTTTTATAGCCGAATCGTTCGACCGAAGGCATCACTAGATCGACTTCATCTGTCACGCTGACGATGCGTTCGACCACGTCGACATTACAAGGTCGTTCATCAATCGGTACATATAAAATTCGCATCAGCTCACCTCACACAATCTCGCTACTTGGTTCCTCGGTTCGAACCGCATGCGTGATGACATCAAAGAGATAGAATAAAGCCACTTCTCCAATCGACGTCACATTGACGCTCTCGGTCGAAGGGACAGTCAATCGGATGTCTGACACGGAGAACAGCGGTGAATCACTTTGTGTCGACAAACCAACCGTTACGGCACCAAGTTGTTTCGCATGGGCCAGTCCTTCGACGACGTCCTCACTGTATCCATCTCGACTGAGTCCAATGACGAGCGTCTCGGGTCGAATCGCCCGCTTGGATAAAGAAATCGCTTGTGCTCCTGAGAAGGCATCGGTCATCACGCCAAACTCGAGCAGCTTCATTTTGATGGCCGGTAGTAACGGCGACCACTCATCCGTCCCATATAGGACGACTTGATTGGTCGATTCGAGCACTTCCTTCAAGCGGTTCATCGCTTTTTGATCGTAAAGCGACTCATATTTCTTCATCATCATGAAGTAAGCCTCATTTATGTCATCTAAGCCATCAATGTTGGAAGGGCCGTAATACCGATTGCTGACGGTCGCTTCTTTCGCAAGCAAACGCAACTTATTGTAAGATCCAAATTCGAGCTTCTGACAGAAGCGCGTGATTGTCGCTTCGGATACGTTGATTTGACGCGACATTTCCGTGATTGTCTTATTCGGTACGGCCTCAAGGTTTTGAATCACGAAATCAGCGACAAGCTGCTCTCGCTTCGTGAACCGGTGATGATTGGACTCGATGATAGTCGTGATGCTCCGCAGCGGTCGCATTGACTCTTGCAACAAGAAGTGACGAAGCGCGCCGAGCATTCCGGCATTATTCAAGTTTCGGGCAATCTCGATAGTCGTTTTCTCTAAGATAGCCGGAATGATATCAGCCGCAAGCTGCTTCATGATCCGTGGATAGAGATAGTCCTTTTGGGCAGTGATTCCGCCACCGATGATGATTTTCTCGGGATTCATCATATAAGTGACGGTCGCAATCCCTTTCGACAAGTAGTAGACAAGCCGGTCGATCTCCTCAATCGCCACTTTTTCGCCCGCGTGCGCCATCTCGAAGACGTCTTTCCCGTTCAATCCCGTCTTCTCGGTCCGGGCTTCGACACGTTCAATCAAGACACGCGTCGAGGCGAGTTCTTCAAATGCATAGCCTTCAATCGGAATATAACCAATCTCTCCACCGCTAAAGCTATAGCCGGTATGAAGTTTGTTATCGAGGATATAGCTGCCACCAATCCCTGTTCCGATCGTCAGACAGAACAAGCTTTTGGCTCCTTTTCCGCTTCCAATCCAAGATTCTGCGAGACCGGCACAGTTCACATCATTCTCTACCTCGACCGGTAAGCTAAACGTCGACTCGAGTTCATCCTTTAGATGTGTCCCCGTATAATCGGGAATGAGCTTTGAAGCATAGACGACGACGCCTTCTTTTGAATCAACCTGTCCAGCCGTTGAAATACAAATCCCTTGGACATCGTGTCGTGTCTGCAAGTCCCGAATGAAAGCAGTCACTTTTTCAATGATATGCGCCCCGCCCCGACTTGCTTCGGTCACACTTTCATGCTTTTCCAAAAAGACGGCATCTTCCGTCAGTACCCCGTATTTGATGAACGACCCGCCAATGTCGAGCGCTACGAATTTTCTCATCTTTTCACCTTCTTCACTAAATTCTATTTCTCTTCGCTCGTCACACGAATCGTCATCAACTCTTTCGGACGTATCCAAAATTCAGAGTCAAGCCGTTCCGTGACCTCTCCTGCCAACGTTACTCGTTCCAATTGTACCGCTTGTTCGAACATCAAACGTACCGGTACGCTCGCCTCAGTCGGATTGAACACTCGAATATCGGTCACCTTAGGTGCGACACCCGTCACACTTGAAAATACAGCCCCCTCTAATGAGAACCAATGACGCGCTGTCACCCCACTTGTTTGATGCACGATTGGCCGGCGTCGAAACGAAGTGATGTGCGTCCCCGTCTCCTCTTGCCGACTGAGGAGAAGCGCATATTCAAACGTATCTGTCCGTAGACATTGTGCACCCGGCACTTCAAATCCGGGACCTGCCCCGTTCCCACGCGTCCGTAAATCCCGACGTGACAACCAACCGACTGCTCGAAGCATCGTCAATTCGACGACATCTTCATCCTCATACGTACTTACTTCATACTCTTGAAGTCCACGATGAATGAGAGTTAAATCGTTAGCCTGTACAAACGAATACGTCGGTGCTTGCGCCATCACACACTCTTCATTCCGTTTGGCGTCGAATTTTTTATTACGTAACGTCATACGTTCATTCCAATCAAAAGACGTATCCGCAATTGTCCGATCACATGTGCCCGTTTTGAAGGCGACACGCAGTTTGTGATCTTTTGCCGTGTTGTTGACAGTTGTTTCGAAACGAATTAATGGATCCCCTTGATAAAGCGTGACTTTTGTCTGAATTGGTAGGGTCACAGTTTCGTCAGTCCCGGTCAGACGAGACGGATCAAGTCCGGTCGGAACTGTGAGCTCATAATCTAAATGAAGCGTCTGACGAACCGGTCCTGTTTCAATACGTGTACCGACGAGTCTGGCTTTGGTCAACTTGTCCGTTTCAGGTGGGGAATAGTTGTACGTATCGCCTGCATCCAAACTCGATAAGAACACGTGTTGTCCCGTATGGCGTTCGCCCGAAGCCCGGTCGGTAATCGTCAACATGTCATCTTCAATCTCAAGCCGAACCAATTCGTTCTCTATCCAAGCGTTTGTCGGCTCCACCTTCATATCAGCTGATTTAACGAGTTCAATCTCACAAACAGTCGAGCCCGCACCTTCTACTGGCAGTGTGAAGACGACGTCATACTCTACATATTCTTCATAATGGGGTTCAGCTAAAATATGACGCAAGAATAATTCTTTCTCTTCTCGCCGTACGAGATCAAAGCTTAAAGTCTCTCCGTTCAGTCGAAGGTTGATTCCTCCGACGTCAATCCGTTTCGGGACGCGGATTGTCGTCTCAATCGGAAGTGTCCGTTTATACGGTACCGTCGAAATGACGACGAGCTGATTGTTAAAGGTCTCGTCCAGATACGGAGCCGGATAGCACCGATCCAACTGCGTCTGTTCAAACTGACGTATCGCGGCCAATGCCCGCGCTGTACGAGTTTCCATCTCATCATGCACAGCATCGATACTACATCCACAAATGCTGTCATGCGGTTGATTTTGGAGAATCAGCTTCCAGACATATTCTCGGAACGCATCATTTCGTGACTCGGTCCCAAGAAAAGCATCTAAAAATCCAAGCGTATTGAGTGCCTCATCCTCGACGAGTTGATTGTCACGCTTCAAGTACGTTCGAGTCGACAGGACCCCTGGTAAAATAAAGATTTTTGACGGATCACGCTGTTCGCCGTGAATCGTCTTGGTCGGGGTATAATCCGCGACCGCTTCGAGATAGTCAGACATGAGCGACTGCCGAATCGGCAAATCGATTGTATTGAGCCGATCTTTCAAGTCAGGTGCCGTGAACGTATGGTCCGCTCCGTTCATGACCAAGTAGTGACCGCTCTTCACGTACGGGTCGTTCCGTTCGAGATAGTCAGCCAACTCTTCTTTAAACGATTGATGTTTCAAAAATGTTTGATAATACCCTTCGAATAGAGGCAACACGAACGTTTTCACACTCGAACCGTTCGGTGCCAACCATTCGTTCTCAAAGTGGTCTGATACCGCTCCCCGCCATAAAATCGCATGGTTAATTCCAAACTGTTCGAGCAGTTGCGGCATTTGCCCGATATGGCCAAACGTATCCGGGAGATAGCCGATGTCGTGTTTTGAACCGAGTTCACGCGCCATCTTCGTTCCGATTTTCAAGTTTTGGATGAGCGCTTCACCTGCGACTAAAAATTCATCCGCCAGGAGATACCACGGTCCGACTTCGATCTTGCCCTCTCGAATAAGTCGAACCAACACTTCATATTCTTCAGCTGAAACGACCTCTTTGTAATCATCGAGGACGACCGTTTGCCCATCGAGGAAGAAGTTTTCGAACTGACCGGCCTCTAGTCGATTGACGACATAACGCAACCCTTCCGTCAATTTGAACCGAAACGATTCAAACGATTCGTACCATTCACGGTCCCAATGCGTATGGTTCAATACGTGCACGTGCTTCATTGCATGACCTCCAGTCGTGCTCGGACCATGGCACCGTCCAGCTCACGCAATGCTGTTCCGGTCTGAAGCGACACGGCGGCCGCAAGACCTGCCGCCTCTCCAACATCTCGTAACGTCGGTTGGATTCGAAGTGAGGCTTGCATCAAAAACGTGCTCGAAATATGTCTTCCCGCGAAAATGACGTTTTCGACTTCGTGGCTAACGAGCGAACGGTATGGGATTTCGTAATATTCGCCTGCTTCATATTTTTTAGGCAGCTCTCCGTCTCCTTTGACACTGTGTACATCGACGTACCAATCTCCCCGCGCAATCGCGTCTACGAACCGTGCGCGCTTCGCATAATCGACTTCACTCAAAATATATTGTCCTTGGATACGATACGATTCACGAACTCCCAGCTGTGTCGCTTCCTTCAGAAGAAACGCTTGTTCAAATCCAGGTAGGCGATGAATTAAAAACTGACTGATTCGCTGAATCATTTGCCGTCCGATTCGGACCGCCTCTGAACGAACGAATGGATCGGTCGTGTCCGTCAATCGTGGGATATGCGGACAGTTAAAGGAGAAGACGCCAGGTTTTCCTGGTTGCGTGAACGCCTGAAAATATTTGAGGTCATCTTGACGCAGTTCTCCGGCTTCTAGCCCTTGTCGGAACAGCGTCTCAAGGACATGACCTTTCCCAGGTACCATAACAATCTCGAAAAAGTCAGGGTCTTCAATTCGGCAGAACGTCTCGCCTAGCTCGAGGATGTAGCTTCTGACACGTGGCAGGTCAATTCCTCCCATTTCAAAACGAAATGTCATCTGTTGGTTATGACCGTCAACATCTCCTGACACGACCGAGATTCCTGTCACACGTGCGATGACGGCGTCCGCAGACGCATCAATCACAGTCTTCGTTCCAATCGCAACTAAACCAGCGCATGTCTGGACGATCAGGTATGTCACACGATCTTGTTCTTTCACGACATCAATGACGACCGCATCATATAAAATATGACACCCTGCTTGATCGAGCAGTTCTTCGGTTACAGAGGTCAGCGCTTCGACGTTGAACCAGCGACAGTTCGTTGTGCCATCGTCCGTTCGTACTCCCCGTGTTTCCAACGCTTCGAGGATTAACCGATTAATGCCTCTCGGCTGAACGTGTGTCGGCATCATCGGAGAGACGAGTGCATTCGTCTGCGTTCCGCCGAGGGCAATCGTCTTCTCGATGACGAGTGTATCAAGGCCTTCTCGTGCTGCCGCAAAAGCTGCTGTCACTCCAGCCGTTCCACCCCCGACGACAACGCAATCAACGTCTCGCATAATCGGCAAATCATGTCCTGCATAGTGAATCATCTCTTCGCACCCTTTCTCTCTTATCCTTTTACTGCGCCATCCGTCGCCCCTGAGATAAAGTACTTTTGGAGCGCCATGAACAGAATCAATGTTGGGATCGTCGTCAAAATCGAAGCAGCGCTGATCAGTTTCAGGTTCGATCCATCAAAGTTTTGTGAAAGTTGCGCTAGCCCGATGGAAAGTGTATACATACTGCTCTCGCTCGAATTCAAGAGTGGCCATAAGTAATCTCCCCATGTACCCATGAACGTAAAGATGGCCAACGTGACGAGTGTCGGTTTGACGAGCGGTAACGCAACGCGATACCACACTTGGAAACGATTCGCCCCATCCAAATACGCCGACTCTTCCAATTCTTTTGGGATTCGTAAGTAGGCTTGTCGCATCAAGTAAATCCCGAACGCTGTCGCGACTTGCATAACAATCAATCCGACGTACGTGTTACGAAGACCTAGCTCACCAGCAAGTTGGAACAACGGCGCCATATACAATTGGAACGGCACCATCATCGTGGCGATAATCAGTGACAACACGATTCCACGACCGCGAAAGTCCATCCGTGCAAGCGGATAGGCCGCCAAACTACAAAATAGTAAGTTGAGTGGGATGGCGATGGCTGTCACGATGAACGTATTTAAGAAATATAAACCGAAGTTCGCTTTCGAAAACGAATCGGTAAAGTTCGCCAATGTCGGGTCCGTCGGATAAATCGTTCCGTAAATATTCTCACCAGGTGACTTCAATGCCATAAATAAGGTCACGAGAAATGGTCCGACTGTAATCACCGAGATGAACACCATCAAAGCATACAGCATCAATTTTTGTGTTATTCTTTTTCGTTTCATTAATAATTCCTCCTTAAGCCCGTAAATCGTCTTCGCGTGAGCTCGTCAACTTCATTTGAAGCAAAGACGCACCAATCGCGAGAAGGAGTAGCACGACCCCAGCTGCCGAAGCGATACTGACATCGAGTGACATGAATTTGTTGAAGATATACATGACGAGCGTAGTCGTCGCACCAGCTGGCCCACCACCGGTCGTAAGCGCAATCTCTTCAAACACTTTCATCCCGGCGATGATAGTCATGACAGATACGAGCGTGACCGAAGGAGTTAACATTGGTACAGTGATGCGCCAGAATTTTTGAACAGCGTTCGCTCCATCGATTTCTGCTGACTCATAAACATCTTTCGAAATCGATTGCAGTCCTGCCAAGTAGATGATCATGTAGTAGCCGAGTCCTTTCCACACCGTGATGGCGGAGACGGCGACGAGCGCGGTTGAGCTTTGAACAAGTAGATTCGTTGGATTGTCGAACAAGCCAAGTGAAACGAAAATCGATGAAATCGGACCGCTCTGTGAATAGAGCATTTTCCACATCAATGCCGCGACGACCATCGGAGTGACGACTGGCAAGTAATACAAGATCCGGAACGTCGAGACACCTTTAATCGCTTGGTTCACGAGGACTGCTAAAATCATTGGCAAAAAGATGTTCAATGGTAACACGATGATCAAGAAGAGAATCGTATTCCAAAGCGCGAGCCAAAACGTCGTGTCTGTAAAAATCTCTTTGAAGTTGGCGAGTCCGACAAACTCTCCTGTCCCCGCAATGATTTTATAGTCCAGTAAACTCCAATGGAACGCTTCGACAATCGGGATGACGAGGAACGTCCCAAGCACGATAATCGATGGGAGTAAGAACAGCCAAGGGGTGAGGAGGTTTTTATTCTTCCTTTTGACGGCCTTTGTTTTTGTGACCGACACAGGGATTGCTATGTTCTCTTTATTCATCTGTGGTTTCTCCTTCCAATAAAACAAGCTGAACCAAAAGGGGGGTCTCCTTTTGATTCAGCTCTCAACGTTTAGAATGTGACGCTCTCGCCAGACTTCTCGAAGGCATCATCCCAAGCTTTCGCAAGTGCTTCTACAGCTTCTTTTCCTGACATCTTACCTTGCATGTTTTGAACGAACATGTTCTTCGTCGATTCACGGAGTTCGGCGCTGTTCTCTGTCGGTGGGACAAGAACTTCTGCACGCTCCAATGATTTCGAAGCTTCCATCATACCGAGCGCTTTTGGAGAGTCTCCTGGATTCGTGAAGTACTCATCTTCGAGCGATGCTTTCGTTGATGGCAACACCGTTCCGGCAGTCTTCGCAAACTCAAGTTGGTTGTCAGCATTCGTTACGAACTCGGCGAATGCGACCGCTGCCTCTTTGTTCTTCGTCTTCGCAGGAACCGCAAAGTTCATGACGGCGACGTTGACTGGTGCGTCTGATGCTTCAAGTGGTTGTCCTGCTTTTGAGACGTTGTAAATGTCTGGTGCTCCAGTTTCAACTGGTCCAAGGAATGTCACGCCGCCTTCAAGGAGCGATGTATTGCCGGCCATGTACAACTCTTGACCTGTTTTGATTGATCCCTCGGCTGCTTCTTGTGGAATCAAACCTTCTTTATACATTTTTTGCATCGTTTCAAAGTACTCGATGATGTTTTCATTGTCTGCAAATGTAGCTTTTCCATCCTCGACGAGTGGCTCCCCTGCAATCGAGACCATTTTTTCCATGATGGCGTTCCCATCATTGATGACCGGATAGAACGCTGGTTTACCCGTCTTTTCTGTCAACATTTTCGACGCTTCATAAATACTCTCGGTTGAAGTTGGGACTTCTTTAATACCAGCTTGTTCGAAATGGTCACCGTTGTACCAAGACACAGTTGTCGTCAAATACCAAGGAAGTGCATACAACTTCTCTTCGAACATACCTGAGTTGTAAGGCCCATCAACATAGGCCGTTTTGGCTTCATCTGAGAGCAATCCGTCTAACTCGAGCAAGCCGCCCTGTGCTGCGATGTTTGACATGTAGTGCGGGTTCAAGTTGACGACATCCGGAACATCACTGCCTGTGAGTGAGGTCAACACTTTTTGTTCCATTTCATTTTGCGGGACATCTTCGATGACGACATCCACATCTGGGTGCATCTCTTCAAACTCTTTTTCAATGTCCGCAAAGTAAGAGTCGAATGGCTCGCCCGCAAGTGACGCCGTCCACATCGTGACCTTGCCTGACAATTCACCGTCTGACGATGCGCTTCCCTCACTCGCCTTATCATTGCTACACGCCATCAATCCGACTGATAATGCCGCGACCGATGCGCTCGCGACGATCCGTTTCGTACGTTTATTCATGTTCCATTTCCTCCCCGAGATAAAATAGAAAGCGTTTTCACAAATTCATCATATCGCTAAAGAAATCTATTTGCAATACTAAAATCAAAATGAAAATAATTTTCTAAAACAAAAACCCGCCCTATAATTAAGGCGAGCTTGGTTAACGTCTTTACAATGTTACTTAGCGCTGAATCCTTGACGATCAATCGCATACTGGTGCCATTGTTGCATATCGCTTACACGTGTGAGCAAACGTTCCTCGAGTTTCGGATCGATGTCATCACGTGAGGCCATTTCTGTAATCATCTCTTTGATTCGATTGAGATCATCTGTCGTCAATGAGCCATGGCGTGCTTTACGTTCAAGCGGCTGAATTTCTTTCGCAAGGGCACGACCTGCTTGTTTATCGATTCCTTTCTTCGGTATATACAGACTGTTCATCTCTTGTCGCGTATCCTTCAGCAAGGCCTCGATGGCAAGTAGTGGCTCTTCCCCTGGATTAACAGCCGTATCGCGCCATGGACCTTTTCCAAGCGCATCAACGGAAGGTGCGCTAGCTTGGCCGAATGCGAACATGTTGACGCCTGACGTTCCGTACTTCGCTGACAAGATGTCATCGACCGCTGCACCTTCGTTCAAGTGGTGATAGAACGAATAGATGCCGGTATAGTACATCGTTCCTTCAGGCATCAATTTCTTACTTGCCTGAACGGTCTTTTGGATACTGTTGAAGTCATGTCCGTACGCTTGCGGGATGACCGCATCAATATCATCTTTCCAATCACTGATGTACACTTCTTCCGCACCCGGTTCCGGCGTTGCCGTCAACATAAATTTTGCGTCGTTTTTCTTCGATACATCATGTAGTTTTTCGACAAACTCGTTTTCCCGCTCACGAACCCATGCTTGGAACGTATCCCACTCAGCCGAACCGGCTTTTAGGTCAATCGGATCGATTCCACTGACGTCTTTGTACAACGCTCGCGTCGGCTCACTGAATCCATATGCTTTATCGAACCCATGGTGTGGGAGACGCATATAGTCAATATTTAATCCTTTAATGTCGTATTTCTCTTCCATCTCTTCGTACAGTTCGAGCATATATTCCTGAACTGCTGGTTGCATGATATCGAGCCAGTAATAGCGACTTGATGTGTCCGGTGCAGGTTGTCCAGTCGTATTCGTACGTTGCACGGCTGCCCATTCTGGATAGTTCTTAAATTGTGAAGGCACACCGAGACTCGCTTCCCCGACCATAAATCCATCCGTCCATGCATGTACCGTCATGCCACGTTCTTTCGCCTCCGCGATATAGGCAGCGAGAATATCCGTCCCGTGTTCGCCAAAGTCTCCGTTTTTAAAGTTCGGATGCTGTGTCGGCAAGCCATATTTGTCTTGGACGGCACTCGGATAGATTGGATACCCCCAGAATGTTGTCTCCAAATAGACCGCGTTGAAGCCGGCCCGCTCCATCCGATCGAGTACCGTTTCGACGCCGGCGAGTGTCGACTCTTTCGGTCGATGCCACACGGCCCGTTGTTCGGCCACACCCGAATCGATGGAATAATAGTACGCATCATAGGCATGTTGGGTCGCTTGTCGTACTGTATCGAGTGCGACGACGGGATCAGTCTCCGCATTCGCCTGCTCGAGTAGTGCTCGAGCTGAACCGAGTGCCTCTTCGGCTAAATCAAACGGGACGTCAACCCACTCAGCTTTTGCTTGTTCAATCGACTGCTCGGCCTTTTCCATCGCCTTTTCACTTTGGAATGCGTAACTGTCTACATCTTGGGTGATGGTGACGACTCCATTCGTGACATCCACTTTCGCTCCGATGATGCTATTTGCTGACAGGAACGATGAGTTCACGCCGTGCCCACTGACAACAAATCCATTTTTCGGGATAGCAGAGTTGCCGCCACCAAGCTTCGTCACGTAGCCGTTTTCTACCGTGATTTCATAGCCATACACGTTCGTTTTCGTTGTTTCTCCAAAAGCTGGTGTATAGACAATCAATTGATCCGGTCCACGGAATCCATCAAACGGCGCACCGTCCGGGTTCGTCTGACGCGTCGGATCGACTGCGTTCGCCTGTTTGGCTTCTTGTTTCTGCACAGGTTCATCTAAAAAGATGCGTTCTCCCGTTTCGAGTTGTTGTAAAAACGATTTGATTTCTGCTGTCGTGTCTTTACCTGTCGAGAGAACGAGTCCATTTTCTGGGATTGGGCTATTTCCGCTCCGTTTCTCGACAACCGTGTACGTGTTAATTCCGACTTTCTCCAACACGACTTCTGTACTGGCTGGATTTGTCTCCGTATAGTAGCTGAATTGGTCGTTGAAGATAATGAGCTGGTTTTGATTCGCGAGTTTATTGATTCCGCCAATCACCATCTCATCTCCTGATGCATCGACGACTTTCAATACGTCCTTCGTGGCCGCTTCCGATTGCAGCGGTAGTAAGCTTCCAATCAACGTCAAGCTGAGTGCTGAACTAATCATTGTACGTTTTGACATGTGATTCATCTCCCTTAATAAAAGTAAACGCTTACAAAAACACCATAGCACATGACCATGTAGGCAAAAATAATCATTTTACTTTTATGGAATTTATTGAAAATTATTTTCAATTTGTTTTTATTAAAGCAGTCTATACCTTTCATGAAGAAATCGACTAAGGCTTAATACCTATTTCCAAGACAAATGACCTTCATAAAAAAATCTATGAAAAAAACTCCATCAAAATGATGGAGTCGGGAATTATATATAATTGGAGACAAATTTTAATTTTTCTTCTTCATGCCAACTGGATAGTCCATGGGCATATTCCGGATACACCCGTAACTCTTTTTCTCCGCCTAATTCTCGGTATAAGGCATATGCCGTCGAAGGAGGACACACCTCGTCTAGCAGGCCGACACCGACCATGACCGGGCACGTGATTCGACGGGCAAAATTGATGCCATCGATATATCGCAACGTATCATAGATTGCTTTCTCCTGTTGGTGAAGAGGATCGTGGACTTTAAAATAATGAGAAATTTCCAGGTATGGTCCTCGGACGGCCAGCTCGACCCCGCGTGGAATATCACAGAGGAATGGGATATCAATCAAGGCAAGTTTTACTTTAGGGTGCAAAGCACTGACACCTAGGCCGATGCCACCACCTTGGCTACCGCCCTCCACAATCGCGGACCTGCTGCCAGACAATTCAAGCGCGACATCAAGCGCACGTAACGAATCTAAGATGACGTTCGTATAGTAATAGCCCTCTTTATTAAAAATCCCTTTCGTCATCCAACCTGAAGCGCCACCCATCGGATACGAAATCATCTGGTCAGCAACCATGCCTTGATCACGCGTTTCGACCAACAGCACGCCTATCCCCTGGACGACATATTTCATCGCGATATGGGGTTCATGTGTATTCCAGTCATATCCGTGATACATGACGACGACAGGAAGCGACTCATCCAAAACGTTCGGTGAAATATACGTCGCATGATGAAGAATCCCTTCTAGCGACTGATACTTGATTTGTTCAACCATCACATTCCGAATATAAGAATCGAGCCGTATACGTTCAATCGAGAGTGGAACGTCTCGCAATGCCTCTAGCTTAGATTCCCAAAACGAATCAAAGTCGTCCGGCAATGTCACGTGCGATTGGTAGGCCTCGAGCTCACGGACTGATCCATCAACGCCGGGCATGGTGTATGTCCTCTTTATAGATGGCGAGGGCTAACGCACCTTTTAATCCCGCAAAATCACCTAATGTTGGTGGCACGATGTACGTTTCGACATTGTCCACATACTGATTTTGAATATAGCCATTCAACTTCTCTTTGAATGCCTCCCGAACTTTCGGGAACACATGTTGTTGCTTCATGACCCCACCACCGAGGATGATTCGTTGCGGAGCAATGATGAGGGCAAAGTTCATCAACGCCTGAGCGAGATAATCCGCTTCAATATCCCACGTTTCATCTGTCTCATCCAAAAGATGACCTTTGATACCGCTCCGTGCCTCGATCGCAGGTCCTGATGCGAGTCCTTCAAGACAATCACCATGATACGGACAGACACCGTTCGAGTCGTCGCTCGGATGACGTCTGACTAAAATATGCCCCATCTCTGGGTGACCCATCCCATGGACGAGTTCCCCATCGATCACGGCCCCCGCTCCGATCCCGGTTCCGACGGTCATGTAGACGCAACTAGATACATCTTTGGCCCCACCGAATTTCATTTCTCCAAACGCTGCTCCGTTCACATCGGTATCAAGGATTACTGGGACACCAAAATGTGATTTGAGTGTGTCATACAGCGGGTAGTTGGCCCATTTCACTTTCGGTGTCGTCGTGATATGACCATACGTATCACTTTCTGGATCCAAATCGACCGGACCGAACGTGCCGACACCGAGCGCCTCGATTGATTCGCCCGCAAAAAATTGAAAGATGCGCGCCATCGTCTCTTCTGGCGTCGTCGTTGGAATCGAGGTATGTCGAATGATCTCCCCAGTCCCCGTCCCAATCCCACATACCATTTTCGTACCGCCTGCCTCGATTGCTCCAAACATGTATGTATCCCCTTTCATCTCATTTCAGTTCCACTTTATGCCTTTTTAAATGGTTTGACCATGATTTCTTACAAAAAAGACATCGTCGCCGATGCCTTTGCTTATTAAACTGTTACTCGGTCGCTCACAATCCATTCCATTGCTCCGACTACTTGTAGCGGTTCTTCTGAGACGGTCACGACAACGTGATCGCCTTTTTGAAGCGGGATTCCATCAAGTGTCCCGGCGCCGTCAAGCACGCTGATGAGTCGGAAACGGTCAAGCTGCCGGACTTGGAATCCATCACGGACGTCCATACGGTACACATTGAACTCTTCTGTCTCGACGAGCGTCTGGACCGTTCCACCTGATACGTCCTTTGACGTCGGCGTAACGAGCGCCGGACGGTCTGGGACGGTCGTCACTTCAATCGCTTGATTGAGATGAAGTGCGCGCGTGTTGCCTGCATTGTCTGTTCGGTCAAAATCATACACTCGATACGTCGTGTCAGACGATTGCTGTGTCTCGAGGATGACAATCCCTTTTCCTATCGCATGAATCGTTCCGCTCGGTACGAATACGAAATCTCCCGCTTTCACGGGTTGACGACGTAACAACTCGTCCCACTCCCCGTGCTCAATCTTGTCTGTCAGCTGTTGCTTCGTCTCGGCCGAGTGGCCGAGAATCAGCTCTGCCCCGTCTTCGGCCTCGACGACATACCAGCACTCCGTCTTCCCGTAACGCTCGCCTTCGAGTCGCATCGCCTCTTCATCGTTTGGATGGACTTGAACCGATAAATCATCAGCGGCGTCGAGCACTTTAATCAAGAGTGGAAATTCATCAAGCGTATACGTCCCGAACAACTCTCGGCGTTCCTTCCATAACTCAGCGAGCGTCTGTCCTCCAAATTCTCCAGACTCGATCACGCTCATTCCATTTGGATGAGCTGAGATACCCCAACATTCTCCGATATTTCCCTCTGGAATATCATATCCGAACGAGGTTTCGAGCTTTCGGCCACCCCACAAGCGCTCCTGAAAGACTGGTTTACATTTTAAAATAGCCATGGTTTTCCTCCTAAAATCGGTACTTCATTTGATTTTATTAATATAACATATTTTTTTGGGATTTGATTCCAATTTAATAAACGACATGTCAATAGGACGCTCATCTTGAGCGCCCTAGATCTTATGCATATACGGTCTCTAGTTGAGCGACGACTTCCTCGACTGTCGTCGCCGCCTTCAATTGATTACGGAACTCATCATCAATGAGACGTCGGCTCAAGAGAGCGAGAATCCGGAGATGTTCATCTCCTTCTGCCGCTTCTGGTACACCAATCATAAAAATCAATTTCGCCGGTTCGCCGTCGAGACTATCCCATTCGATGCCGGCCGGCGCTTTCGCAAACGCAATGACCGGACGATTGACCGCATTTGTTTTTCCATGCGGAATCGCGACTTCAAATCCGATCCCGGTCGAACTGAGCGCTTCCCGTGCTTCGAGCGCTGCCACGTATGCCGCACGATCATTCAAGTATCCCGCTTCGTCTAATTTTTGCGTCAACACCTCGAACGCTTCTTCACGTGATGTCGCCGCCAAGTCCAATTCAATCAATGCTTCTTCCATGTAGTTCATGAGTTTCATCTGTATCTCTCCTTACCCGACTTGTTTGAGTGATTCCGACTGTTTGACTTTACGCTGTGCCCGTTCTTTTAAGAAAATCGTCGTGAACGCTGTGATGAGCGATCCGATGATGACGGAGACGAAGAACATGATGACGTTGTCGACAGCACCGAGTACAGCGACGACCGGTCCGCCATGAGGGACGTTATTCGTCACTCCGACCGTGATAGCGATTGCCGCCCCGACCATCGCACCAATCATGTTCGCTGGAATGACACGAAGCGGATCCCCGGCTGCGAATGGGATGGCCCCTTCTGTGATTCCGACTAGCCCCATCATGAAGGCTGCTTTACCAGCTTCTTGTTCTTCTTTGACGAACAGTTTTTTACGAATGAACGTGGCAATCCCCATACCAAGTGGTGGGATACAAATCGCGACTGCGATGGCACCCATGATGCCCGTCTGTCCTTCGGCAATCATTGAAGCCCCGAACAGGAAGGCAACTTTGTTGACTGGACCACCCATATCAAAGGCGATCATCGCTCCAAGTAAGAGACCTAGGACGATTTTACTCGACCCTTCCATGCCTTGAAGCAAAGTTGTGAGCCCTTCCATCAATCCGGCAATCGGTGCCCCGACAACGAAGATGAACAGCGCTGCGATAGCGACCATACTGATAATCGGGATGACGAGAATCGGCATAATCGGTTGAATCATCTGTGGCACTTTCCACGTCTTAATCCAACGAACGAGATATCCGGCTGCAAAACCTGCTAAAATCCCACCTAAGAAACCAGCGCCTGCCTCGGACCCATAAAAGCTACCGTTCGCAGCGATATAACCACCGACGACACCTGGCGCGAGGGCTGGACGATCCGCAATCGCGTAGGCGATATAACCGGCTAGGATTGGAACCATGAACATGAAGGCCGCTCCACCGACATCTAATACTTTTTGCCAAATCGAACCTTCCGGAATCGCAAGACCGTTCGCAGTCGGCTCACCACCGATAGCTAACGCAAGGGCAATCAACAGACCGCCGACGACGACGAATGGAATCATGTGACTGACACCGTTCATGAGGGCCCGATAGACGATGTTTCCGTCTTTCCCTTTTTTCGTCTCCGATGTTTTAGTTGATGCTTTTTGCACCGGTGCTGTTTTGACTCGTTCAATCAATTCGGCAGGCTGTTTGATGGCATCAGCGACCGGAACGACGACGATACGTTTTCCTGCAAAACGCTCGAGGTCGACCGTCTTATCGGCGGCGATGATGACACCATCCGCCTCCTTGATTTCTTGTTCAGTCAATCCATTTTCAATTCCGATTGACCCGTGTGTCTCGACTTTCACATCATGCCCAAGTTCCGCACCCGTCTTTGACAGCTTTTCAGCCGCCATGTACGTATGCGCAATTCCGACCGGACAAGCCGTAATCGCAACAATCTTCATATCCGTATTCCCCTTTCATGTAAGTGTTTGATTTGTACTGGCTACATCTACACTTTACTTGAATCTGAAAGGGGTTTCAGATGACGTTTTGCCGTTGCCTACGGCAACAACAATTTACGGAATGCCATCTTGTCTTTCGTCTCGATGAGTTTCCGGACGAGCGCCGGATTTTCCGTAAGCGCTGCAATCTCTTCAAACAAGTGACTCGAGAACGTCGCGTCCGAGTCGCGGAACTGAAGGAGAAACACGAGTTGGACCTTCTCTTGCCCCCACTCAATTGGCTCTTTTGACACGAGTACATCGATTCGGTTCGTCGTCGCATGCTCAGGATTTCCGTGTGGAATGGCAACGCTCTGTCCAATCGAAGTCGGTCCGGTTCGTTCCCTCGCATATACGGTTTCTGCATAAATCGGGTCGATATTGACTTGCTCCATCAATAAACTAAGCGCATGTCCACGTGAAAGTACACTGTCAACAAAGACAATATGTTCGATGACCGATGCAATCGTTGCATGCGAGACGCCACCTAGTCCGAACGTTTGTCTCAAATGGGCCACGTCTTGCTCCGTCAATACGGCCGAGACGACGTGCACTGGAACAAGGTCTTGCTTCAAGCTAACGGTCGACAAAATCAAATCAGGAGCGTGAATGGCAACTTGATGATTGACATCACGTGACGATGAAAAGCCGACAATTTCAATTGACTCGTGAAAATGATTCTTGAGTCGTGCCGCAATCAGCTTGCTCGTCCCCATACCGTACGTACAGACGAGCAAGATCCGTTTCTTCTCGACGCGACGTCGTTCTTCAAGCATCGTTTGAAAATGGAGCGTCAAAAAGCCGACTTCAGCCTCGGTCACGTATAAGTCTAGCTCTTCCTCTAAAATCGAAGCATGACGTAACACCGCTGCATACGTCGCTGTAAACCGACGTTTGATTTGATCCAAAAGCGGATTGTCGACATGCGCTTTAATCAGTTGCCGATATACCATCGGTCGAATGTGAGCGAGTAGCGATTGGAATAACTCACGTTGCAAGACCCCTCCATAAATCGTACCGATTACAGCGAGCGCAAATCGATTCGTTGTCCGTGCGAGTTCTGTCGTCACCCGATCTTCTGACGGGATGAACTCTTGGGCGCCGGCGAGGGCAAGCATCATGTAAGCACGTTCGACAGCTGGGATGGATAATCCAAGTGCTCGTTCGATGTCTTCCACAAGTTCACATAACAACGAATAACCATTCGTTGCTTCTGCCATCTCATAACCAATCGGTGACAGGTCAACGTAACTGCGTCGCCGCACACGTTTTAGTGTGACGAGCAACCGGGCCTGAAGTAATTCCGCCGCCGAATCGGCGTATTGCTTCCCGACGCGATGTTCCCATTGGAGCAGGAAGGCCTCAATGAGTTGGACATCTTGACTGTGGGCCCAATTGAATCGAGCGTGGACAAGTTGTTGTGTCAACAGCTCCCGTTTCACCAGCTCTTCGCCTTCTACGCGAAACGTTCGTCGATTGAATGTCAGGCCGTGCCCAGTGAGAAGTCGTTCTACTTCATCCATGTCCTGCTTAACGGTCGCCTCACTCACATAAAACGTTCGTTCTGCAGTTTGGATCGAGTCCAATTCATCAAATAATAGTTGAACGAGTTCATGTTTGATGCGAGAGTCACGATCTTCTGTTTCTGGTGTATCGACATGTCGATTCTCGATTAACCGGACACCTTTCCCACGGCTCGTCTCAATCATGACCCCTGGTAGCTGTTCGAGGAGCCGTAACTCGGTCCGTACCGTCCGTTCCGAACATTTGAGTGACCAGGCGATATCTTTCGTCGACATCCAGTCTTTATGCTTCAGCAAATCTAAAAGTTTACGTTGTCGTTCCGTCATGGTCCATTCCACCTTTGGCATTTTCCCACCAAAAGCATAGCATAATTTTTTCATAGGTTTTTGCGTTTCTTGTACAATAAGGAAAAATTCCGGTATCGCTACCGAAGTTCAAGCCTGTCTCAAACGAACGATCTGTTCTGCGCTTCGTTCGACTTCAGCCCGTGCCACATGAGGCCGCATCGCCTCTTCGAGTGGACGGCATGTGCTTTGAATCGAAAAGACACCGGCAAACTGATCCGCAAAGTCGCCGAGCTCCATCCCGACGCTGCCGGCCAGGGCGACGACGGGGACACCAAGTTCCTGGCCGAGTCTCGCGACACCGGCCGGCACTTTGCCTTTGGCGGACTGGCGGTCAATCCGCCCTTCTCCTGTGATAATCAAATCCGCTCCAAGGCACGCCTGTTCCAGACCGACAGTCTCGGCGACCCAATCGAACCCCGAGATGATGCGTCCGCCAAGCGTGAGCAGGCCGGCCCCAAGGCCTCCTGCCGCTCCACTTCCCGGGATATCGGCGACATCCCCAAGCATACGTCCGAGCAAGGCGAGTTGACGGTCCAAGCACTCAATCTGTTCGGCGGTCGCTCCTTTTTGAGCGGCGAAGACGTGGGCCGCTCCTGACGCCCCGGCGAGTGGGTTCGTGACATCGGTCGCGATGATGAGTGATGTCGACGTCAACCGCGGATCGAGTCCTGACAAGTCGACGTCATCAAACGTCCATAACGGGTTCGTATCATGCGGAATGACACTGCCGTCACACGTGAAGACGGCGCCGAGCGCTTGAAGCATCCCCGTCCCGCCGTCCGTCGTCCCGCTCCCACCGAGGGTGACGACGATTCGTGCGGCCGGCAAAGCGTCTTTGATTTGTTGGCCGACACCGTAACTGCTCACATACGGGACAAACTCAGGATTAGGGGTGAACTTGGTGATGCCGAGCGTCTCCGCACATTCGATGAGCGTGAAGTCGTCGAACCGGGCGTACGTCGATGCGAACGGTCGATGCATCAAGTCTTCCACTGTGATTTGGACTAGCTCATGGGACAACAAGCTCGTCAGCGCCTCGAGCGTCCCTTCGCCTCCATCGGCAATCGGGACGATGACCGCTTCCGCGCCGGCTCGTACCGCTCCGTTCCCAGCCGCTTCTCCGACCTCGCGGGAAGAGAGCGAGCCTTTGAATGAATCAATCGCACAGACCACCCGCATATCACACCTCGACCCAGGCAAAACCGTACGGCTCGAGCGTGATTGGACCCGTCGTGTCCGTGAAGACGTTCTTCCCGCTCAGCTTCAATTCGACCGTCTCAGGACTGACGTTGGCGACGGCGACAAGTGTCGACGTCGCGCCGGTCCGTTTCACCGCGAAGACGCGCACGTCAAGATCGAGGACGTCTTGGTCGGCATAAGGACTGAACGCATCGTATTGACCACGAAGTGAAATCATGCGCTTCAGACCGCTGAACACACCGCGACGGCGCGCATCGGTCTCAAGCTCCGCATGGAGCGTGTCTGCGTCGAGTTTCTCGCGGTTAATGCGGCGATTGATGCCGCTCGATTCGACGGCCGCCTCATCGTTTCGCGAGCCGAACAACGAATGGTAATAGATCGCCGGCACTCCGACGACGGACAGCAGGATACTGTGGGCGGACAACATCTTTTGAAGATGGAGCGGTGTGTCTTGCTCGCCAGCATTCGCGAGCGCATCCATGTAGTTGATGTTCAATTCATATACCGTCTGGCTGCCGTCCGGATTCGATTTATAGGACACGCGTCCATGGTTTCGGACGACTTTGTCGACGAGGAGTTGGCGGTCCGTCTCATCTAAGATTCCTTCGGTCGGGCGCATGCCGATGCCATCGTGTGACGCGAGGAAGTTGAAGTACGTCCCCGTCTCCGATACCGGTTTGATTTGTCGCGCCCAGTTGGAGAGCTTCGTCGCCTCGTTCGTCGTATAGCTGTAGAGTACGAGTGGCGGGAGCGAGAATTGGTACACTTGGTTCGCCTCGTCGTCCCCGTTGCCGAAGTAACTGATGTTCTCTTCGTGCGGCACGTTCGTCTCCGTGATGATTTGCGCTCCCGGCTTGAAATGATCGACGAGTTCACGCCACACTTGAATCAAGGCATGTGTCTCCGGCAAATGGATGCATGTCGTCCCTGATTCTTTCCACAGGAAACCGATGGCATCAAGGCGGATCGATGACGCACCTTTCGCCAAGTAGTCGAGGAGCACGTCCGTCAATTCAAGGAAGGCCGGGATGTGCGCCACGTTCACATCGACTTGGTCTTCACTGAACGTCGTCCATGCCGTCTTGTCGCCGTACGTATGAATCAGCGGTGACGTGCGGGGTCGCACGACACGGCTCGCATCAAACGACGGGTCTTCCGGGATAAAAAATTCTGCGTAGCGTTCGTCACCGGCGACATAGCCTTTGAACCAGTCACTCGATTTCGACAAGTGGTTGGCGACGAAGTCATACATGAGCCGGAAGTCACGAGAGAATGAGGCAATTTCTTGCCACGTCCCGTAGTCCGGGTTGATGGCACGGTAATCCGTGACCGAGAAACCATCATCGGATGTGTACGGGAACATCGGCAACAGATGCACGTCCGTGATGACCCCTTTTGCTTCTCGGTTCAAGAAGTGATGGAGCGTCTGCAGCGAAGCCTCACCTTTCCGTTGAATCGCGTCCCCATACGTGATCAAGTAGACGTTCTTCTCCGTGAGCGGTGCCGTCTCGTCAAACGAGACCTGTTCAAAGCGGTCGACGAGCGCGCGCATCCCTTCCATCGCCTCGTCGGCCCGTTCTTTATACACAAAGCGTAAATGTTGTTCGATCACAGTCCAGTTCATGACGTTTCCTCCTTGATGTGTAACGTGATATATCCGTGTGCCTTGATGACGTCTTGCCCGTCCACTTTAGTCTCGGCGAGCGAGACATGTTGGATCGTCCCTGCCGTCTCGATGTGGAGCGGGACGTCCTCGCTTGACGGGTTGAACAGTCGAACGATCCGTCCGCCGTCCTCACCTCGTTTGATGGCTGATACGAAATGACGCGTCGTCAAGAGGGAGTACGTCGCCGGTATGCGGTCGACGGGCTGCGGGATCTCGAAGCGCTCCAATCGTTCCTCGAACGTGTTGAGCGCTTGTTTATGGTAGCTGGCCCGGTTCGCTTTATACGTCTCGGTCCGTTCGGTCCAGTCCATCGCGTCGAAGCGATCCGCGACGCCGAGCGCGTAGTCGAAACTCATGCGGCCAAGCATTTGCGCGTCCGGTGTCTCGACGACTTTGTTGTTGATGCCGGAAGCGCGACCAGGGCGCCACGCGAGATCGTCTTTCCCGAGCAGGCCGACAGAGCGGAACAATGTGAGCGCGAGACCGTCATCGAGGTGTTCATACTCTTTTAGCCCTTGGGTGATGACGCCGAGTGCGCCATCGCCTTCCGCTACGACATAGTTCTCGAGCGGATAAATCGAGACAGGCTTCTCGGCGTACTTTTCTTCTTTCCAGACAGCGACACGCGGGTTTTGCTTTCGCTCGATTGCCGTGTACGCTTGGTCGGCAAAGGTGCGTTCGAGCTTCCATGGGAACAAGACACGGACTCGATGGTCTTTGACGTCGTTGTCGAGCTCGTGGTTCACGCGGACGAACGCTTCGCCTTGACGCACCTCGAGTTTCGTCACAATCGTCTGCTGCTTCAACTTGTCCGTTCCTCGTGCCTCCAAATCAATAGGGAGCGACCAGGTGTGCTTGACGGTCATCGTCGAAACGAGTTCGCTCTTGGAGACGTCGACCAGTTCAGCCTGCGCTGTCGTGATTGGTGTCTCACCGACGAGCGGTGAGTAATCATACGAGTCACCCGTGTCCGCCGTATCTTCAAACGTGAACAGGTCGACGTCGTGCGTCCCGGTCCCCATCTTCACACGTCCCTCTTCGAACGTGACGGCCAGTCGGTCGTTCGCGATCAGTGCCACGTCCGACTCGCCAAGTGTCGCCTTCGTCTCGTTCACGACCCGGTATGCCGCATACCCTAGGCTCGGTAGTGCGACTTCGGCTGCGAGCACCGTCCGGTAATAGCCTGGCACTTCGACTTCTTTCTCACCGTCTGCCGTGACGACGATCTTCTTGCCGCCGCTCACGTAACCTTGCTCGCGGATAACGGTGTGAACCGTGCCGCCGTCAAGCGTCACGATCCCGACGTTTGAATCCTTCGTAAAGACAACGACGTCTTCAATCAGGGTGCGCTGTTTCGGGACATAGTTGAAGAACAAGACGAGCTCTTCTGTCGGCACATCGACGGCTCGGGCGATCTGCTTCTTCAGCAAGTTAATTAGTCCATCGACGATCCGTTCACATTTTTCGAGTCGTTTTTTGATGTCGTCGTTCGTCGCATCCGAGTTACAGCCACCGATCGAATCGTGGGAATGGACGTCGAACAATTCTTTCCAGACGTGATCGATCCACGCCTTCGGATACCGGAAGCCGAGTGACTCTGCGATGACACCGAGCGGCTCGAGCTGGTCAATCAGTTTCGTCTCCACCGCATAGTTCCCTTGCTTCAAGTCGACGCGCTGCGAGCGGATCGTGTGGTGCATCCGCGACTTCTGTGAGGCGATCAGCTCGCCTTCAATCGTGTTCGGCATCTCGCTCGCAAACGCCGCCTCCATGAACGTCTCGTAGTCAGACAGTTGATACGTCCGTTCTCGATCCATCTCGTTCAAACGACGGACGGTCTCCGGGAAATGCTCGCGGACGAGTACTTGGTCCCCACCCGACGGGAGCAACAGTTCATCCGTCGATTGGTTCATTGACGCGAGCGTCTCGAGGATAGGGTCGAGTCGTTCTGTTTTATATGCGCCCGTTGCCTCTAAGAACTTACCGGGCCCGTAGCCGAAGAAGATGTAATTCGTCTTGACACGGGCACCGTCAGGAGATTGCCAATGAAAGTTTAAATCTCCCTTGATCTCGTCGTGATAAATCCCGCGTTGCAAGACGCTGTAATCAATTCCAAAGTCTTTGAAGAATGAAGGGAGGTACGCGTTTTGTCCGAAGATATCAGGAAGATACCCGATGTTCATCGAGTGCCCCATCGCTTTGGCGATCCGTGTCCCATACAACAAATTCCGGATGATCGACTCTCGATTGACGAGGAGCGTGTCGGTCTGGGTGTACCACGGTCCGACGAAGAGACGGCGCTCGGTGATGAAACGTTTCATGCGGTCCCGCTCTTCCGGACGAATTTTCAAGTACTCCTCGACGATTGATACTTGGCCATCAAATACGTATGAGACGTAGGTCGAATCTGCCTCGAGGACGTCCAACAGACGGTCTAGGTTCTCGACGAGTAAGACGTTCGAATCTTCGATTGTGAAATACCACTCCCGGTCCCAATGCGAGTGCGGGACAATATGGACGTTCGGTTTTCCTGTTTTCATGGTATACCCTCCTAGAAATAAGAAAGAGACTAGGTTTCCCCAGCCTCTATTCACTGTTTAAAAGATCTCTTCCCCACGGCGTTCACGACGTTTGATGAATGCATAGCGGACGAAGATATTGGCGAAAGCGATAAACAATACACCTGATGCTAGGCCGATAAAGTAAGCCCAAAAGTTCTCAACGAGCGGCCAACCCCAAACTGCCGGGAGTGGGTACCACTGGATGGCGCCGAGATAGACGGCCGTACATGCCCCGATGATCGCTCCGATAATGTTAATCGGAATCGTGATAAGCGGGTTACGTAGCATGAACGGGATCGCCCCTTCCGAGATGGCGAGGAAACCGAGCAAGAATGCAGTGTTCCCTGCGACGCGCAAGTTGGCATCAAATACACGACGCCCGACGACGAAACGGTCGATAATCGTGGCGAGGCCGAGTCCCATCGGTGGGATGACGATGGCGAGGACGCGCGGCGTGAGTGGGAAAATCTCATCCGCTGCCATACCAATCGCAATCGCACCGGCTGCTTTGTTTACAGGACCACCAAGGTCGAAGGCGGTCGCTGCAGCGATGATGGCCGAGAGCGTGAGTTCACCGGCACCGGTCATGCTCGTGATGAATGCTGCCATCGCAGCATTCAACTGGCCAAAGACTGGATCGACCACGTATTGGTTCAAAATGAAGACAGCGAGCACGGTGATCCCCGGGATGAGGAACATCGGCTTCATCGCCTGGAAATTTGGAGACAACTTGATCTTTTGGTTTAAGAAACGAGCCAAGTAACCGGCCGAGAGACCGAGGACGAGTGCCCCAAGGAATCCACTCGGAATCCCACCTTCAATGCCCCAGAACGTGTAGTGAAGTCCGTTGGCAAATAGTCCACCAAGAAAACCAGGTACCAGACCGACACGGTCAGCAATCGCATAAGCGACAAACATGGCGAAAATCGCATATAAGAACTTAAAGATCATACTGCCGAATAAATCTAAGAAGTAGAAGAACTGAATCGCACCACCAGCTGTCCCGTTGTCAGGATTTGCGAGATCAGCGATATCAAGCCCGAGTCCGTACATCCATGTCAGCTTGGCAATCCCAAGCATGAGACCTGCGGCGACAAGAAGTGGAATCATATACGAGATTCCCGTCATAACGGCTTGCGCCATCTCTCCAAAGAACCCTTTGACACCTTTTTTCTTCGGTGCCTCATCGGTGACGTCACTCGCGTCACCGGCTACTTTTTGAGTCGTTGATGTTGCTTCAAGGAGAAGTTCTTTCGCCCGACGGAGCGGGTCGGCCACACGCGTCTGGACGTATGGCAGTCCAGCGTAACGCTCTTGGTCTTTCACTTTTGTATCGACCGCAAACACGACAGCGTCCGCTTCTTGAATCACAGCTTTCGTATGCCGGTCCTCGATGCCATTCGCTCCTTGCTTCTCGACGAGGACACGAATCCCAAGTTCACGCCCTGCCTGTTCAAGTGCTTCTGCGGCCATATACGTGTGTGCGATACCGGCCGCACAGGCGGTAACAGCAAGGACGGTTTTCCCTGTCGCTTCTGGCGAAGACGAGGTCGTCTGCTCGACACGGTCTAAGTTTTGCAAGAACTCCTCATTTGTTTTTGCCGCATACAATCCGTCTCGATAAGTGGGTTTCATGAGCCGTGTCGACAATTCCGCGAGCAACGTCAAGTGCGTCGATCCCGCCTCAGCTTCAGGAATAGCGAGTAAGAAAATCAAATCGACTTCGTTGTTCGGATCGATTGATTCCCAATCTGTGAGTGGTGTCTGAAGTCGTGCAATCGCCACTTTCGCTTCCTTGACGAGCGAAGACTTACCATGCGGGATGGCGAGCCCAGCCTCGAGCCCCGTTGCCGAATGGGCCTCGCGCTCAAGGACGACTTGCTTGAATCCTTCTTTGGAGGAGACAATATTTTGTTCATATAGGGCACCGACGAGTCGGTCGATTGCCTCTTCCTTTGACGCGAACGTTGCGTCGAGGAACAAGAGGCGGTCATTGGTCATATGCCGTAATTCCATGTTAATACCCCCGATACCTATTGTTAGTTGAAGCGCTTTCATCTACACTCTATTTTTATCATGGTAACGCTTCCCGTTTTGTACGGATTGTGTATAATTGTACAAGGAATAAGGAGGGATCAGATGGGGAAAGTCATCGCTAAGTTTCATAGTGAAATGGAACAGTTAAGTGAATCAGAGAAACTCGTCTTATATTATTTGGATAACCACATCGATGGTATAGATGCCTTGACATTGGTCAAACTGGCTGAAGCGACGCGGGTTTCTACAACGACGGTCATTCGAATGACACACAAACTCGGACTAGAAGGCTTCTCTGATTTAAAATATAGATTGAAACAAATGAACCAACCGAAAACGATTACTTATTCATCACTTATTCAGGAGTATATCCCCTTTTTAACTGAAACATTCGATCAAATCGATTTGACTCGTTTAAAACGAATGGGCAACATCATCAAACAAGCCCCTTCCATTTTTATCGTATCTGTAGGTTTGACAAAAACGGTCGGAGAGTATGCTTCTCAACGACTGATTCAAGCAAATAAGCCTGCTATGCATGCTTACGAATCTCATTTAATTGACTTGTTGCCAAATCTACTGAAACCGAACGATGTTGTCATCTTCATCTCGATGAGTGGGGAGACACAAACCCTCATTCAATCAGTAAAAAAACTTCGTTTCACCGGGGCGCAACTATTTGCCTTCACTAATGCGGCTGATAGTACGCTATCTCAACTTGTCCATTTCAACTTGAGTACGGCTTTTCCAACAGAATCACGTTCAGGATATGATATTACGCCTCGTTCCCCACTGTTTGTCTTAATTGACGTATTAATCGAAGAATATTTGCGGACCTAATGAAAACGGACCTGACGACGCTACTGCGTCATCAGGTCCATTTCGTTATTCCACCCCAAACCGATAAACCGTCCTCGAGTGATACAACTCCTCGGGTTTCAGTTCGATCGATGTAGCGATGTCTGGATGGTTTGGTGCGTCCGGGAACGCTTGGGCTTCTAAACAAATCGCACTATGCTTCTGCCGTCCCTCGAGCGTGACCGGTGTCTCTTCACTGAGGAAGTTTGCCGTATAGACGACCATGACCGGTTGATTCGTCTCGACGTCCATGACGCGTCCGCTCACCGGGTCATGCAGCCGAGTCACCCCGTCCTTCAAGATGAACGGGTGATCTAGTCCTCCAGCCTTCACAATCGCTTCGTCCTCCGACGAAATCGTCTCACCGACTGGCTTCCCGTCACGGAAGTCGAACGGTGTCGCCTCTACTTCAAGCAATTCACCCGTCGGCAGTGACTCCTCATCAAGCTTCGCGACGTGATTGGCCGGCAACGTCAACACATGGTCATGAATCGTCGGCCGTCCGCCGAGATTGAAATAGTTGTGATGGTTCAAGTTGACCCACGTCCGTTTGTCCGTCTGGGCCGTCATCGTGACGACGAGTTCATTGTCGTCCGTCAACTCGTAGACGACCTTGAACGTGACGTTTCCAGAATACCCCTCTTCCCCATCTGGGCTTACATACGTAAAGTAAATCGCCTGTCCCTCGACGTCCATGTCCCAATGCCGGGACGTGATGCCGTCATCTCCGCCGTGGATATGATGCGGGGCCTCGCTTGGGGTCAAGGCCACACCATCAATCTCCGCGTTGCGAATCCGTCCGGCAATTCGTCCGACGACAGAACCGAGATAAACCGGGTTCTCGAGGTATTGCTCAGGACTGCCATATTTCAAAATGACGGAGTCCATATTCCCGTTACGGTCCGGTGCCGTCAACTCGGTCATGGCACATCCGTATGAAATGGCAGACAAACGCATGCCGTTCTTGTTTTCAATCGTTGCTTCTCTCAACTGGCTCACCTACTTCGATTCGTTTACCTGTTCATTCCCGTAGTCGTCGCTCCGTACTCCACTTTATCGACGTGACTCAAAAATGCGTTCATGAAGACGGTGAAACTCGTGAACCCCCTTATTCTCGACCGCATATTCTCACATTCACCGGATATTCATCGATATCCGAGATGGACTAGCGCCCTTATCACACGTAAGCTTAGGGCTTGATTGAAATATCGGCTTACAATAACAAATGGAGTCGGAAGGCGAACGTACAGCAACAACCAATCGTCGAATATCGATGACTATACTCGAATTAACCTAGGAAAATCAACAGAGCGCTCGGAAACGAATTGACACATGAATCAAATTGATGATCAAATCCACGAATGGGAACCGATGATTCACTATGTCATCCGCCACTTATCGATTCACCCGAACGAACAGGAAGACTGTGCCCAAATCGCAAGAATCGCTCTATGGGAAGCGTTGAATCGCGGCTGCACGTTGTCCAAAACGTATTGCTTCCAGCGAATCCGGGGCGCCATCCTGAATCACCAACAGAAGAACGCCAGACATTTAAAGCACGAGGTCGCGGCCGAACGAATCCCGGAACAATGCATGACGTCCGAGCGCAATCTCTTTGACTGGCTCGACGAACAGCGATTGTTGCTGTCACCCCGCCATTTCGAACTCCTCTGCCACTTGATCGATGGGACCGAACAGACGCTGTCTTATTCCCCGAGTCGTTTGCGGGCATATAAGGCCGATGTCCAACGAGAACTGAAAGAGGCAATCAACTTGAAGGAGTGAATGATATGAAACACGTATTACTGACTGATGCAATTGACATGTACTTGACCGACATGAGAGAACGAAAAGAAGCCCCTGAGACGACGCTAAAAAGCACGCGTAACTCGTTACTGCGTTTCGCCCGCTATGCAGCCGAGCACGGTGCAGTGTACATTCAAGACATCGACGAGACAAACCATGCGATTTCGTATAAGAAACGACTCAGCGGAATGGCCGACAATACGGTGAAATCTTATATCATGCGTATCCGTGGGCTGTTCACGTATGCCATCGAGCAGCAGTGGATGAATCATAATCCGTTCGGTCGAATAGTCACACGTGAGGGTGTCAGTGAACCACCAACGATCATTACACGCGATCAATTGAACACGGTGCTGTACCACGCCCGTAATTACACACTCTATACGATTTATCTCGTCGGGGGGGATGCCGGACTACGGATCAGTGAGATTTTGAATTTAGAGCTCGATCACATCAATTTCGAGGAGCGGTTGTTGACGGTTCGAAAAGGAAAAGGTGATAAAACACGTCATGTCCCGATGACACCACGACTCACCGACGAACTGAAGAAGTATATCGCCACGTACCGACCGAACGTCGGCAAATCGAATCGTATTTTCTTGATGCCGACCGGACGCGTCGTCCAACCTGGTTTTGTAAACTTTGATTTGAAGAACATCGCGCAAGAACAGTTCGGAGTGAAGTTAACTAGTCATATGTTACGTCATAGTTTTGCGACGACACTGTACAATAAGAGTCAAAATATTCTAGGTGTATCCGAACTCCTCGGACATAAATCAATCAATACGACTGAACGCTACCTTCACGTATCCAGAGAACAAAGTCGCAAGCTGATTGACAGTTTGAATGAATAAGTAAGAAGTTATTTAATTTGATAAACTAGTAGACTATACCATTAAGTTTTTAAAGATAGCATGAGGTCCTCGACCTCATGCTGTTATTATTTAATCACGGCTATACAAGTCGCGTGTATAGACCTTGTCCGCTACATCTTCAAGCTCTGGATGTAGGCGGTTTGTGACGATGACGTCAGCTGTCTCTTTGAACGTCTCAAAGTCATTGATGACAGGTGAGTTGTAGAACGATTCTTCTTTTAGAACTGGCTCATAGATGACGACCTCGACACCTTTCGCCTTGATACGCTTCATAATACCTTGAATCGACGATGCCCGGAAATTGTCCGAATCGGTTTTCATTGTTAAACGATAGACCCCGACACGTTTCGGATTTTGCTTCAAGATTGACTCTGCCACAAAATCTTTACGGGTACGGTTAGCTTCTACAATTGCTCCGATGATATTGTTCGGTACGTCCTCGTAGTTAGCGAGAAGCTGTTTCGTATCTTTAGGCAAGCAGTAACCACCGTAACCAAATGATGGATTATTGTAGTGTGAACCGATTCGTGGATCGAGTCCAACACCTTCAATGATTTGCTTCGAATCAAGACCACGAACTTCTGCGTACGTATCGAGTTCGTTGAAAAATGCAACACGCATCGCCAAATAGGTGTTTGAGAACAACTTGATAGCTTCTGCTTCAGTTGAATCAGTTAACAACATTGGAATATCGTCTTTGATGGCAGCGTCTTTTAACAAGTTTGCGAACACTTCAGCGCGCTTGGATTGCTCACCCACAACGATACGTGATGGATAAAGGTTATCATGTAAAGCTTGGCCCTCACGCAAGAATTCTGGCGAGAAGATGATATTTTCCGTATCGAATTTTGTTTTGACCTCGTCTGTATACCCTACTGGGACCGTAGACTTGATGACCATGACAGCGTCTGGATTCAACAACTTTACTTTTTGAATCACTTGTTCAACACTTTGAGTGTTGAAGTAATTACGAATCGGATCATAGTCTGTAGGCGTGGCGATAACAACGTAGTCGGCCTTTTCAATTGCTTCTTTTTCATCTAACGTAGCAACTAAGTTTAACTGTTTTGTGGCTAAAAAATGCTCAATTTCAGGATCTGAAATTGGTGAAAGTTTATAGTTAATTTTTTTTACTTTTTCAGGAATTATGTCTAAAGCATATACCTCATTATGTTGAGATAGAAGCACGGCCATCGACAGCCCTACGTATCCGGTACCAACTACAGCAATTTTCATATTTGTAACCTCCTTTAGATTTTATACAGTAACGGTGAATCGTATCATCATTTCATCTTTTAAGGCCGTCAAACGATTCTGACTCTCTTCAAAAGATGCTTCTTTGACACCAAAATAGAACTTAATTTTAGGCTCGGTACCAGACGGTCGTAGCGTTACCCACGCATCATTTTCTAGTAACAACTTAATGACGTTAGAGGATGGGAGGTCAAGAATTGTATCTTCCCCCGTATGAAGATTTGTCTTAATGCCTGTCAAATAGTCCTCTATCATGACTACTTGAAGACCCCCGAGTGATGTAATCGGTGTATGACGAACATTTTCAATCATATCATTTATTTTTAAAGCGCCCTCTTGTCCCTTTAGTGTCAATGAGATTAAGTCTTCCTGATAAAAGCCATATTGCTCCCAAATTAAATGTAGTCCATCGTACAGAGTCATACCTCGTCTATTGTAATCATCTGCCACTTCAGCAATAAATAATGCTGCTTGAACCGCATCTTTATCTCTAACAAAACCGCCAATCAAATAACCATAACTTTCTTCGTACCCAAAGAGAAACTCATGTGATGTCGTCTGTTCAAACTCATTAATTTTCTCGCCGATAAATTTAAAGCCTGTCAATGTATTAAAAGTTTTGATACTGTAGGAAGCCGCAATCGCACGACCGATTTCGGATGTGACAATTGTTTTAACAACAGCTCCGTTCGACGGTAACGAATTAGACTCACTTTTTTTGCGTAACAAATAATCTAACATTAAAGCACCAGTTTGATTGCCCGTTAAAACATTATATTGTCCCTTGTGATCTCGAACAGCGACGCCTAGGCGATCTGCATCTGGATCAGTTGCCATCAAAATATCTGCTCCATATTTTTCGCCATAGCGAATGGCATATTCAAACGCATCGTGGTCTTCCGGATTAGGCGAGACAACTGTTGAAAATTCAGGATCGGGATGCATTTGTTCTTTAACAACCGTTACGTGATGGTATCCTGCCCGTTTCAGTCCTTCTGGTATAAGATGATGTGCCGTACCGTGTAAGGGTGAAAACACGATTTTTAAATCAGAATCTTTTTCTTTACTCAGCTGGATTGATTTCACCTCAGCCAAGTAGGCTTCATCGACTGTTTCACCGATAAATTCCACAAGTCCTTGAGATAGCAATTCATTGAATTCACTGACCGGCAATGACAATTCGTTTTGAACTTCATCAATTTTTCTAGTAATTTGCTCTGCCATTTGAAGGGGCATTTGCCCCCCGTCGTCACCATAGATTTTAATACCGTTGTATTGTGGGGGATTATGACTCGCTGTTATGACGATTCCAGCGAATGCATCTAGATATCGAACGGCAAAAGATAATTCCGGAGTTGGTCGTAATGCATCAAATAAAAATGCCTTTATTCCGTGGTGACCCAAAACTTGGACGATTTCTTTTGCAAATTCTTCTGATTTATAGCGACAATCATATGCAATGACCACTCCACGGTCTTTTGCTCGATCACCCTGTTCATTTATGTAGTGAGCGAGACCAGTGATGGCGCGACGTACCGTATAGATGTTAAGACGATTTGTCCCAACTCCGATCTCCCCTCGCATGCCGCCTGTTCCAAATTCAAGATGTTTATAGAAATGATCATTTATTGCGTCGTTATCCTTTAACAACTCGTTCAATTCTTTTTTCAGATTCATAGGTAATTTCGGGAACTGACTCCATTTTTCTACTAAAGAATTTACGTTCATTTTATTACTCCTTTATCAATCACTTACTAAAAATTTGTCTAGCCTGTTCATTAGACAATCTAATCCGTTACTTTTTTCTCTAAATTGTATTTCTTTTTGGATGGAGGAAATGCTCTCATTATTTAAGATAAGACCCTTTAACTGAGAAAAAGATAGTGTTTGACATTCTTTCTGCTCCTTCAAGAGGCGAATGGTAGTCGCATCTTCTAAAAACGACTCTCGCTGTAGCAAAAGCAAGCGACTTTCCCCTTGAATTGCTTCGCTAACTGTACTCCACCCAGGTTTTGTAATAACCAAATCGGAGGCCGCTACAAAATGTTGTGTCTCTAGATAATCATTCGGGATTCGATACACATTCTCACTCTCATAGTTAACGTGAGATGACACAATAAAGGTACAATCCTCACTTTGAAATAACTTAAGTTGGTGTACCAACAAATCGTGATTAATTTTCATACCAAGCCCGTAAAATACGAGAATTTTGTCATCTTTTATTAGTTCAGTACGAATACGTTCAACTTCATTCCAGTCAATGTCACGAGAGAAAAACGGAATGTCTGGTTCACTCTGATGTGAGATTGTTTTTATGTTACCTTCGAGAGAAATATAGTACGACATTTTTTCATAGGCTTCGCTCAAATGTGTGTACGTCGATTCAGTCACCAGCGATTGATATACGTCTGTCCATAAGAAGTTTGAAATGCCAATACTATTTATACCTGTTTGTTTGGCAGCTTCGATACCCAGTGCACTTATATCAGATAAAACCAGCTCTACCATCTGATCTTGTAAAAATAAATTTTCTAGATGCGTCATCATTGGCCAGTTCATTTGTTGCGCCGCCAGTTCAGTTTTTAGTTGAACTCGGTCTATTTCTAGAGTATCAGCATCAATGATATAACCAATATCAGTTTTTACATTTCTAAATGAAACGCGTGGATCTTGAAGAGATTGTTTTAAAAAATCGAATGCGAAGCTATGACATACGGTGACTTTAATATGGTGGTAATCCTTCAATAGACGACGAATAATAGCAACACTTCTCGAAGCGTGACCGTACCCATAGTCTGAAATATAATAGGCGATATGCATACGTCCTCCAAAAAATAGGGAAGGAAGTAACCTTCCTCCCCCCTTCAAGTTGATATTAATAAATGATGCGAGAAGTTGTCCCTTGAAAGTGTGCGACGATTTCATCCCACATGTAGAAGATTCGATCAAAGTCATCTTCTGTAATTTCAGCCCCGGTTTGAACTTCGATAAACTCTAATTCACTTAATGCTCGAATTCCATGCTCTTTACCCGCAGGTAAATGGACAATGTCCCCAGCCTTTACTCGACTGATTCTGCCATCTAAAACGAGGTCGCCCTCACCTCGAACAATTGTCCATACTTCATCTCGTAAAGCATGTTTATGGTAAGAGGAGTTTCGTCCTTCATAAATACATATACGCTTTGTGACCATTTCTTTTTGCCCATCGTATTTTGCAAAATCGAGTGTGCGTGACCATCCCCATAATCGTTCTTCATACATAGGTGGTTGATCATAACCATGGATATAATCTTTAATTTTCGGACTTGATTCTTTATCAGATATTAATATTCCATCAGGACTAGCAGCGACGATTAAATTTTTCCCACCAATAATCGTAACAGGAAGATCTAATTCGTTAATCAAGTGCGTGTTAATACTATCTTCAGAAATAGTCCCTTTACCGAGCTGAGTGGTAGCCATTTCTTCCGTTAACGTGTTCCATGTACCAAGATCTTTCCAATATCCTTGATAAGGCACTGCAACAATACGAGCTGCTTTCTCGACAACCGCATAATCGAAACTAATTTTTGGTAAGGTTTCATAATTACTTAACAACTCATCGTAGTCAGTCGGTAACTCGTTCTCCACCAAAGTATCAAGCAAATAACCCAGTCTAAACGCAAATACCCCACAGTTCCATAATGCACCCGATTCAATCAACTTTTTCGCTGCATCTTCACTAGGCTTTTCAGTGAAGCAATCTACATTCACCCAAGCGTCTTCATGTTTATCAGTCTGTTCAGGTACAATATAACCGTATTTCGACGAGGGGTATGTCGGAGATACACCCATTAGCGCTAAGTCAGCGTTTGTCATATGTAAAACTTCTTCAAGCAACTTGACGCGCTCGAAGAATGCATTGTCTACATAAGGGTCTACTGGCAACACAACAACGACTTCATCCCGATCCACTTGATGAATAGAAGATAGATACGTAGTCGCTAGTGCAATAGCAGGGTAAGTATCACGCCGTTCCGGTTCAATAATTAAGGGGACTTCTTCGCCAATATGGGAGAAAATCATATCTCGTTGCATTTTTGAAGTCGCAACCATCGCATCTTCGGCCAATCCAGTTGCTTCAAGTTGTCCCCATACACGCTGCACCATTGACTCTTGCTGTAATTTTTGGCTTTCAAGCACTTTCAAAAATTGCTTCGAACGTGTGTCGTTCGACAGGGGCCAAAGACGTTTACCTGATCCCCCTGATAACAAAACTAGTTTCATTAATTTCCCTCCTAATACAATCTGCGTTATTTTTCCTCTAATTTAATTTTTATCTTTTTACTTATTTTCTTATACAAGCTTAAGTAAGTACTAATTGATAAAATAAATGGCAACGTTTTTTGTATATCAAACCCTGGATAATAAAACTCTAAAAGTCTTAATTCATTTTCCCTTCTAGATAAATTATTTATTACCACGTTTCTTTTATTTGTTTTATATAACTTAATTTCGTTACCTTTTAACTCCTTGTGGATGTTTAATTCCCAAGGCTTTAACTCCAAAGAATAAGATTTATATACTTCTAAATCTAGGGGAAGAGTAGTTAATACATATTCATACTCTGCATAAGTTTTTGTTTTGCAACCATAAAGATCTATACAAATTTCCTTGTCCAAATCGATGTTTTTCTCAAGTCTGACATTTTCACAAAATGCATCATACACCGCTTGCGAATTTTCAAAAGATACAAAACAGTAGTTTTTTTCGTAATCTAAAAGCTTAGATTGATATTTAGTGCTTTTACCCCAAAAATTAACCCCTGGATCTCCAAAATTAGTAGTTAAAGATTCAAAAGGATAAACAAAGTATTTATTTTGATGTACCATATAAGCGGTGAATAACTTTTTCCAAGAATTAGAAGGCCAATTCTCAATATTTGAAGGTATCCCACTTACTTTTCCGTCCTCATTTTTTTTAAGCCAATCCTTAAAGTCATTCCACTGACTTTTCGTCCATATTTGTCCCCAAGAAGAAGGCAACTGCATAAAATAAACGTCACTTCTACTATTTTTTAATGCATCAAAGGGTAACTTCTTTGTTTCATTGTACACATGATTATATAGTGAAATACCAGCTATTTTTTTATCACCGCTAAACTGTTCTATAGTTTTCAAACAATAGTCTACAAAGAAGCGAGATAAATACAAATCATCTTCTAGCAAAATAATATTATCGTGCTCATTTGTCATATCTCCACAGAAAAGAATATGGGCTTTTAAGCCTAAATTTTTTTCGTGTTTAATGATTTGTTTATTACCCTGCTTCCAATTAAAGCTTTCTGCAATTTCAAATACTCGGGTGTCTTCTGAATAATCAATACTAATGATTAAATTCACAATAACATCTTCTTTAAACTTAGCTTTTTTTAAAGAATCTAATAATCTTAATAATGAATCGGGTCTATTATACGCAGCAATTACAACTGTCAGATTGTTTAAAAACATTTGAATTTCACCTCTTACCTTTTTGAAAAAACCAAGTAGTATAGAAAAATCGTGTTGTAAATTACGTACCTTTTCCATAATCTTTTAGGCTCCTGTAAAAGCCTAAAAAGCCATTCCAAAGACAGATTTTGCATCCATATCGGAGCTCTCTTTAGCTTCCCTGCGTGATAATCAAACGCAGCACCAACTCCTACGAGCAAGGAATTAATTTTATTATGATTTTCAAACATCCATTGCTCTTGTTTAGGTGCACCTAAACCAACCCATACGTAAGTGGGGTTTAAGTTATTTATCATTTCTACATGCATATTTTTCTCTACAGTGGTAAGATTTTTAAATGGAGGTGAAAAACAGCCAGCTACTTTTAGATCCGGATATTTATGTTTTAAGTTTTCAATCAATTTTTGTAACGTATCTTCTGTACTTCCATAAAAAAAATGAGTTTTTTCAGTATGCTCAGTTGCTTTAATAAGTGCTTCCATAACTTCTGGTCCTGTAATCCTCTCACACTTTTTTTCAGAAATCTTAGCAAGAAGCTGTAGTGGCTTTCCGTCTGTTAAATTCATGTATGAAGAATTTTGAACTGTTAAATATCGTGAATCTCTATTGGCCATTACAGTAGTGTGAACATTAGATACACAAATATATTTGTAAGCTATTTTTTCATTTTTCAAATGATTTATAAGCGTTTTCAAATCTGTAGCAGTAAAAAAAACATTTAAAATTTTAACATTTTTCATATATTACTCCTTAATATCTATTAATATTTAAATTTAATAAACTAATAATTTTTCCACATTGAGAAATAATACGTAAAAAATATAATGGTATTTTTTTAGGTTTTAGTAACATTAGCAACCCATATAAAATGATTTTTATCGTTGAATCTATAACAATTGTAGCCGCAGTCAAAAACTTAATATCAGAATATTTCATTTTACATTGAGTATAAATAATGCCACCATTTAAAGCTCGTTTTAGTAAATATACAATCTTTGTTCTCTCTTCAATTAATTGCTCTGAAACAAGTGCTTCGTCGCACCAGATTACTTTCATATTCATCTTTTTTAATCTAAAAAAGAAATCAGTGTCTTCTCCACCAGTATTATTAAACTTATTGTCGAAAAACGGATACTTCAAAACAGAAAAAATATCTGTTTTTAAAAATAAGTTACCTGCACCTGCATATGAGATTTCAGAACCTGTTTTAAATCGCTTTCTATCATATATACCACTATTTAAAATCCAATTTTTCTTCACATTTGAATATGTCGTAATTACAGGACCTGCAACCACATCAGCATTATATAAGTTTATGCAGTTAAGATAATTTATTAACCACCTATTATCTACAATTTCTTCATCGTCATCTATAAATGCCAAATAATCACATTTTTCCTTAATGGACTCCAGAATGACTTTATTCCTAACATTAGATAATCCTTTTAAAGATTCATTGTAATACTGAACTTTAAATTTACTTTCCTCATAAATAATTGATGCTGCACTTTTAGCGATATCATTGTCTACAACTATAATCAAAATTTCGCCTTGAAAATCCTGAGGTATCTCAAGGCTATTAATGGAAGCGATTAAACGTTTAAGTGAACTCAATCTTTTAAAAGTAGGTATGCATATGCCAATTTTTTTATTCACATTTTTCCCTCTCTACTACAATCCACTCTTCAGGTATTAGATCCATACCTTGTATAGTGTTTTCTTTTATCCACTTTTCTGGAGCAACAACGTATTTTTCATGGTTCTGATTCAACCAACCGGCCCACCAACTAAAGGTACTGTTCGATATAATATTATGCTCACATATTGACATTAGGTAAAGTTCCTCGTAGTCATTTAATTCATTATCTTCAACAAAAATAATTTTAAAATTATTCGGAAGCAACCTAATAAAAATTTTTTTACACCATTCTATGTCATCAGAGAAAACAAATAACTCACCATTTTTATATTTGTTTAAATTTAATTTCTCTGACAAAATTTCCAATGCGTTCATATAATAGGTAACGTCCAAATCCCAACCCAATTTTACATAGTCGCCTCTCCTAACATGTAGTGAAATAGTATTCTGTTTCGAGTTGATTTCTTCTTCATATTGTCGTAATTTGTAAGATTTTATTTTTGGTTTTAGATCTTTAACTAGACTTTCTTTTATTAAATGAAAATATTTATAGGATTGAAAATAACCTGATAGAATATTAATTTTACCATTTACGTATTTAAGCTCACTATAGTTAAATTCTTGTATTTCAGTTTCAATAATATTATTAACGAATTTGTTTTTTATATAAGGTATTTTTTTTAATAAATTTGTTAATTTCCCTGTTTCTTTTATAGAAATACCTTCATCTAAATTCAAATCAAGAATTGACAATTTTCTATCCGTATACTTATTGACTTCAAAGGAACTAATATCAAGAACTAATGGGGAGTTATTTTGCTGTGCTAAAAATTTAGCTGTAGAATATTGAAAAAGCTGGTTACCCAAACCGCCTTTCATTTCAACGATTACCATTTATTTATTTCCTCGCTTTTTGTTATTTTTTTAAAAACTGAGTGTGCAAAAGAATCTCTTAAGAGCAAAATGAAAGAAATGTAGACTATTAAACCTAGAACCACATTTAATATAATATTTCCTATGAGGGAAAAGTTAAAATCCATACTGTTTAACCCCATAAAAAAAATTAAAGCTGAAAAAAAATAAATTGTTGAAGCTTTTAATATTTTTCTCACATCTATGAACTTCCTTCCAATAAATGTGAAATACATTGCTACAGTCAATTCAGTAATAACTTTGGATATGGTACTTCCTACCGCTCCGAAATCTGGAACTAACATAAAATTTAATAATATACTAACTGTAGCACCTACCAACAATCCAATATTGTAGTGCTGCATCTTTCCAATTTGCATTAACAATTGAGCGCCAAAAATCATGCCAAGAGACGTAAAAATCAGCATCGGACTATGAAATATAACTACATTTTCGATTCCTTTGAACTCTGATCCATAAAAGATGAGAGAAAAATCGTGACCTATTAATATAATTCCAAACATAGAAGGTATAGATATTAAAAGAGATGCTTGCAATGATATATTTAGATATTTTTTTAAAGATTCAAAATCATTGTTATTATAATAACTGGCCATTCTTGGACTTAATACAATTGAGATGGTACTTAAGAAACCAAGTATAATTAATATTAGTTTTTGACCTTGATCGTATAAACTAACTTCATAAATATTTGATAAATTACCCAAAAATACCCTGTCTAATTGCGCGAAAATTTGGATGATAATGTTTGAAAAGAAGAAAGGAAATGCAATTTTGAGGTATCTTTTCAGTATGTTAGATTTTATATAGTTAACATCAAAATATTTTCTTAAATCGTAAAGAAGATATACATTTGCTATAAATGATATAGTTAAATTAATAAAAATATACTTAATAAGATCATCAGAATCCTTCACTAAAAAAAATATTGCAACAGCAGGAAGCAACTTCATTGCCATATTTCTTAAAGCTACAGTTTTAAACTTCTCTTCCCCAATATAAAACCAGGTTACATCAACAAAAGTATTGACTATAAAGAGCGAATAAACCAATAAATATATCGTATTCTTTGTTTCGAAATTCAAAATATAAAAAACGTACAATAGTAATGAAACAAATGTAAATGCTAATTTCACCAATAATAAATTGCTAAAAATCTCCTTTTTGATTTCGTGATTCTCGTTTGCATATGCGATTTCTCTACTTCCGAACGCTTGGATCCCATAAATTGCAATAACTGAAAAAAAACTTGCTAATGCATAAGCATAACTGTTAATTCCTAATGAATTAGCTCCTAAAGTGCGTGCTAAATAAGGAATCATGATAAATGGAAGAAATAATGTAACAAATTGATTTAAAACAGTATACAATAAGTTCTTAAAAATTTTTTTGTTATTTGTTTGCATTAAGTCACTCATTCCTTAGATCTAAACAAATAGTAAATTATTTTGATAATATCATAAATTTTTAGCTCTTTTATATATTCCCGTATTGTTTTATCGTTGATTAACTGTTTCAAAATTTCTTTGCCACTAAACGTTTGGCGTAGATTTTTTATGTTATAAATTAAGTTATTTTTTATGGTTTGATAATAAAATAGTGTTTTAATATTTTGATCAATATTTTGCTCAGGACAACAAACTAAATTTAATAGTGTATGGATAGATTGTAGTTGTTTAAAGTTATAGTTAGTTGTCAATGAATTATCATGTACATTATAGTTCGAAAGCTTCTTAGGTATAACCCCCACGTAATCATTTATAAACAAAGATTTGTACATAACTTCCAAATCTTCTCCATAAGATTTATTTTCTGAAAACATGACTGAATTAGAGATGAAATTTTCTTTACTAAATACTGTTGACCCTAACCAAAAACTTACTTTAGATTCGTTTATTTTTTTTAAAAAATCGACGTTCTTTATTAATGTATTGCTTGATAACTTTACTTGCCGACTTTCTTGTTTCAAATCATATTTACTCATCGTTGCTTTTATTTTATTATAATCACCGCAAAAAAAATTCGCTTTAGGCATATCTTTTATAGCATCTAATATCCATGCAACCGCATTTTTATTCAAATAGTCATCAGAGTCTACAAAATATAAATAATTACCTTTTGACAATTCAATTCCCTTATTTCTTGCAGAGCTTACCCCCAAGTTCTCCTGATGATATATCTTGAAATCAACTTTTTTAGAACACTCAAGTAACAATTTTTTCACAAGCTTTATGCTATCGTCTGAAGATCCGTCATCAATAAGGATTAATTCAAAACTTCGGTTTGTTTGATCAATTATAGATTGAATACATTTTTCAATATATAATTCGCTATTGTAAACTGGAACTATAATAGAAATTTTATTATGCTTCATTTTTGTATCCTTCCTCCAAATACTCATTACTTGATTGAATTGTGTAATTATAAACCAACACTTGAATAACATATATAATGGACATTGGATAAATTAAATCCACTTCAAAAATGTTGTTATATACCACCAATAAAATCAATAAGGTCCCAAGTGTTGAATATTTATTGTTCTCTCGTTTTACAAAAAGTCGCCACCATAACTTTATGAGAATTAATAGATATAGAATTAAGCCCACTAAACCTATAGATAATACAGTGTCGATTATACCGTTATGAGCATGAGTAGGATTAAAACCAATAGAATTAAGAATTGAAGTGGAATTTAAATATTCGTAACTCCAAAATGCTTGATAACCATAACCAAAAATAAAATTGTTATTTATATAATATTCTAATACGTTCCATATATATATCCTTCCTGTATAAGTTAAATCTCGTTCGAAAATGTTAACTATTATATATTGTAGCCAAATAGGAGGGGATAATACTAAGTAAAATGGTAACATAACAGCAATAAGCGAAATAAAGCTTATTAACTTCGCCGATTTGATTTTATTGAAAATATGAAAAACTAAAATTAAAAGTAATAGAATCCCTAAAGATCCAGAGTTTTTTGAAAGCAAAATAAATGAAGTTGATCCTATAAAGCAAAATAGATATCCCATTCTATACGATATTTTATTTGAATAATACATCAACCAATAAGAAAACAACGCAAAAATTGTCATTGCTTTTCCTAATCCATTTTTATGTGCGAATAACCCATGAAATACTTCTCCGTACCGTACATCATAAGTAAAAGAATCAACTATAGGAATAATATAAATAAATAAATTAATAAAAATAACAATTAACATGAAGTGAAAAGCATATTTAATAAACTGTGTAGTTTCATTAAATAATAATGTGAAAGATATTGTAAATAATAAGACTGACATCAGCATTATTGCAGAATTAAGAGTGACAGATGTATTTGCACTCCAGATCGTTGATAACATAATCCATATAATTAAATAAAAGTGCGATGAATAGAGATGTCTTTTTATTATTTTTTTATAGTTAAATAATATTATTAATATTCCTACTAATAGCATCCCTAGGGATGTATTCATGCCATTAAAATATCTATCAAAAAGAATTATTAAAAAGAAAGGAGTATAAACTAAATATATAAGAAAAAAATTAATTGACATGATTCACCTCGATTACGCCTTTATATAATTCTAAATACCTGTGATGATAAAAACATCACAGGTATTTAGAATTCAATCAAACATTTTTACAGTTTCTTTTTCTTTGTTAGTTTTTTTCAAATCGTGTTCGACCATTAATTTGACTAGATTTTCAAAAGAAGTCTTAGTCGGATTCCAACCTAATACTCGTTTTGCTTTTTCTGGAGTACCAAGTAATTGTTCTACTTCTGCAGGTCTAAAGAATTTTGGATCCACAGAAATTAGTACATCACCAGTTTCTTTGTTGATTCCCTTTTCTTCAATTCCTTCTCCAGACCACTCAATATCAATTCCTACATGCTTAAACGAAAGCTCTACAAACTCGCGAACTGTGTGCATCTCCCCTGTAGCAATGACAAAATCTTCAGGTTGATCATGTTGTAACATTAACCACATACACTCTACGTAGTCTTTTGCATATCCCCAATCACGAAGTGAATCAAGGTTGCCAAGTTTTAATTCTTTTTGTTTTCCTTGAGCAATCCGAGCTGCTGCCAACGTGATTTTTCGAGTTACGAATGTTTCACCGCGGCGTTCTGATTCGTGATTGAACAAAATCCCGTTTACTGCAAACATATTATACGACTCCCGATAATTCTTCGTGATCCAAAATCCGTACATTTTCGCAACGCCATATGGAGAGCGAGGATAGAATGGTGTTGTCTCAGATTGAGGAACTTCTTGAACTTTACCGTATAATTCCGATGTCGACGCCTGATAAATGCGAGTTGTTTCTGTAAGACCTAAGATACGAACGGCTTCTAAAATTCGGAGTGTACCAACTGCATCGACATCTGCCGTGTATTCTGGCACATCAAACGATACGCGTACATGAGATTGTGCTGCCAAGTTATAAATCTCGTGTGGCTTAATTTCAGAAATCAAACGAATCATATTTGATGTATCCGTAATGTCACCATAATGCAAATAAAAATTCTCATTGTTATACATGCTGCTCGCTTCGTCTTCATTCATAACGTCTTCAAGACGTTCTTGATTGTATGAAGAACTACGACGAATCACGCCATGCACTTCATAACCTTTCTCTAATAAAAATTCTGCTAAATACGATCCATCTTGACCTGTTACACCTGTAATTAATGCTTTTTTCAACTGTCCCACTCCTATATTTAAGCTTTATTTGATACTTTCATATTTTCTAGATACCAATCATATGCGCGTTGCACACCGTCACGTAATTCTATGTTTGCAGACCAACCCAGTCCATTGATTTTAGATGTGTCCACAAGTTTACGTGGTGTTCCGTCCGGTTTGGAAGTATCAAATGTTAATTCTCCATCAAATCCAACTACATCTTTAATCGTCTCAGCTAATTCACGAATAGTTACATCCTTGCCAACCCCAATATTCACAATTTCATCATCGTTATAATGCTTCATTAAAAATAGACAGGCGTCAGCTAAGTCATCTGAATATAGGAATTCACGCTTCGGTGTCCCAGTTCCCCAAATTTCTACTGAGTCTCTGTCTTGTTCTTTTGCCTCATGAAATTTGCGCATCAGTGCAGGCAATACGTGAGATGACTGTAAATCAAAATTATCATTCTCTCCATAAAGATTCGTTGGCATCGCCGAAATATAAGTTGTACCGTATTGTTTATTGTACGATTGACACATTTTGATTCCTGAAATCTTAGCTAACGCGTATGCGTCGTTTGTAGGTTCTAAGGGCCCAGTAAGCAAATACTCTTCTTTTAATGGCTGAGGTGCTAACTTCGGATAAATGCATGTACTTCCTAAGAACAACAACTTTGTAACATCATTTCGATAAGAAGCATCAATGACGTTGGTTTGAATCATCAAATTATCACGGATAAAATCAGCAGGGAATTCATTATTCGCAACAATGCCGCCAACTTTTGCTGCCGCCAAAAAAACATACTCCGGTTTTTCATTTGCAAAAAAATAATCGACTGCAGTTTTATCTCTTAAATCAAGTTCTTGACTTGTACGATAAATAAGATTCGTATACCCGTCTTTCTGTAAGCGACGTAAAATCGCTGATCCCACTAGTCCACGATGACCAGCTACATAAATCTTTGAATTTAAATTCATATTGAATCACAATCTCCTATCAGTAAGCATCTTTAGATCCTAATAATACTGTAAATGTTTTTATAATAATCATCAAATCCATCCAAATGGTTCTTGAATTAATATATAACAAATCGAGCTCAACCATCTCTATAAAGCCAATATTACTACGTCCACTTATTTGCCAAAGCCCTGTACAACCTGGTACAACTGATAAACGTTGCAAATCATAGGATGTGTACTCTGCAACTTCTCTTGAAAGCGGAGGCCTTGGTCCCACAAGCGACATTTCGCCTTTCAAAACATTCCACAATTGCGGTAGTTCATCTAAACTTGTCTTCCGAATAAACTTACCTACTTTAGTAACACGAGGATCGTTTGCCATTTTAAACATAGCGCCTGTCGTTTCATTTTGACTCAATAATGTTTCTAATTGTTTTTCTGCGTCTGATACCATCGAACGAAATTTGTACATTCTGAACGGTTGACCGTTTAAGCCGATGCGTTCTTGCGAAAAGAAAATAGAAGATTCTTTATCTTCTATTTTAATAATAATAGCTAATAATAGTAACAGTGGGCTGAGCATTAATAAACCTATAATCGCTCCTACCATATCAAGCAAGCGTTTTTGAATAAGGTAGCTGGATGGCGCTTGTTTAACCTGTACTACTGTTGCAATACGAATTGAATCATTTACATTGCGTGATGAGATTTCCTCTAATTCAGTAGCAGGAGGCAACATCGCAACAGCAGTTTCTTTCTGCATTGGGGTTTTATCATTCATTAGTAGTCAACTCACTTTTCGATGAGACTTAATCGATTTTCAAGCAACTCCAACATAAGTTTATGAACATCATCACCTAAATCTTCACGTTTCAAGGCGAATTCTAAAGTAGTCCGGATAAACCCAAGTTTTTCTCCGACATCATATCTTATACCATCAAACTCATAAGCAAATACACGTTGCATTTCATTAAGACGTGTAATAGCGTCTGTCAATTGAATTTCATTTCCAGTTCCTGGTTCTTGAGTCTCTAAATACTTAAAAATCTCTGGAGTAAATAAATAACGTCCCAAAATTGCTAGGTTAGAGGGTGCTGTTCCGGGGAGTGGCTTCTCGACAAATGACTTCACTTTATGTAAAGTTTCCGACACACTCGAGCTTAGATCCACAATTCCATAACGCTGAGTTTCTTCGTCAGAGACAGGTTGAACTCCAATGATTGAACTGTTAGTAATTTCGTATTGATTAATTAGCTGGCGAGTGCATGGCGTCTTTGCTTGAACAATATCATCTCCAAGCATAACTACAAATGGTTCGTCTCCGACAAAAGCTTTAGCCTGGAGTACCGCATGCCCCAGCCCCATCGGTTTTGATTGGCGAATAAAGTGGATGTTGATATTAGTAGTCTCTTCGACCAATTTTAGAAACTCGGATTTGCCTTTTTCAATTAGTATCTGTTCTAATTCAGGAACTGAATCAAAATGGTCTTCAATTGCTCTTTTACCTTTTCCTGTAACAATTAAAATGTCTTCAATTCCTGATTCTACAGCTTCCTCGATGATGTATTGAATCGTTGGTTTATCAACAATCGGTAACATTTCTTTTGGCATAGCTTTAGTTGCTGGTAGAAACCGTGTCCCTAGACCCGCTGCTGGAATAACTGCCTTTTTAACTCTCTTGCTTTCCATGAAGCTCCTCCTAATTGGATAAATATATATTCTATACCTGATTTATAAAAAAAAGGATTTAACTTACATCGTTTCAAAATTATAAACTAAGGGTATCACTTTCGACCTAATATAAAAACATTTGAGGAGTAAAATAAACCTAAAATCGTTCGACAGTTGTCGACAAAAGAATCATATTTTAAGATAAATTGTCAATAATTAGTCTTTAATAATAAGCAAATTATTTTTTCCATTTCCCTCGCCAGTTTTTCGTCGGTAATGTCGGCGGATCGATGAATACAAACTCATCCTTCATAATTGCTTCCGCATTGACTACGCAAGTTTCCCACTTGTCTTGACCAAGCTCTTCACGAACTGCCTTCTCGACTTCCTTCCAATAAAAAGTTCGGCGACCCGTACTATGAGCATCAGATGCGATTAAATGGCTGAGCCCGTTACGAAGAAAAGCGAATGCAAGCTCCTTCACGTTCTGACCGAACTCTCCGGTCAAACTACTCGTCGTAATCTGCGAAAGCGCACCAGACGAGACGAAGTCCATCAACCGTTTTGGGTTGGTTGCGAACTCTTTATTACGCTCAGGATGAGCGATAACTGGCGTGTAGCCTTCCGTTTGAAGCCCGAAAAATAATTGTTCAGCATAGGCAGGGACTGAGTCACTAGGGAACTCAACAAGCACATAACGTGATCCAGCAAGCGGTAACGCTTTACCTTGCTCTAACGATTCAACAAGATCACCAAAAATACGAATCTCTTGTCCAGCGTACAAATCGAGGTCAATCCCCTCTTGTCGTAAAACATTTTGCAATCGCGCAACAGCACTCGCTACATCGAGTTGGCTTGTATCAAACTGCGGGTGAAACGCGTGGGGGGTGACCACGATTGCAGTCACCCCTTCACTTACGGCGCGCTTCGCCATTTCGACCGCTTGTTCGACTGTTTCCGGACCGTCATCGACAGCCGGCAATAAGTGACAGTGGATATCAATCATGGCACGATCTCCTTTTATTCGTATGCGTAATAGTAATAATAATCGTCGCTGCCTTGTGGCTCACGTTTGTTCAAGACGACTCCGAGGATATGTGCCTCTGCGAGTGTCAATTGTTCCTTCGCTTTGACGACCATCTGACGATCTGATTTGTCGCAACCAACGACAAGAACGACACCGTCCACCTTGCGAGCCAAGAGGCGTGTATCCGCTACTTGCATCATTGGAGGTGCATCTAAAATGATGATGTCATAGTTCGTTTTTAGTTCTTCCAAAACGCGATCCATCATCTTCGAAGACAATAGTTCTGACGGGTTCGGTGGTATCGGCCCTGCTGCAATCAAATCTAAGTTTTCGACCTGAGTAGAGTGTGTCGCTTTTTCGACGGTCGTCTTTTTAGCTAAGACTGTTGAGAGTCCAATACCGTTTGACAGGCGGAATGTAAAGTGAGCTGTCGGACGGCGCATGTCGCAGTCCACTAACAATACTTTCTTTCCTTGTTGGGCATAGACAACAGCGAGGTTCGATGACGTTGTCGATTTCCCTTCACCTGACGAAGCTGACGTAATGACCATCGTTTGCAAGTCATCATCGACTGCAGTGAACTCTAGGTTCGTTCGAATCGTACGATATTGTTCTGAAATCGGTGACTTGGGTTTGTGGACCGTAATTAATTCCCGTCCAGTCTTATCGTATTTGATATGTTTACTCTTCTTTTTCCCGAACTTAAACATGGACTTGTTCACCTTTCATGTTAGCTTGACGTTGTTGACGCATTTCGACTTTATCAATGACGGGAATTGATCCGAGAACCGGGAGTTCCAAAATATTTTCAACGTCTTGTTCCGTCTTAATCCGGCGATCCAATACAACTTTAAGGAAAGCACTGGCAACACCAATCATTAATCCAAGCACTGTCGCGATTGCTGTATTCAATAGGATGTTTGGTTTAACAGGTAACATTGGGACTGATGCATTCGAAAGAACTTTAACGTTATCGACACTCATCAAATCCGGCACTTCTTTCGAAAAGACATCGCTGATTTCATTAGCAATATCAGCGGCAATAACCGGATTTGTATGTTGAACTTTAATATTAATAACTTGTGAGTTTTGTTCACTGTTGACTGTGATTAAATTTGCAATTGTATCTGGAGCCCCAATTACATTTTCTTGAACCTGTTCAAGAATAGCTGGGCTTTGAATAATGACACGATATGTGTTGACCAAGTTAATTGAAGATTGCACTTGACCTAAATCAATCGATTGTTCAGATTGTTTCGGTGCAACGAGAACCTGCGTTGACGCTTCATACGTCGGACTAATCACGAATGAACTAACTAAAAAGGCGATAAGCGCCGCGATGATTGCTAAACTTGCGATGAGCCATTTGCTCCGTTTTATGATGGAGAATAATTCTCCAAGGGAAATCGTTTCTTCTTTCATGCTCGTGTTTTCTCTCCTCTGTTCTCTAAATTCACTACTGGAAAAATTCCGCAGATAATATTTAACAATGCCAATACCAAAACATTATAGCAAAAATCCTCACAGTTGATGACCCATTTTTTAAAATTTGGGTTTTTTGGTATGTAAATCTGATAAACTTTGTTAGGAAGAACTTAACAAAAGGAGGAGACAATAGTGCACGTTAGTGAGCGCCTACTCCAGTTGTACGCAGATACGAATGCGGCAACACGTATAAAACTGCAAGATACCATCAAACAAAATTTAGGGGACGGAAAATCCTTAAGTATGTCCTTTGAAGAGTTGACCGGTGCAACGAAAGAATCGCTACCTACAGAAGAAAAATCGGCGGCTGATTTTGCTGCTTGGATTAAAGACGGCAAGAAAGATGCCATGTTTCTTCCATACTATGTGTCTTTACTCGAGATGCATGAGAATGTATTGAACAAAGAAGCGACGAGTACGCAATCGAATCCTATTGACAAGACAACGGTCAACGAGACGTCATCTATTGAAAAAACAGTCGTAATCGTTCCTGAACCAACCGTAGTCGAAGCTCCAAAAGTGGAAGAAAAACCATCCGCTCCGAAGCAACGTTATATGCCAGAAGCACCAGTCCCGTCACGGGCGGAACGGGCCAAGTATCAACGGACGATCGAACCGGCAAAACCACGCCGAAAATCCGGTAAGTGGATCGGTGTCCTTTTCCTCCTCGCTTTACTCATAGGAGGCGGCTATATCGGGTATCCATATGTAATGGACTTGTTGGAACCAAAACAAAAAGCCAATGTCGTCGAAGAAACACCGAATCCGGATCCTGAACCGGTCGTTCAAGAGCCGGAAACGAACTACGTCTGGCTCGCCTCGAAAAACGTTAATCTCGTTTCAGAGCCAAACGGCACGACGGTCACCTATATAGGAGATATCGGCGACCGCTATGAGATTTTGAAGGAACAAGATGACCATGTCGAAGTGAACTTGGATGGGACAACAGCATGGGTTCCGCTCGATTCGGTCACGACCGACTGGCCACCACGCGATTTGACCGACAGTGCTTTGCTCGACTGGGTGAACACGAACTTGAACAACGAATGGCTCGGCGAATCGGTTCCTAACTTCTTCGCCATGAATGAGGCAGCGCTCACGGAGACAATCGGCGCGCCTTACGGCCGAGAGACGGATGCGTTGAACGCCTATGCGTTCTATAACGGTGGGTTCTTCGTCATTCAACAGGACAAGGTGCACGCCATCGACTGGACGAACACACAAACGACACGCGAGGTATTCAGCCCGCTCGGCGAACCGGTCCTCGAGACGGACGATGCAGTCGTTTACGAGAGTGAGACGTATTCACTCCGCTTATTTGAAGGCACAAACGGACAGACCCGGGTGCGCTTGACGGAGAAATAATCAATAGAGGTATTTACGGAAGGGGTCATTCATGTGAACACTATTTTAGTCACAGGTGGTGCCGGTTATATCGGTACCCATACTGTCTTACAATTGCTTGAAACAGGTCACGACGTCATCGTCGTCGATAATTTATCAAATAGCCGTCGTGAGGCGCTCGATCGCGTCGAAGCGTTGACAGGGAAATCGGTCACGTTTTATCTCGGCGATATTCTCGACCGCGAACTGCTCGAACAAATCTTTTTGACGCACACGATCGATGCCGTCATCCACTTCGCTGGGCTGAAAGCCGTCGGCGAGTCGGTATCAGAGCCGCTCCGCTACTACGAGAACAACGTCGTCGGTACGACCGTCCTTTTAGAAGTGATGAACGCATTCGACGTGAAACGAATCGTCTTCAGCTCATCGGCGACCGTGTATGGCATGCCGGAACGGACACCGATTGACGAGTCGTTCCCGCTCAGCGCGACGAACCCATACGGGCGGACGAAACTGATGATTGAAGATATCATGCGCGACCTCGCTATCGCCGACCCATCATGGAGCATCGCTCTATTGCGCTACTTCAACCCGATCGGCGCCCATGAGTCGGGTCAAATCGGTGAAGACCCGTTCGATATCCCGAACAACTTGATGCCGTACATCACGCAAGTCGCCGTAGGGCGTTTGAACGAACTGAGCGTGTTCGGTGACGATTATGACACACCGGACGGGACCGGCGTTCGCGACTATATCCATGTCGTCGACTTGGCCGAAGGTCACTTGAAGGCGCTCGACTACGTCATGGACCACACTGGTGCCGAGGCGTTCAACCTCGGGACCGGGACCGGCTATAGCGTCCTCGACCTCGTCCAAGCGTTCGAGGCCGAGAGTGGAAAAGCTGTTCCGTACCAAGTGACACCGCGACGCCCGGGCGATATCGCCATGTGCTTCGCCGATCCATCGAAGTCGAAACGTGTACTCGGTTGGGAAGCGAAACACGACGTCCACGCCATGTGCCGCGACGCTTGGAACTGGCAATCGAACAACCCGAACGGTTATCGGGCATAAGAAAAACGGCTGACACGAGAACCTTAAGGTTCTTCTGTCAGCCGTTTTGTCATATCCACTTCAATGATTTCTGGTTCTTTGCCCGGTGTGACGAGCACCCCGAAGTCGAGAACGGCAATCACGATGGCGATGCCGGCGAGCGCCCACGCTGCGTCGAACGTGAACTCGCCGACGATGAAGCCGAACAAGACGAACGCCGCGAACGTCAAATAGTAGCCTTTGCGCCAGAGCATCCGGTACTCGGCCGCCACTTCACGATTGACGATATACAGGACGACGTAGCCAGCAAGGGCGATAAACAATGTTGCAAACATCCAATACAAGAACGATTGTAGCGTCATGCTGAAGAGATAGATGAATAGTGATTGATCCATCGGAATTCGCTCCTTAGGTGTATGTAGGATTTTGTCATGGAAATTCCTTCTATATCCATTCTCCTACCAAATGAATCATGAGTCAATACACCTAATTCACATAATTCGTTTTTGAATCAAAAGACCTATTCAGATTTCAGCCAAACAAACCCATACGCATCGAGCTCGATCGTCTCGATCGGCTCACCTGTGAACAGATTCGTTCCGCTCGCTTGCACAGTTACTGGCTCATTGCTGACGTTCGTATACAGCATAAGCGTCTCACCTTCAATCTTCCGCTCGACCGTAAAGACACGTTTATCGGACGTATCGATCCGCTGCGCCGCGTACGGCGAGAACGCCGGGTGCGTCCGTTTGACGTTCAACTGGCTGATGATGCCGGAGAACACTTGCAGGCGATACGGGTCCGTCTTCAGCTCTTGGATCAGCGCGTCATGGTCGACCGGTGTCTGCACACCGAGCAGGGTCCGGTAATCAACGGCCGGGATGCCTTGGAGCGAGAACAAGATGCTATGGGCGGCGAGAATCATGTCGACGCTCGGTTCGATTAAGTTCTTCTCGAACGGGTCACGTTCATGAATCGACAAGAAGTTGAAGTACGTCTTCCCTTCCTCGGGCGCCTCGATCCGGTTCGCCCAGTCGGACAGCTTCTTGGCGTCGCCTTGCGCGAAGGCGAGCATCGTGTGCGACGCGAGGTCGAAGTGACAAATCGCATCGGCGACGCTGATGTACGAGCCGAGTGCTTGGACGTCCCCTTCATAGGCGAGAATCAATTGGCCGTGCGGTTTATAGTGATGGAGTACCGCGTGCCACAGTTCGATGACGCGTTGGATGCTTTCTTCCGGCATCCCCCGGAACGACTGCACGTGGACACGCAGTTTCGTCGCGCCTTGGGCGAGCCGCTCGATGAAAGCGTCCGTCTCCTCGAGCAGATTGAACTGCAGCTCGTTATAGACATCGGGCTCGGTGTCATACATGAGCTCGAACTCATGCTTGAAGCGTCCGAGGTCCTCATATAATCGGATACGCGGATTGATGGCCGTATCGGTCGGTTTAGCCGGATATGGAAACAGCGAGACAAGATATAAGTCGCTAATCGACGCCTGGACGTGTTCCTTCAACAGGTCATGGAGCGCGTCCAAGTCCGGACTCCCATCCGTCGTGACGGCATTCGCGTCCATCATGAGCACGCTCGTCTTCTCGCTCACACCTTCCCCGTCATGCCAATGATGACCGTCCCACTTCGCAAACAGTTCTTGCCAGTCCTCTGATGTATGGTCGTCCTCTAATCGATTGATGATCGGTTCAACAGTTTCCCAAAGCATGTGATCCCTCCTCAGTGTCTCTTTATCAGTCCCACCGATACGCGATTTTCAAACGCAAAAAAAGCCGTCCCTAAGGACGACTCAGTTCATCAAGCGCTGTAACTCCGCTTGGACATCGGCGAGTGAGGTTTCATTCGGATGCCAGTAATAGATGCCGTCCGACTCCAGACCACCCGCTCCTTCGATGCGGAGCGTGCTGGCATTACGGAACGCCTTCATATAGTCCGTCGACAACGCCACGAGCTCGTTGAACTCGATGTTCGTCTTGGCCCGGTTGCCGGCGACGTCTAACAGCTTCGTCACTTTGTCGACCGAGAAGTCAGAACGTCCCTTCTCGACGATGGCCGCGACGACGGCGCGTTGCCGCTCTTGGCGACCGAAGTCCCCGTTCGGGTCATCGTAACGCATGCGGGCGTACGACAATGCCGAGGCACCGTTCAAATCGACCTGGCCAATCGGATAGTTGTAGCCGTCCGACGAGAACGCGAAGTTGTTCGTCACCGTGATGCCGCCGAGCGCGTCAACGACCTCGGTGAACGCCTCCATGTCCGCCTCGACAACGTAGTCGATCGGAATATCCAAGAGCGCTTCCACCGAATCCATCGCCATCTCGGCCCCACCGAACGCGTAGGCGTGGTTGATTTTATCGTTCATACCCTTCCCGACGATTTCCGTCTTCGTATCGCGTGGGATGCTGAGCATTGCCCCTTCGTCCGTCGTCGGGTTGAGTGTCATGACGATGATTGAGTCACTCCGTCCCTGCTCCCCGTCGCGGCGGTCGATCCCGAGCAGTAACACCGATACCGATTCTTTCTGTTCAATCGTCTCGACTTGTTTCCGTTCCTCGCTGATTTCCAAGTTGTCGTTCACTTTCGTCACCGTCTCATTGACGTCCCGGTACATCGACCAGACGAACAAGCCCCCAGCGACGAGGAAGACCGTCAAGACGCCGAGCGTGATCGCCAACACTTTTTTCCAGCGTGATTTCTTCTTATGTCTCGCCATGCGTGCACCTGCTTTCAAAATCGTTAGATATGGATATAATTCCCGCTTCCCGTGTTGTATTATAGCACGTTGTCAAAAAATGCTAACCATATCTTTTCAATTTTCATGGGAAATGCGTCTTATAACGGTTGCGCCGCATATGATCGGGCCAAGCCGCGTTGATTTCAGCACCGAGCAACATCGTCGCAGCCGTCAAGTAGAGCCAGATTTGCAGCAAGATGACGATGCCAATCGTCCCATACGCGTCCCCAAACATCGAGAACTGGTCGACATAGACGCTGTAACCTGTCGACAGTAGCTGCCAGGAGATGACGGCGAAAACGGCACCGGGGAGCGTCTCCGTGAATTTGACGTGTTGTTGCGGGGCGATCTTATAGAACATCGAGAACGCGAAGATAAGGATGACGGTCGACAACGTATAGCGCGCTAAAGTCGCCAACCGGTCGAAGTCCTCGAGCTGTGGGAACCACGTGTACACGAGCTCGACGAACTCACGGCCAAAAATATGGAACACGATCAAGATGACGGCACCGACGCTGAAGGCGATGAGCGTGAGCAAACCAATCAAACGACGGACGACATAGCTCCGAGCTTCCGTCTCCCCGTAAGCGAACACGGTCAGCTTGACGAGGCGGGCCGTCCCGTTCGATGCCGACCAGACCGCGATGATGGCACCGATTGAGACGAGACCGGCGTTGATGTTGCCGCTGACGTCATAGACAATCGACAGCATGTCGCGCACGCTCGAACCCGGGATGAGGATCTCGATTTGCTCAATCAACAAGGCGTCGTCGATCCCGAGCCACGCCATGACGGTGAACAAGAGGACGAACGTCGGGAAGATGGCGAGAAACCAAAAGAATGCAAGCGTCGCGCTATAGTCGTTGATATGGTGGTCCTTGAACCGATGGCGGACGTCGATGACGAGGCGAATCAGGCGGTCGAGCACGCGGGTCACCCCTTTTCTTCTTATTATCGCACAAATCAAAACGCCTCATCCGATTGGATGAGGCGAACCGTCACTGTTCCATCAATTGTCCGAGATACGACTTCACGTCTTCAAGTGAAGCAGCGTCCGGGTTCCAGTAATAGATGCCGTCGCTTTCTTTCCCGCCCGTTCCTTCGAGGCGAAGGACGTCCTGGTTTTTGAAAGCAGCCATATAGTCGCTCGAGAGCGTCCGGATGTCTTTAAACGTCATGTTCGTCTTGGCGTTGTTGCCGAGCACATCGAGCATGTTATTGAACTTCGAGATCGAGAAGTCGTCTTTGCCTTTATTGACGAGCGCCGTGATGACGTCACGTTGGCGCTCCTGGCGACCGAAATCCCCGCTTGGGTCGTCATAGCGCATGCGCGTATACGCGAGCGCCTCTGAACCGTTGAGCGTGAGAGCACCCGGTTCGAACGTGTGCTCACCTGAAGTGAACGCCAAGTTGTTCGTCACGTTGACGCCACCGAGCAGGTCGACCGTGTCTTGGAAGCCCTTCATGTCAACTTCAGCCACGTAATCGATCGGGATGTCGAGCAAGTTCTCGACCGTGTCGAGCGCCATCTCGGCCCCACCGAACGCGTAGGCGTGGTTGATCTTATCAGATGTGTCTTTGCCGACGATCTCCGTCTTCGTGTCACGCGGGATGCTGAGCATCGCGCTTTGATCCGTGTTCGGGTTGAGCGTCATGACGATAATTGAGTCACTGCGACCTTGCTCGTCGGCACGACGGTCGACACCGAGGAGAAGGACCGAGATCGGCTTCTTGTTTTCAATCGTTTCCGGTTGCATACGCTCCGGGCTAAGGCCCGTCGACTCGTTCAACCGTCCGACGGTTGAATCGACTTGATTATATAAATATGTCGCCACCCCGACTCCAATGAGCAGGAACAGCCCTACTACGATTCCCGCGATGATCGCGATGCGTTTTACGGGTGAACTCTTTCTCCGGCGTTTCTTGACTCTCTTTTTCTTTTGCTCTTCCATGACATAGCACCTTTCTCGAACCTTTTAATGAATAAGACCAGGTTTTATTTTATCATGCAAATAATTTCGACTTTTTAAGAAATTTGTAAAAAAGGTAAATGTTTGTCGGCAAGTGTCGAAATATTCGTTCGTTTTTTAATATCGGGTTTCCCTCATAAATAGTTTAGTCTTCTGCCAACATTCCTTTGTAAGAGTACCACGCCTTGGTATAGCTGAAACCGTTCTCACTTTTGACTCATATGTATAAGGTCCCATTTTTCTGTTAGAACTTTACTGGATTTATGTCGAATATACGTCGAATGTGTATTTTTTTAGGTCTGTTTCCTTATATTTAAAAACCTTTATGGGACAAATGGATGATTTTTTGTAATAATTGACTCATTCGTAATGTAAATGTAAATAAAAACCCATTAACTGGTCGGAGGAATCGGCAGATGCGTTATGTCGTCACGTGTTTTTTAGAGAAAGATGAGCTTTGTTCGTTTATCGTGTATGGAGGTTCGATTCATGAGGCATCGTCCACGTTCGAGAAGACGTTAAAGGTCGCGAGTCCTTTGAATGACTTCGTCAACTTGAGTGACGGGAAGCAAGTGAAGGTCGGGTCAATCCTCGCCTACCGCATCGATGAAGTGAAGCCCCTCTTTTGAAGTCCCTCCATTTCGGGTAATCCTCATAAGGAAACCAATACAACGAACGGGGTGAACCGATATGGAATTAGGGATGATCGGACTTGGGAAGATGGGGTTGAACTTGGCGCTCAACTTGACGGACAGTGGACACCATGTGATCGGCTACGACCCGGGCAACGTGTCGACGAGCCAATTCGAAACTAAAAGTTCGCTCGAAGAAGTCGTCGAAGGGCTGAAGGCACCGCGCGTCATCTGGGTGATGGTGCCGGCCGGCGACGTGACCGAGCACGTCTTGAACGACCTGCATGCGCTCTTGTCTCCGGGCGATATCGTCATCGACGGCGGGAACTCGAACTATAAAGAGTCGATGCGACGGGCCGAGCAGTTCAAGGACAAGCTCATCTACTTCTTTGACGTCGGGACGAGTGGCGGCATGGAAGGGGCTCGGCACGGCGCCTGTACGATGATCGGTGGAGATTTGGAGGCGTTCGGCAAAATCGAGGAGTTGTTCCACGACGTGTCGACGGACAACGGTTACTTGTACGCTGGACCGAGTGGCAGTGGTCACTTCTTGAAGATGATCCATAACGGGATCGAGTATGGGATGATGCAGGCGATTGCCGAAGGGTTCGAAATTCTTGAGAAGAGCCCGTTCGAGTATGACCACGAACAAGTCGCCCGCGTCTGGAACCACGGTTCGGTCGTCCGCTCGTGGCTGATGGAGCTGACCGAGAGCGCGTTCCATAAGGACGCGAAGCTCGACGAGATCAAAGGGGTCATGCATGCATCAGGAGAAGGCAAGTGGACGGTCGAGACGGCGCTCGAGTACGGCGTGCCGGCTCCGGTCATCGCCATGTCGCTCATGATGCGGCAACGTTCGCTCGAAGAAGACACGTTCTCCGGGAAAGTCGTCGCTGCCCTGCGGAATGAATTTGGCGGGCATGCGGTGGAGAAAAAATAGTGAGATCAAACTAGTACTCGCTCTGATCGTGAGCAAATCTTTTAAAGGCGCCTTCGAGCGTCTTTTTTATGTTTGAATTGTTGATTGTAAAAAAAGATCTCAGTCAACGATTCGACTGAAATCTTTTTGTTTTTTGTGCAATATTTTCTACTGTGACAAATGTCTCTTTTATAATTTTCAAGGAAAATGTTACTACGAATGGAAAGTACAGCGATTAACCTCTTAAATATACTATAATCTGTAAAATTCTAACCTTTAAAATTAGCTTATGATGAAAGGAGCACTATATCTTGTGTTGAACAAGGAGTGGAAAAACATGTTGAAACTTCATGAATATCCGTTAAACGTCTCGAAAAATCTACACAAAGCCACAAGGGAAATCCTTTTTCGCCAACAGACGAACGATTGGCGAGATGTCGATTACACCTTCAATCGAATCGCCGACCAAGCGCTTCGCATCAGTGAACAAAATCATCGTTTCCAATTCGAAGGAGAGACGATGCTGTATGGACCGATGACCATACTCAAATTAACACGCACGTTCCCCGATGGTGGGGAGATATCGTTCCAAATGATGTATCAACAGGAAGTAGACGAGGCTTATTTCGTCATTCGCGTATTGGATTACATAAGTCGTTTGAAAACAGCCTGGTTGCCGCCTGGCTTTTTGTGCGCCGGACCGCATACTTATCAACACGTCCTCCAGTTCGAGCCTTGCTTAGTCGACGAGCATTTCATTGAACACATCATCGATTATATGATGAAGCAGAAAACGTTGATCGAGAAACGCATCAAACGCTACGGAAAACCTGTGCATCCAAGCGACACTCGTCCATTCTTCGGTGAATAAGCATCAAAAAGGCGGCCTCGGCCGCCTTTCTCATTCCATTGTATTGCCTTCGGCCGGGATTGGCGTCTGCTTCAACATGTTCGCGAAATGGTACAAGTTGTACGCCATGACGCGTCCATTCTTTTTCGTGAAGGCGTTGTCGCGCCCGGCATCGATGTACGAGTCACCCGGTCCGGCCTCGCCGACCCAGTACGCGTCGACGTTCGGTGGGACGGTGAAGCCGATATGTGACAGGCCATACAGGATCGAAGCACAGGCATGTTTCGCCCCGTCCTCATTCCCCGTCACGACGACACCGCCGACCTTGTTGTAGTAGATGGCCTGGCCTTTGTCGTTCGTCAAGGCGCTGCCCCCATACAACCGCTCGATGACTTGCGTCGCGACGCTGCTCTTCTCGCCGAGCCAAAGCGGTGTCCCGATGATAAGGATGTCGGCGGCTTTGACTTTCTCAAAAATCTGGGGCCATGCATCCCCGTCCCCTTCATCCTCGGTCACGCCGAACGCGACGTTGTAGTCGACGACGCGGACGATCTCCGAGTCGACCCCGAGCTTATCGAAGTGCGGGATGATATCCTTCATCAATCCTTCCGTATGCGAGGTCGTGTCCCCGCCCTTCAAGGAACAGTTCAAGAATAAGGCTTTCATCGAATCCCTCCTTATAGTAGACAGTTAGGTGTTCCCCGCCCGTAGAAAGATTAATCTCGTCGACACGCTTGCCTTCACATGGGAAAATTAGGATAGACCAGATTCGGGAGGACTTGCCAATGACATGTTTCATTCATATTGCTGATTTACACCATGCGAGACATACCGGGAATGCCATCACGGCTGAACGGACCAGTTTTGCCATCCAAGCCGAGAAGCTCGCCCAGCTCGCGGAAGTCATTCGACATGAAAACATCAAGGCAGTGCTCATCGCTGGAGACATCGAAGTGAGCGACCCGGAAGATTTCGTCCCGTATTTGAAGACGTGGACCGCCCTCGGTGCATCCGTCTATTTGGTATACGGGGACCATGATATCCATCGGCTCGCTTACGACGACTGTTGGCGTCAGATTGAGCACGTGCATAGTTTCCTTCGACCCGGGTATGTCTTCGATGAAGCGCTCGGCGCCGCGATTTATGGGCTCAGCTGTGAGACGAACCAGACCGGGTTGAAAAAGGATGTCGCAAGGACGCCGATGCGAGACGACCCGTATCCGAACATCTTCCTCGGTCACGGGGACCGACAACGGTTCCCCACATCCGTCGTCGCCCGGCTCGGGTTCAGCTATTACGCCCTCGGTCATCATCATCGCTATGAGGTCACTCGACGTGGCGATGCCGACCTCGTCTATCCTGGTCATGTCTTCTCGGTGTGGGACGGATGCGGCAAGGCGTGGCCGACCGGCTATGTCATCGGTGAGGTCACTCCTTCAGGGATCACACACGAGTTTCGACCATTCACAGGTCCAGAGACGCGACGGCTCAGTTTCAATCCGTTCATCCGGGACGGGTCATGCATCTTGCTCACGCGCGACAATCTCGAGGGCTCGTCGGAACAATGGATTGAAGAGGACGAAACGGTATTACGCGAGCTCGTCCGCTCCACGTTGACCGCCTATCCTAATGATTATTTCGTCACACCGAGCCAATCGACAGGTTTTCCGACACGCCGGCTGTCGATGACCGGGCGAACATTGCTGAAAGACGATGAACGATTCGAGGAATTTTTCGCCCGTAGTTTCAAGGCGACGAAGACGACGCAATAAAAATGACCCCCGATGGTTACATCGGGGGTCATTTCACAAACGTATGTTCGTTTCATGGGACAGCGCAAACAGGCGCCTTCTTATTCGTTTCTTCTATTATTAGCGTAGCAAATCCCGCAACATAAGTCTATTCTTTCTCGTCTGGAATCCGTACAGTGAAGACAGACCCACTGAAGGAGGACATTCATGGAAACATACCGCTGGGACCTCAACTTGAAGGTCCGCCTGTTCGGCGAAGGGCTGTTCAATCTGTTGTTTTGGATGTACTTCCCGTTCATCACCGTCTATTTCGCCCAGACGCTCGGCGTCGAGCTGGCCGGTCTGCTCATGGCCGTGCCGCCGCTGTTCCTCCTCGCCGGGAGTTTATTAGGCGGATTGCTTGCCGACCAGGTCGGGCGCCGTCCCGTCATGCTCGTCGGGACGTTCGCGCAAAGTATCCTGTTTCTCGGTTTCGCCTTCTCGACGAACGCGATCGTCGACTATGTCACGTATATCGGTATCGGCTTCATGGGCGCCGTCTACAAGCCTGCCAGTTCGGCCATGGTCGCCGATCTCGTACCGCCTGAGCACCTACGTGACGTGTTCGCGACGTTCATGGCGTCGAACAATATCGGCGCCGTGCTCGGTCCCATCCTCGGGGCGGTCCTTTTTTTCGAGCATCGTCAAGCGCTGCTCCTCGGCTGTGCGCTCGTCCTATTCGGATACGGGGTGCTGCTCGCGGCGCTCACCCGTGAAACACGGCCGGGCTCGACCGGGAAGACGGTATCGATGACGTTCGGTACGCAGTTGCGGTCGTACGGGATCATCTTGCGGGACCCGTTGTTCCGCCTCTATTTGATTGCCGGCGTATTCGCCTTGATTCCAATCATGCAGCTCGACGTGTATTTACCGGTCTATTTGATCGAACAGGCCCCGGCCACGTTCGATGTCTCGAACACGATCCTGTTCGGCTGGCTCGTCGCCTATAACGGCCTCTTGTTCGTCGTCTTCATCATTCCCGTCACACGCGTGTTCCGGGCATGGGACGAACGACGCGTCTTCCTGTTGTCGACGTTTCTCGCCGGCTTCGGGACGTTCCTCATCGCTTTCTCGTCGAACGTCTGGTATTTGCTCGTCGTCACGACCGTGTTCACATTCGGCGAGTTGATTCGCTCTCCGGTCAGCCAGAGCTTCGTCAGCCGCTACGCCCCGGCCGAGTCACGCGGACAATACCTCGCAGCCGATACGCTCCAAAACACGATCGGCAAATTCCTCGCACCAGTCACAGTACTCATCTCAGGTTTCGTCTCCCCGCTCGCCGTGTTCACGCTCATCTTGCTGTCGGCGCTCGTCGGGATGGCGCTGTATGCTAAACTGTTCCACCAGCTCACACAACAAGACGGATGACCGCGGTCATCCGTCTTTCGCTTGTCCATCGAATAATTCTTCGCCCCGCTTCACCCGGCCGTCCGGGTACTTGTAGGCGACATGTTCGAGCGACAGTTTCGTCGGCGTGTCGAGCCCGACCGCGGCCGCCATGTTGTAGAGCCCTTCTCGGAGCGAGATGATGTAGTTCGTCACGCGGAAACTCTTCTCGTCGACGACGAGGGCGTGCTGCAGTTTCGGGTCGGTCGTCGCGACGCCGACCGGGCATCGGTTCGTGTGGCACACTTGCGCCTGGATGCAACCGACGTTGAACATAAGTCCGCGGGCGATATTGACGCAGTCGGCCCCGAGCGCGAGGGCGACGGCAATCTTATCGGCCGTGACGAGCTTGCCGGAGGCGAACAAGGTGACGCGGTCACGGAGCCCATGTTCGACTAGTAAGCGATGCACGTACGGGAGCGCGGCCTTCAACGGCAACCCGACCGTATCGGCGAGTTCCTGGTACGTCGCCCCGGTCCCTCCTTCCCCACCATCGACCGTGATGAAGTCAGGATGTTTCCCGGACGACGCCATCTCTTGAATGAGCGCCTCGAGGTCCGCGAGGCGGCCGACAACGAGCTTGATGCCGACGGGCTTGCCACCGATATCGCGCAGACGCTCGATAAAGCCGAGCAGTTCCCGGTCCGTCTTGAACTCGGAGAAGCGGTTCGGGCTATCGATTGTCACGCCGACTTTGACGCTCCGGATGCGGGCAATCTCTTCCGTCACTTTCGAGCCCTCGATATGGCCACCCCTCGTCTTCGCACCTTGGGCGAGCTTCAACTCGAAGGCGCGAACTTGCGGGATGTCGCTCTTCACCTTGAACGCTACTTCCGAGAACGCCCCGTCCTCGGTTCGGACGCCGAACAGCGCCGGCCCGATTTGACAGATGAGGTCGACCTCGCCTTTCAAGTGATGGTCCGATAGGCCGCCCTCGCCGGTGTTCATCCATGTCCCTTTGGCCCGGCTGAGCCCGATCGACAGCGCCGTGATGGCGTTCTCACCGAGCGAACCGAAACTCATCGCGGATTGCCCGACGAGGCCGCGGACACGGAACGGTTCCCGGCACGTCTGTTTTCCGATGACGATACTGTCTTCTTCCATCAACAAGGACGGACCGACGTCGCGTTCGACGATCCGTTCTTTCCGCGTGAACAGGTTGTCCTCCTCGACTTGGTACAGCCGCGTCGAGACGGTGTCCCGATTGTCGATGCGGAGTTCCTCCCGGTTCGTCGGGTAGAGCACGTTCTGGAGATAGAAGCCGCCGCCTTCGAAGTCCCGTTCCGAGCCGAATCCGATGATGCGCGACTTATATTTTCCCGAAATCACGGCCGCCTCATAGTCGTTCCGCGAGAACGGTTTTGACTCGTTGTCGTTCAAGAACAAGTATTGGCGCATCTCAGGTCCGACCTTCTCCAAGATGTAGCGCACCTTGCCGAGAATCGGGAAGTTCCGGAGGACGGAATGCTCGCGCTGGTGGCGGTCCTTCCGCCAAAGGTACAAGATGAACAGGAACGGGGCGGCAATCGTCGACACCATCAAGACGAGCACGATGGCGAGCATCATCGTATTCACGGACATGGCGTGGCCTCCTTCAACTAGACAAATAACCCGTCCCGACCGATTCGGGACAGGCCAACTTATTTTGGTATGGTGACGTCGTCAAATTGCTCGTCGCGACAAAGTGTGATCGCCTGCATCGCGAGTTGATAGTCGTCTTGCGGCAGACTGATCAACTCGGTCGGGAGCACCCATTCTTTATTGTTGTACAAGTGAATGACGAGTTTCACGAGGATGAAGTCTTGTTTCTCGAACGTGTTGTCGTCGATGATGGTGGCCGTGCTGATTTTGCCTTGCTCAAGGTCCATGTACGGCAAGAGAAGGTTTCGCACCCGTTCGTTCCCGGCGATGACATAAAGGGCGGAGAAATACTCTTTCTTGACGTCTCCGGGACTCTTGAGGCGCTGGGCCAACTGTTTGAACACGTCGTAGTGCTCGGTCGTCAAGAAGTTAAGGTTATTCATAGCGGTCGTTCCTCTCTGTGTAAGCGAAAATCAATCTGTTTATACTAATTCCACCCTTTTACAAATTGTAATCCTCAGGTGATACCCATACCCCTACTTGTATCTGTAAATCTTTTTCAAAAATCAGGTTTTTATACATATTGATTGTGCATATACAAGACAACAGGCTCCGTCATAATTTAGATGCTCCGAGCCGTGTCGAGAAACTCGTTCATCAAACGACACGCAAATAAGAAAAAGACTGGCCCGAAGGTCAGTCTTTTCACATGCGTCGAAGCGAGATGGCTTCGCGCATCTTCTGGAGCGATTCTCTCCCCTCTTCCCCGCGTCGCATCATGACGACGGTGAACAAGGCGTCGATCAGACTGAGCTCGGCGATTCGCGAGGCGAGCGCCTCGGAGCGGAACTCCGTCTCTTGCGACACGGTATAGAGGGCGACGTCACACAGCTTCGAGAGCGGTGACTTCGCATAGTTCGTGATGGCAATCGTTGGCACGCCGCGCTCGTTCAATACTTTCGCCACGTCGAGCGTATCTTTCGAGGCACCCGAGTGTGAGATGAGGACGGCGACGTCATCTTTCGTCAGCTGGGACGCCGACATGAGCTGCATGTGCGACTCGAGGTTCGCCGTGACGAACAACCCGCTCCGGACGAATTTATGATAGGCGTCGAGCGCGATGACGGCCGAGCCCCCGCTCCCGAAGAACTCGATGCGCTTCGCCGACAACAACAGGGCGACCGACTTGTCGAGCGAAACCGCGTCCAAGATTTGCCGTGTCGCCTCGAGCGTCTTCACGTTCGAGGTGAAAATCTTCTCGGCGATTTCATGTGGCGTGTCTTCGTTCGAGATGTCTTCATGGATGTCTTGGAGCGGCGCGACGACGTCGGTAGCGAGCGCGATCTTCAGCGCCTGATAGCCTTTGAAGCCGACGCGCTGACAGAAACGGAACACGGTCGACTCGGCGACGTCGAGGTCGTCGGCGACTTGGTTGATCGTATGGTGGATGATGCGTTCAGGCTGTTTCAAGATATAGTCGGCGATGCGTTGCTCTTTCTTGCTCAGTGTCGTATAGGCGCCACGGATGCGGGCCAGGCCGTTCATCGATTCCATGTGTCTCACCCTTTTTTCTTTTAACGATACCTTTTCGAAAAAAATTCCGCAATCGATGACCAGCATAATTCGTATAAATGAGAACCCTAAAAAGGAAAATACTTACTTTCAACGAATTATGAAAGTGTATTCTCATTTATTATTCTTAGGGGTGAATTCGTGTTAGCAGAAATTAAAGGCAAAGTTAGCCGTACTGGTTCAAACTTATCAGAACGGTTGGAGGACAATCTAACCGGTAACGTATTCGGAACTTTGCGTTACATCCCTTTTATAGACGGCCTCGGAAAGGTATTAGCAAACACAGTTCAAGAACTGCCAGATACGGTTAATTTACCAGATATTAATTCATGTATCGACCACATCAAAGCTCAGTATTGGGCAGACGTGATTGAATTCTGGCCGTACGATAAAGAAGGTGAACTAGACGCCCTACTGACCTTCGAAGATACAATGATTGGAATCGAAGTGAAATACTTGAGCGGACTCTCCTCAGTAGATGAAACAGGCTCCATTCCAACAGAACTGAGTAAGCATCAATTAGTGCGAGAATCTCGCATTATTTCACGAAAGGGCACTCAGAAAAATAAAATTCTACTTTTTATCGCGGACAGACAAATGTGTAACGATGTGATGAAACGTATAGAGAAATCGTCTATAGCGGCGGGCGTGACACTCGGCTTCGTATCGTGGCAAGACTTCTTACATGAATTGAAACAATTAAATGGATTAGATCAGTTCCAACAGATTCTCATCCAAGATTTAATCGAGTTGTTGACGAGAAAAGGGTTTGAGAATTTTATTGATATGAAAGTAAGCAACGCATCTTTCGTCAACTCCGATGAGTATTTCAATTTTGTTATATCCAATCAAGTTGAAATCAGTTTTACGACGAACCCATTAATCAATGAGGAGCTATATTATGAATTCAACAGATAACGTTAGAAGCGCTTTTCATGTCGTTTATAAAACATATGAGAATATACATAAACTAATGGACTATACAAAAACCATTGCATCGGCAGAAAGCAACTACATCAATGTGGTCGACAAGTTTCTACGCTATAAGTCAGACAATGAGTTTTCTGGATGGCTTATTCGGGACTTTATTCTGATCTTTCAGAAACAAAAACATCAACAACTAGAGAACGAATGGCGGGATGGACCGTTATATGTCATGGAAATCGAACTGTATGACAGGGAAACGGAGATGGATAGCACTCATTTACCGTGTATCCATCTTTCTAAATTTATCTATAAAAACGGGGATATCCAAGATTGGGATAAAGGGTGTTCTCCAACAAATCACTGGGTATTCTTCGACCCTCTCCATAACAAACAAACTATGCGAATCACAATCGAAAATAATTGCTCTATCCTTACCCCGATTAATCAAGACTACAGTGTCCGGAACTATTGGGGTGTAGAAAAAATAGTCAGCAAACAAATTCCTCTGATGGATGTGACTGCCGACAACGTCGTTGAAAAGATATTTGCTACGTTTGATTCACTCTAACCCATCCCACTTATACATAACCAATCGTCCCGCCTTGTTTATAGGTGGGACGTTTTCGTGTGAAAAAAGAATAAAATTCCGCAATCTCTATTGAAAATCGAATTTAATTTGATATTATAGTGGAGAGATGGAAAAAAATTCGATTTAGAGGTGACGATATGCACATCGGTTTGATTGGATTAGGCAAGATGGGATACAACTTGGCGCTCAACTTGAGCGACCATGGCCACACGGTCGTCGGGACGGACGCCGGGAACGTCGAGACGACATCGAAGTTTGAGATCGTACCAACGCTCGAAGACGTCATCAACTCGCTCGAGACGCCACGCGTCGTCTGGGCGATGGTGCCGGCCGGTGACATCACCGAGACCGTGCTAGCAGAACTCCTTGAGAAGCTCGAGCCGGGTGACATCGTCATCGACGGGGGGAACTCGAACTACAAGCTGTCGGTCGCACGCGCCGAACAGTTCAGCGCCAAAGGCATCGCCTTCTTCGACTGCGGCACGAGCGGTGGCACGGAAGGTGCCCGTAACGGCGCCTGCACGATGGTCGGCGGAGACGCCGACGCCTGGCCGACGATTGAGCCGATTTTCAAAGACCTCTCGGTCGAGAACGGCTACTTGTACACGGGACCGGCTGGCAGCGGCCACTTCTTGAAGATGATCCACAACGGCATCGAGTACGGCATGATGCAGGCGATCGCCGAAGGGTTCGACATCTTGGAGAAGAGCCCGTTCGATTACGATTATGAGCAAGTCGCCCGCGTCTGGAACCACGGCTCGGTCGTCCGCTCATGGTTGATGGAGTTGACGGAGAATGCGTTCTCGAAAGACGCGAAGCTCGACGACATCCGCGGCGTCATGCATTCCTCAGGGGAAGGAAAATGGACGGTCGAGACGGCGCTCGAGTTACAGGCGGCGGCTCCGGTCATCGCCATGTCGCTCATGATGCGCTATCGCTCACTCGAGGACGACACGTTCTCCGGCAAAGTCGTCGCGGCGCTCCGTAACGAGTTCGGGGGCCACGCGGTCGTCAAGAAATAACCGCAAGGAAAAGGTCAGGGGTGGCCTTTTCCTTTGGTAATATTTGTAAACGGTTACACGTAAAATAAAGGGGGAACTACATAATGTCTGGCTCTACGCTTATACTTATCGCAGTCGCAGGGATTTTCTTGCTCTTATTCTTGGTCATGCGGACGAAGCTTCACGCGTTCGTCTCACTTCTTCTCGTCAGTCTACTCGTCGGGATCGCGGCCGGCATGCCGCTCGGGGACGTCATCGCCTCGATTCAGAACGGGATGGGCGGCACGCTCGGTTTTGTCGCCGTCGTCGTCGGTCTCGGAGCCATGTTCGGGAAGATGTTAGAAGTATCGGGTGGCGCGGAACGCCTCGCCCAGACGCTCGTCAATAAGTTTGGCGAAGACAAGGCGCAATGGGCGCTCGCCATCACCGGATTCATCGTCGCCGTGCCGGTCTTCTTCGACGTCGGTTTCATCATTCTCGTGCCGATTGTCTACGGTCTCGCCAAAAAGACGGGCCGCTCGCTCCTCTACTACGGGATCCCGTTGCTTGCAGGTCTCGCTGTCACGCACAGCTTCATCCCGCCGACACCAGGTCCGATTGCCGTCGCCAACTTGATTGGGGCCGAGCTCGGCTGGGTCATCTTGTTTGGGGTCATCGCCGGGATTCCGGCCGCGATTTTAGCCGGTCCGGTTTTCGGAAAATATATCGCGAACAAGATTCACGTCAACATTCCAGACTATATGGAATTTGAAGAGATCGACACGTCGAAAGAGTTGCCGAGCTTCAAGATGATCGTCTCGCTCATCTCGATCCCGCTCGTCTTGATCCTCGCGAACACGTTGTCTGCCGTCTTATTAGAAGAAGGTAACAGCGTCCGCACGTTCTTCACGTTCATGGGTCACCCGTTCGTCGCCTTGACGCTCGCGACGTTGCTCACGTTCATCTTCCTCGGCACACGCCGCGGCTACTCGCGTGACGAAGTGCAAGAGATTGCGACGAAAGCGCTCGAACCGGCCGGGATTATCATCCTCGTCACCGGTGCCGGTGGTGTGTTCAAACAAGTATTGATTGACTCAGGTGTCGGTGACGTGCTCGGGGAAATGATGGCCGGGTCACCGCTGCCGGCGATCGTGCTCGCCTTCTTGATTGCGACCGTCGTCCGTGTCGCCCAAGGTTCGGCGACCGTCTCGATGGTCACGGCGGCAGGACTCATCACGCCACTTCTCGAAATCCAGAATATCACCGGTGCCGCGCTCGGCCTCATCGTCATCGCGATCGCTTCAGGGGCGACGGTGTTGTCTCACGTCAACGACTCAGGCTTCTGGCTCGTCAACCGCTACTTCGGGCTTGACGTGAAAGACACGCTCAAGTCGTGGACCGTCATGGAAACGATTATTGGATTGACCGGCTTCGCGGTCGTCTTCTTGATCAGCTTGTTCATTATTTAAGTTAGGAAGTGATGTGTGTGTACACGATTGGCGTCGATATCGGGACGACGAGCACGAAAGCCGTCCTGTTCCATAACCAGCAACAACTCGCGGTACATAACGTGCTGTACCCGCTCCTCACCCCGGACACGGAGACGGCCGAGCAAGACCCGGTCGTCATCTACGGGGCCGTGCTCGAGGCAATCTCGGCCGTCCGTGCCAGAGCCGACGGGCCGATCCGCTTCGCTTCGTTCAGTTCGGCGATGCATAGCTTGATCGCGCTCGATGCGTCGGGCCGCCCGCTCACCCACAGCATCACCTGGGCCGATAGCCGGGCCAACCCGTATACGCAAGAAATCAAACGGGACTTCGACGCGAGCGCACTCCATATGCGCACCGGCACACCGGTCCATCCGATGGCGCCGCTGTCGAAACTGCGTTGGCTGAAAGCCGAGCATCCGAACGTGTTCGACCAGGCAGCCAAGTTCGTCTCGATTAAAGAGTACGTCTTCTATCGCTTGACCGGTCGCTTCGTCATTGACCATTCCATCGCCTCGGCGACAGGGCTGTTCAATTTGAAAAACTGCAACTGGGATGCGGAGGCGCTCGACGTCGCCGGCGTCACACCCGAGCAACTGTCCGAGCTCGTGCCGACGACCGAGATTTTAACGCTTAAATCGGATGTTGTTGAGACGCTCGGCTGGGACTTCCCGCTCGTCATCGGGGCGAGCGACGGGGTGTTGTCGAACCTCGGGGTCGGGGCTTTCGAGCAAGGTGTCGTCGCCGTCACGATTGGGACGAGCGGTGCCATCCGCACGGTAGTCCGGGAACCGGTCGAGGACCCGAAAGGACGCATCTTCTGTTACGCCTTGACCGACAAGCATTGGGTCATCGGCGGGCCGGTCAATAACGGCGGCATCATCCTGCGCTGGCTCCGCGACGAGTTCGCGGCGAGCGAGGTCGAGACAGCGAAACGGCTCGGCATGGACGCCTATGATGTGTTGACGCGTATCGCCGAGACGGTCAAACCGGGTTCGGACGGTCTCCTGTTCCACCCTTACTTGATGGGTGAACGAGCGCCGCTCTGGGACTCGAACGCACGCGGTTCGTTCTTCGGCTTGAGTATCCACCACAAGCGCGAGCACTTCATCCGCTCCGTGTTAGAAGGCGTCATCTTCAACTTGTATACGGTCATGCTGGCGCTCGACGAGTTGACGGGCGCACCGAACCGGATTCACGCGACGGGCGGGTTCGCCCAGTCGAGCCTGTGGCGCCAGATGATGGCCGACATCTTCGATACACCGGTCGTCGTGCCGGAGAGCCATGAGAGCTCGTGTCTCGGTGCCGTCATGCTCGGGGAGTATGCGTTCGGGGACATTGACGACTTTACGGTCGTGCCGCAAGTGACGCACGAACATGCCCCAAATCATGAAGCGACCACGATTTATCGGGAGTTGCTGCCGATTTATATCCGGCTCTCCCGTCATCTCGCGGAAGAGTATGAAGCGATTGCCGCGTTTCAGCGGAAGCATGTATGAGACAAGCCGAGTCCTTTAAGGGCTCGGCTTTTTGATGAAATCAGTTGAAGATGCTCAAGTCTATTCGTCATCAAAGTACGATCACTCGAACGAATAATTAGATTATGAAAGGATATTTAATTACATATATAGAAAATATTGATTGGGCTAAGATTGTCGACACTTACCTAAGAAAAGTTTTATTTCCATTATCATTAAAGAGGAGGGCGTAATCAGATGGCCATCGCAATCGGATATATCATTGCAGGTATAGGTGCGTTTGTGGCTTATTGGTTTAGTACGGGAGAATCGAGAAAGACAAAACTTAAAATATGGGGCAGCGCTCTGATGCTTCCCATTTCACCCGCTTTAGCATTTTCAATCGGACTCTCCTATGCCATCAGTGTCGAAAATGGTTGGGGCGGATTAATCATGTGGCTTATCTTTCCCTTTATCTTCTTCATCGGACTCACGTTGTTGTTAGTCGGCATTTTCAAAACGGAAAAGGAAATCGTTTGAGGGATGCAACCAAAGCATCTTACAAGACATAGATCAAATTGAAGGGGGAAAGCAATTGAATAAAACGTTTTTAATAATAATGAACATTATAACGGGATTGGCTGTTACCGCTCTCACTATTTTGGCTCTTGGAATAAGTGGCATGGCAGAAGGGCCTCAACCTGCGGCTAGCTACTATTGGTTACTGTTATTCGGGGTATGGTTTATTGGTCTCGTCATGCAGTTGAAAAAATCAACTAGAGTCATCGGCTTAGTCATTACCTTTCTTCCGATTCTTTACTTTGTATCTCTTTTTGCAATTGAATTTTTATAACTTTTGGTCTGTCACCATAACGTGGAGTTAGTCGAACGTTACGGTAATGGATTATTTTTTATGCCTTCTCGTACGTCACCATGACGAACTGTCCGGACGCGCGTTGGCTCGTCAGTTTCAACTTCGTCTCTTTCGTGCCTTCCGGGAAGAGCGGAATCCCCTCACCTAATACGACCGGAGCGATGGCAATCTCATAACTGTCGATCAAGTCGTGCGCCATCGCCGCCTTGATGATTTCGCCTCCCCCGACAATCCAAATGTCCCCGTCGATGTCTTGCTTTAATCGTTCAATGAGCTGTTCGATCGGCTCATCGGTGAACGTGACGTGCTCAGCTTCCCGGTCCGGGCTCCGCGTCAAAATATAGTTCGGAATCTTGTCGTACGGGTAACCGTCCGGCTCAAGCACGAGCACTTCCTCATACGTCTTCCGTCCCATGATGACTGCCCCGACCGTTTGGAAGAAGTCGGCGTAGCCGTTGTCCCCTTCCCCAACGACTTCGAACAACCAGTCGAGCTGGTCGTTCGTGCGCGCAATCTTTCCATCCAAACTTGTCGCGATATATAAGACGACGTTTGCCATGATGAATTCCTCCTTGATTCGTGATACATTCAGCTTACTTGATAAACACGACAAAACATGACGGGAATGGATAAGATGAAAAAACGACATCTGTACTTAATTCGATTGTTGAACCGGGGACGACGCTTCACGGCGGATGAACTCGCTCTTGAGACGGGTGCCTCGGTCCGGACGATTCAGCGCGATATGCTGACACTCGAAGAACTCGGCTATCCGATTTGGAGCGTCCCCGGCGCGGGTGGCGGTTATGAGATGTTGCCGAATCGGCTCTTGCCACCGCTCCAGCTCCGGGAACAAGAAGCGGTCGCGCTCTACCTCACCCTCAAATGGATGGAACAGATTCCAGACGTGCCGTTCGGGGACATGCGGGATACGCTGTCAGACTGGTACGTGAATGAATTGCCGCACGACCTCGAGACGAAAATCGCACGGCTCGAAAAGAATATCCTCTGGCTCGGGAATAAGACCGTCCCACCGGCGCCGTTCACGAAAGACGTATTTCAGGCGGTCGAGCAACGACGCAACATTGAGGTGACGTACGCGACGACGAAAGGCATGTGTAATGCAAAATAGGAGTGGTTCTTACGCAATGTTGGTGAAAGATGACGTGCGATTGCCTGAGGGTGGTCGCTCATTTTTTTGCAATATCATTTAACACAGCTTG
>NZ_JACSLM010000007.1:14473-107834 GCF_018618115.1 Exiguobacterium sp. s16 | reverse complement strand
GCGGCCACACCCGTTCCCATGCCGAACACGGAAGTTAAGCGCTTCAGCGCCGAAAGTAGTTGGGGGTCTCCCCCTGTGAGGATAGGACGTTGCCAGGCCAACGCGAAGGACGATCAAGCAGATGCTTGGTCGTTCTTTTTTTTATGAAAGTGTTGACAAACGGGATATATAATGCTAATATAATAATTGTCTAGTGGCGATAGCGAAGTGGTCACACCCGTTCCCATGCCGAACACGGAAGTTAAGTACTTCAGCGCCGAAAGTAGTTGGGGGTCTCCCCCTGTGAGGATAGGACGTTGCTAGGCCAACGCGAAGGACGATCAAGCAGATGCTTGGTCGTCCTTTTTTGTCGTTTCCTTTGAAACTTTTCATCTAATCTTCTCGTATGAAGAGACAGAAGAGGGGGAGTCAAGTATGCAAATCCGTGAAGCGACAGTCTCAGACTACAAGGCGTTCACTGAGGTTTCACGAGCGAGTTTTAAACAAGAGGCAGATCGTCTCCGATTACCATATCGGGACTTAAATATTGAACCACCGGGTTATGATGACCAGGCGATGAGCTTGTATTTGATTGAACAATTGATGTGTTATGTCATCGAACATGAAGGACAAGTCGTCGGGGGAGCCGTCGTGACGTTGACAGGGAAAGATTACGGACGGATTGACCGCATCTTTATTCATCCATACAGACAAGGTAAAGGGATTGGAAAACAGGCACTACAGTCAATCGAGAGGCTTCATCCGACTGTACGAATTTGGGAGTTGGAGACATCAGTAGCCCAACCCCACAATGTGGCATTTTATCGGGCAGTCGGTTACCAATCCGTCTTCGAATCAAGCGAAGAGGTCTGTTTCGTCAAACGAGTAAAGCAACCCGTAGATGAAGCAATCACATTGCGATATGAAGAGCGCTCGATCAAAGGTGCCAAGCGTATGGAATAGATGCGAGTCAAATCGCCATCACGAATAGTAACGTCTCAGAACTACGGGCCAGCAATTGTAATTTCACGAGGAGCCAATTCCGCAATATTAACTTCAGAGAAACCGAGTTCGACGACTTGAATCTTTCCGGCTCACAATATCGATTCGTCACCATGTACGAGTCAGGACGGCCGACGACGTTCTTCCATACAAACCTGACGAACACGATTATGAAAAACTGTCGGCTTGATGGGGTCCAGATCGAGGGTTCATCGATTGACGGCTTAACGATTGATGGGGTACACGTCAAAGACCTGTTAGAACATTATCGAAAAGAAACTGGAGGAATGAAACGTTATGAGTGATCTCTACCAAACCCAACACGACTTACAACAACAGATGGCAGAACGGGACCGACTCGCCCGGAAATTAAAAACACTCGACAAGCAAATTGCCGAACATGAAGCTGTGCGAAAGCAACTTCTCAATTCGTTTACGAAAGAACAACGCGATGTCTATGACTTAGATTCATTCTCGCTCGTCAACGCATGGCGTAAACTCAGGGGAACATTCAACGAACAAAAAACGATTGAATTAGAAGAGGCGGCCCGGGCCGAATTGAAGTTACGAGAACACGAGGCAATGGTCGATGAGTTAGGGCTTGAACGTCGTGATTTATATGAAACCTTTGAGACGTATAACGGGATTGACGCAGAGTGGGAAGCGTTCGTAAAAGAGAAAGAAGCTCACTTGAAGCAGGATCCTGAAGTTAAGGAAACACTATATCGGCTCACGAAGCAGCAAGTGGAAACGAATGAGGTGCTCATTGAGTATAAAGAAGCCATTAGTGCTGGACATACAGCGCGGACTGCCATTTCAAGAACACTGAAACATCTCGACAGTGCAAAAGGCTGGTCGACGTATGATACGTTCTTTGGAGGGGGTTTGATTGCGACAGCGATGAAACATGATGCCATCGATGCCTCGGAGCGGAAGATGCATGAACTTCAAGCCGCACTTGAGCGATTCTCGCGGGAGTTGGCTGATGTGAAAGGCGTCGTCAGCGGATTACAGATTGAACGCGGATCACTGATCCAGTTCGCTGACTATTTCCTCGACGATATTTTCTCGGAATGGACGATGCATGGACGAATCAACGATTCACTGGATAAAGTGAACGGGCTCGATCGAGAAATCGCTAAACTGATCGAGAAAATGACAAGAGAAGTCGAACGTTTGGAGCGACAACTCGAAGAAATAGAAGCGAAACGAAAACAGCTCATCCTTACGCGGTGAGCTGTTTGGTCATTCTGGTCGTTTCAACCAATGGCGTAACCCTTTCCCGGCATGGGGACCTGCCGTGTAACGCGGGATGACATGCAAGTGCGCGTGGGGCACGGTCTGGTTTGAAGCAATTCCGACGTTCCAACCAAGCGTATAGCCGTCAGGGCTATACGTCTCTTCGAGGAACACCTTCGCTTCGTGGAGCAGTCTGTATGTATCATGCCATTCGAAGGCGTGAGATCGAACGTCGTCGCTCGGTGTTGTTTCGGTACGATGATGCCTGAACCGACGAGCACGTCCTGTTCACGATCATGCATTAAAAAGTAGCAGGTCTCGTTCTCGGCAACGATTCGTTGTGATGGATCAAGCTGTGGATGACAAAATGGACAAGTGGACATCGGGATTGGTACACTTCCTTTCTATATGAAGTGTACCAAAAGGGGGATTCAAATGAATGATTTGATCGATTATATCGTCGACGAAGTCGGGCAAGAAAGACATACGGTCATCGGGATTTCGGGACACGGAGGTGCCGGCAAGACGACGTTCGCTGATGCTTTACGCGCGCGTCTTGGGGACGTGAACTATATCAATACCGACCCTTACATCACGGATTCGATGTTACGGAAGAGTGCTATAATCGACTATACGGTCGACGGTCAAACGCATCACTACAAGATGACGGCCTGTCATCCTTCCGCGCATCACTTGCTGTCACTCGAGCGTGATGTCCGGATGGTACGAGAAGGCATCGGCTTTTATACGATCGACGTCCCGTATCTCGAACGGACTTGGATCGATCCAGCAAAACGAGTCACCATCATCGAAGGGATGAGTGTCGCCTTCCTCGAACCTCACTATTTCGATGTATCGGTCTATTTGTATACGGATAGCGAGACTGAGTTCGCCCGTCGTTCTGTTCGGGACATCCAAGAGCGTGGGATGGACCTGGGCTACTTGAAAACCTCGCACGACGAGCGTCGGTTTCAATACGAACTGTTCATGCATCCGCATCGTGAGAAGTTCCAGACGGTCGTCTCGACAAGCGATAATGTTTGGACGATTGAGCGGAGCCCACAAAAAAACCGCTCATCATGAGCGGTGGCTGCGTAACGTTTCTTGGATCCCGATCCCGAGCCGATCTTGTTCGCGCTCGAGTTGGTCCCACGTGAGCGAGCGATGGCGCAACGTGACGTCGTTCGCAATCGACTCAAGTGTGCGTTGCTTCTCGATGTTGTCGAGCCAGTAATAGACGTCGACCCCATCCTCATCGATGCGCCAGAACGATTTGACGACTTCGAACTCGTCGGCCCAGTCGCCGACCGGCTTAAACCCATACTTCTCGACGAATGGATACGGCCGTTCTTCTCCGAGCGGGTCGATGACGTTGCGGACGAACATGAGCTCGAGGCCTGCATGTTCGGTCGCCTCTAACAAGCGTTTCAAAGCGGGGAGCGGTTCGACTTCGACATTCTCGACAACATCGAACCAAACCCGTTTGCCGTCCGTGTCCCAGACGGTCGCTTCCACACTATACGGAGCGCCCGCTGTCGACGGGGCATACATCGTTAAATCAAACGTGAACGGGATATGCTCTTCAGCACCTGGTTCGAGGACGACCGATAGAGGGATTGGGACTTCTTGAAGATCGGCCTCGCGGTTGAACTCATTTCCTTCGAGCGTGATGTCTTTGAAAGTCGTCAAAAAGTTAAGCGTCAACTCCTGCAGTCGCACGACATGTGAAGTGGTGTTCGACACGCGTAACGTTCCATGGACGGTTTCGTTCGGGAGAAACGGTACGGTGTGAAAATAGACGGATGCATCCAGTTCGGAAAAGAACCATTTTTTAAAGCGATTACCCCATTTCGACATGACGGTCGCGCCCCTTTTCTCTAGTAAGTTACACTCCTTATCATGTTCCCGATTCCAATTCTCAAAAAACATTTAGAAAAAGGTTGCATTTTATAACTACTTCACTTATTATAGAGGATGTCGAAACAATTCAAACCATCGCGGGGTGGAGCAGTCTGGTAGCTCGTCGGGCTCATAACCCGAAGGTCGTCGGTTCAAATCCGGCCCCCGCAACCAATTTTTATTTAATTTCATATGTCGTCGCGGGGTGGAGCAGTCTGGTAGCTCGTCGGGCTCATAACCCGAAGGTCGTTGGTTCAAATCCAGCCCCCGCAACCAATTTTTTAAATGAGATAGCGAAACGATGACGTTTCGTGTTTTTTTTTGCGCAAAATTGAGTGTACAATGAGTACGTATCGCTAGAACCACTAAAGGAGAAACATCATGTATACATTGATTACCCATTCTGCGGCCGAAACGCAGGCGGTGGCAGAAAAACTCGCCACGCTCGTCAAAGCCGGAACGGTCATAACGTTGGACGGCGACCTCGGTGCCGGCAAGACGACGTTCACCCAAGGCTTTGGTAAAGGCCTCGGCGTCACGCGTAACGTCAACAGCCCGACGTTCACCATCATGAAACAATACCAAGGGCGCTTGCCGCTCTATCATATGGACGTCTATCGTCTCGAAGACACGGGGGACGATATTGGCCTCGAGGAATACATCAACGGTGATGGTGTCGCCATCGTCGAATGGCCGAACTTGATCGAGTCGTCACTTCCGACGGAACGGCTCGCCATCACAATCGAGCGAGTCGGGGACGAGGAACGTCAGTTGACGTTCGCGCCCGTCGGCGACACGTATGATGCACTCGTGAAGGAGGTGCTCGCATGAAACAACTCATGATTGACACGTCGACGACACGTCTGTCTGTCGCCTTGAGTGAGCACGGACAGATTCAAGCCGAGGCGACGGTCATGGTCTCGAAAAACCATGCCGTCACGCTCATGCCGATGATCGAACAATTGATGAATGCGGTCAAATGGACACCGACCGAACTCGAACGCATCGTCGTGACGACAGGTCCAGGGTCTTATACGGGGATTCGCATCGGTGTCACGACAGCGAAGACGCTCGCCTACACGCTTCAGATCCCGCTCGTCGGGGTCTCGGCGCTCCGTCTTATGGCGGCGGCCCCGAACACGGAGCTCCCAGTCGTCGCGCTCATCGACGCCCGTCGAGGGAATGCCTATATCGGGCATTATCAACAGAACGAGGCCGTCACACCCGACCGTCACGCCTCGGTCGCCGCTTGGCTCGAAGCCAATATCAGCGGACCATTCGTCGTCGTCGGCGACGTGGAGCCGTTCCGTGACGCACTCGCGTCTTACGACTATACCGAAGCACCGGCCGCGCATAGTTACGGCCGTGCGAGCGATCTCGTCGCCTTAGGTGAGGCCACGAATGATGTCCATGCGTTTGAGCCCGAGTATCTTCGTCTCGCTGAGGCGGAAGCGAAATGGCTCGAGGGACAAAACAATGGCTGATATTAAAATCCGGCGCATGACATGGCTCGACGTCGAAGAAGTGACCAAAGTCGAGGAAGCCTCGTTCGCTATTCCGTGGACGAAAGAAGCGTTCATGAACGAGATGCTCCGCAATGACCAAGCGATCTATTTCGTCGCTGTGCATGAACGACGCGTGGTCGGCTTCGTCGGGGTTTGGCAAATCGTAGACGAGGGGCACATCACGAACATCGCCGTCTTACCGGAATATCGTGGGCAAGGCATCGGCAATCTGCTGTTGACGCAACTCGTTGAATTTGCCCGCTCGAAGTCACTCGCGGCGCTCACGCTCGAAGTGCGCGTCTCGAACATCGGCGCCCAAAAGCTGTACGAACAGTTCGGTTTCGAAAATGCCGGACGCCGGAAACGATATTATCAAGACAATAATGAAGACGCCTATATTTACTGGGCGAAGTTAGGAAGTGAAACAGATGGACACATCGCTCATCCTCGCGATTGAGTCGAGTTGTGATGAGACGTCGGTCGCGCTCGTGCGTGACGGTAAGACGCTTTTATCGAACGTCGTCTCGTCGCAGATTGAAAGTCATAAACGGTTTGGCGGGGTTGTGCCCGAGGTCGCCTCGCGCCACCACGTCGAACGGATCACCTACGTCATCGATGACGCCCTCAGTGAAGCGGGTGTGACGATGCAAGACGTCGACGCCGTCGCGGTCACGCAAGGACCAGGTCTTGTCGGGGCACTCCTCGTCGGAATCAGTGCGGCCAAAGCGCTCGCTTTCGCCCATAGCAAACCGCTCATCGGCGTGCATCATATCGCCGGACACATCTATGCGAACGAACTCGTCGAAGAGATGGAGTTCCCGCTCGTCTGTCTCGTCGTCTCGGGCGGACACACGGAGCTCGTCTATATGCCCGAGCACGGTGTGTTCGAAGTCATTGGGGAGACACGTGACGATGCAGCCGGAGAAGCATATGACAAAGTCGCACGGACGCTCAGTCTTCCTTACCCAGGTGGACCTGCCATCGACCGTCTCGCAGCCGATGGGGAAGACACGTACAAGTTCCCACGGGTTCGGCTTGAAGCGGGAAGTTTCGATTTCAGCTTCAGCGGGCTCAAGTCGTCGGTCATCAACGCCGTCCACAACGCTGAACAGCGCGGGGAGACGGTCATCCCTGAAAACTTGGCGGCCAGTTTCCAAGCGAGTGTCGTCGAAGTGCTCGTCGAGAAAGCGATTCGTGCCGTGAAAGAAAAAGGAGCGAAGCAATTGCTCGTCGCAGGTGGCGTCGCAGCCAACCGTGGACTCCGCGCTGCACTCAAAGAAGCGACGGACCGCGAAGGCATCCGCCTCGTCATCCCACCACTTGATCTATGCGGAGACAACGCCGGTATGATTGGAGTCGCGGCACATCACGCGTATGTGCGCGGAAAGCGCGATACACTGGCGATGAATGCGGTTCCTGGGTTATCCTTAGAAGAGAGCATGACAGTCTAGGGGGAAATATACAGATGATGAAACGCATAATCATTGGAGGTCTCGTCGTACTGCTCGTCGTCGCGACGTTTTTGCAAGTACGGGAAATCATCCGCGCTTATAATATCGCCTATCAAGAAGAAATCGTGCCGGAAGCGACACGCGTCCGGTCGCTCACGGGAGCGGAATCGCTCGAAGGCATCGGCCGGGTTACGGGTGAGAACACGCTCGTCGAGACGTTGTACGGCTATAAGAGCTTAGACGATCAAGACATCGAAAGCGTCATCGTCGTCGACCGCAACCTCGGCATTCAACCGAAAGCGAGCGATGCGTATTATCAAATCGCACCGGGACGAGAAGCGACCGAAGAAGAGGCGGCGAAGTTCGAGGACATTGTCAACGAGTTTGACGAAGAGCAACTGTTCGCCCAAGTCATCTCGACGCATGAGGCAAAATATGTGACGAACGACGAAGAGGCGCTCACATTCTACAAAGTGTTCGTCCGTGACGTCGATACGAACGAGTACGTCTTCTTCATCACGGAAGACGGCATCAAGCTTGACTTCCACACGCGCGGGTTCCAACCGCTGCGTTATTTCTAAACGTAAAACAGGGAAGCTGACCTCCATCATGGAGAGCGGCTTCCCTGTTTTTATACTTCTGGATGATGTTTCTTTTGTTTATACCACATATTCACTCGGCTCACGACATAGACGATCAAAGCGAGCACCCACATGAGGAGCGTCGACTGATAGAAGTGGCCCCATACCGAGCCGGGCGTGTAAAAGCTGTGCACGGTCACATCGACCGGCCAGACGACGAGGCGGATAAAGAGCGTGCTCATGAGTAGACCGCTCAACAAGCTGATGACAATCCCGCTCCACGTCTGGATGATGAAGCCGATGACGACCGGCAGGAAATAAAACAGGAACGACGGGACGACGGTCGGTTCCCCACGAATCAGTTCGGATACGTACTCCGTCCCGGTCGGCACGATGTAGGCGAGACCAGTCAGGAAGGCGTGCATCCACTCGATTCGCATCGCACGGAATCGCATCATGAATGGAGCTCCTCCCATTCTGCATACAGTGCCGTGATCGATTCTTTCGTCGCATCGGACTCGGTCGACAGTTCCTGTGCCCGAGCGAAGTCGTTGAAGACGTCCGGTTCACACAACAGTTGCTCAATCTCTTCGATACGGGCCTCGTGTTGCTCGATGGTGAGCTCGATCTCCTCGATCCGTTGTTTCATCCGGCGTTCCTCGCGTTGCTGTTCCTTGTCGGCGCGCTGTTTCTTGACGATGACTTGTTTCGTCTCTTCACGAGCGAGTCGGGCCAGTTCTTCGAGTTCTTCTTTCTTCTCGACGTAATACGAGTAATCGCCGAGGTATTCGTCGATGCCGTTCGGTGTGATCTCCAAGACGCGCGTCGCGAGCCGGTCGATGAAGTAGCGGTCGTGCGACACGAACAAGATCGTGCCCGGGTAGTCGACGAGGGCGTTCTCGAGGATCATCTTCGAGTCGAGGTCCAAGTGGTTCGTCGGCTCATCCAAGATGAGCAAGTTCGGCTGTTCGAGCTTCAGTTTCGCGAGCGTCAAGCGGGCCCGCTCTCCACCCGACAGTTCATGGACGCGCTTCATCACGTCGTCACCGCTGAACAGGAACTGACCGAGCAGGCTGCGGACTTCTTGTTCGCGCATGAGCGGCCAGTCGTTCCAAATCTCGTCGATGACGCGGTTGGCGTCCGACAAGTTCTGTTGCTCCTGATCGTAATAGCCGATCTCGACGCCGGTACCGTAGCGGATGTCACCGGTGAGCGCCGGCTGTTGTTTCGTCAACACTTTCAAAAGCGTCGACTTACCGACCCCGTTCGGACCGACGAGAGCGACCGATTCACCGCGCTGCAGTTGGAAGCGGAGATGCTGGGCGATCGGTTCCTCATAACCGATGGCGAGGTCGCTGCCGCTCAACACGTCGTTCCCGCTTTGGCGTTTGATTGCGAACGAGAGGACGGCACTGCGCTCGTCACCGTCCGGCGCTTCCATCCGGTCGACTTTCTCGAGACGTTTGCGGACGCTCTGGGCCCGCTTCGTCGTCGTCGCCCGGGCGATGTTACGCTGGATGAAGTCCTGCATCTTGGCGATTTCTTCTTGCTGGGACTCGAACTGCTTCTTCTCTTGCTCATAGATCGCGGCCTTCTGTTCAAGGTACTTCGTGTAGTTGCCGACGAAGCGACGGCTCCGGTGGCGAGACAGCTCATAGACGACCGAGACGACCCGGTCGAGGAAATAACGGTCGTGGGAGACGATGAGGACGGCGCCTTTATAACCGCTCAAATACTTCTCGAGCCAGCCGAGCGTCTCGATGTCCAAATGGTTCGTCGGCTCATCCAAGATGAGCAGGTCTGGACTTTGAAGGAGCATCTTCGCGAGGGCGAGGCGGGTCCGTTGTCCGCCGGAGAGCGTATCGATGCGGCGCTCGAAGTCGTCCGGATAGAAACGCATCCCGTGAAGGACGGAGCGGATCGTCGCCTCGTATTGATAGCCGCCGCGGTCTTTGAACGTATGCTGTTCTTCATCATAAGACGACAGCAGGCGCTCATAGGCGGCCGGGTCGTTCAAGATGCGCTCAGATCCCATGTCTTGTTCCATGCGACGGAGCGTTTTTTCCTGTTCAATTAAATCGGTGAAGACGGTGAGCATCTCGTTCCAAATCGTCTCGTTCGATTCAAGTCCTGAATCTTGGGCGAGATAGCCGATTGTCACATCTTTTGGCTTCATGATGTCGCCTGAGTCATAGTTATATTCCCCGGCGATGACTTTGAGCAGTGTCGACTTGCCGGCGCCATTCCGGCCGACGAGGGCGACGCGTTCGCCTTCTTGGATTTCGAGTTTGACGTTCTCTAAAATCGGCTCGACGCCGAATGATTTCGATAAGTTATTGACTTGCAGTAGGATCAAGTGAAAAAACCCCTTTCTCTCTATTTAGTATACTGTATTTTTTAGTCTTTTCAGGTATATTCGTTGAGTGGTTATGTGAATTCGTTTACAATCAAGGTGTATGAAATTAGATTCGTTTGAAACGCGTCGTAAAAAGGAGGCTCTTTCCGTTGAGTCAAAACGAACCAAAGATTCCGCAAGCGACAGCCAAACGGTTGCCACTATACTATCGGTTTATCCAAAGCCTGCATTCATCAGGAAAACAGCGTGTCTCTTCTGCTGAACTGAGTGAGGCGGTCAAGGTCGATTCGGCCACGATCCGTCGCGATTTCTCGTACTTCGGTGCGCTCGGTAAAAAGGGATATGGCTATAACGTACAGTATCTGTTAGACTTTTTCCGTAAGACACTGAATCAGGACGAGATTACGAACGTCGCCTTGGTCGGGGTTGGTCATCTCGGGACAGCTTTCGTCAACTATAACTTCCTTAAAAACAATAACACACATATCGTCGTCGGGTTCGACGCAGACGAGACAAAAGTCGGCACGACGATGTCCGGTGTCCCGATTCATCACGTCGATGAGATGGAACAGATCATGAAGCAAAACAAGATTGACGTCGCCATTTTGACGGTGCCGTCTGCCTATGCACAGCCTGTCGCGGATGACTTGGTCCGCTTCGGCATCAAAGGCATCTTGAACTTTACACCGGCTCGCCTCACTGTGCCGGATACGGTCCGCGTCCATCATATCGACTTGTCGATCGAACTCCAGTCGCTCATTTACTTTATGCAACACTATCCATCTGCTGAGGGGGTCCATCAATAATGGAATTACTATTATCGTCACTCGTCGTCGGTATTCCAGGCGGAGCAAGTCTGTTTGTCATCGCGATTATCGCGCTCATCATCTTCGGGCCGAAGAAATTGCCTGAGTTCGGCCGTGCCGCCGGACAGACGCTCCGTGAGTTCAAAAACGCCACGAGTGGCATGATGAACGAGCATGACGAGAAAGACAAGAAAGAAATTGAGAAGAAAGAGCAGTAAGCGATGAGCCATCAACCTGATCAAGAACGGGCACTGTCCGACCACTTGACAGAGCTGCGGAGACGACTGATGCTGTCGGCATTTGTCGTCTTTGCCTTCTTTTTGATTGCTTTGCCGAGTGTCAAATATGTGCTCGCCTATCTCCAGGCCGACCTCGTCGAACGAGGCCTTGAACTGAACGCCTTTGGGGTCGCGGACCCGCTCATGATTTACTTGAACTTGGCGCTCGTCATCGGGCTCGTCGCGGCTGGTCCGTTTCTACTGTATCAACTGTGGGCGTTTGTCGCACCTGGTCTGCATCCGAACGAGCGGAAAGCGACGCTCGCTTATATTCCGATCATCTTTATCTTGTTCCTCGTCGGTTTGGCGTTTGCCTACTATTGGTTGTTCCCGCTCGTCCTCGATATTTCGACGGACCTCGGGCAAGACCTTGGTCTGACGCAAATCATCGGGGCGTCGAACTACTTCACGTTCTTGCTGCAACTGACCATCCCATTCGGACTGTTGTTCCAGTTGCCGGTCGTGACGATGTTCTTGACGCGCATCGGTGTCGTGACACCGTACTTCCTGTCATCGATCCGGAAGTACGCCTACTTCGCCTTGTTCGTCGTCGCGGCATTCATTACGCCGCCGGATTTGACGTCGCACCTCATGGTGTCACTGCCGCTCTTCTTCTTGTATGAGATCAGTTTATCGATTTCCCGCATCACGTACCGGGGTGTGCTCCGACGTGAGAAAGAGGCGATGGTGAAAGAACAGATGGATTTGATGAAACAAATGAATGAGAAGTAAACACCATGTCATGCGACGTGGTGTTTTTTTGATTTTAGGGCTATTCAATTTTGAAAAAACAACTTAAAATTAGGAGGGTTAAATCAAAAAATGGATTATTTTTGAAAGTTATGCATTCATAAACAGAAATGAGGAGAGTAATGAACAAGTGGTTATGGAGCATGCTCGTGGTGCTCGTCATGATGGTAGCACCGGGAGTTGAAGTCCGAGCAGAGGACTATGCCAAACCGGAAATCATTCCGGCAGGAGAAGTCGTAGGAGATAGTGGGTATGTGTGGCGTTCGGGAGATCCGGAGACGCTTGTTCACATTCAGACCGGTGAGGAATATACGTTACCGATTCGCGTGTCTGCTGCTTATAATATGTATGCCATCGGAGACGGCCGATTTATGTTAAAAGGATGGCCGGAGTGGGTGATGTGGGATATACGTACGAATGAAGCGACGACATTCCCAATCGAAGCAGGAAGTGAGAATCGACTCGTCTCAACGAATGTAACAACAGGAATGATGTTATGGGCTGATGACGAAAAGTATATCATCACATCGATGTCAGGTGATATTCTCGGATCGCTCACGAAAGGCAGCGATCAGGTATACAGTCTGCTCGATGATGGGAACGTCCTCGCGTTCGCCGACGGTCAAGTGACGAAGCGGACGGTTACAGGAGAGGTGCTTGAGACAATCAGTTCCTATTCAGGACAGGTGAGGTGGGCCCGTCACATGAAAGAAGCGAATCAATGGTTCGTGATCAAAAGTGATGACTCGGAGCACATGTTTATTTTCGATTTGGCGACGAAACGATGGATTGAGAAAGATGCAGCAAACGTAAGTAATCTTACGTGGAAAGATGGCACCTACTACTTCATGACGCGAGAAATGTATACGACATTCTATGTCAGTTATAACGTCAGCACGAATGAGTGGAAAGAGGCACCGATTGATGATGCTGACATTCGACAACACGGTCCTTGGTACGTCTTTGGTATGAAGAAGACGGAAGTGTACACGCCGGAGTCTTTATGGAAAGCACCATGGCAACTGAATGTCAATGTGCCGAAAACGACGAATCGCTATGAGGTAGGTCGTCCATATGACGTCAACGGAACGGCCACGCTCGTCGATGGTACGGCCTTACCGATTCCAGCGACTGAGCTGACGGCACGTTTAGCCTATCAAGACGACCCGTTCGTTTGGGAGCAAGGGAAACTGACGTTACAGACGAATGAGTCGTATGACATGATTTTTAAGTGGAACGATTTTGAGCGCCGGTTAGACTTATGGGCATCGAACTATGTGCCGCTCACGCTCGACCCGCCAACCGGTGTCTTAGGCCCGATCAGCGGGAAGACGGCACCGAACACGCCGGTGTTTGTCAGTGTGACGAAAAACTTGTATCAATCGAACTCATCGGATTCATTGTTGAACTATCAATCGGCGACGGTCCAATCGGATGAGTCGGGGCGCTATACGTGGCAACCGGCGCGGTGGTTCACACCTGGATCGCGTGTGACTGTGAAAATCGGTAGTGGGTCAGGTGTTTACGCCGATCCGATTGAACTTCAGACGGTCAAAGAAAGTGACGATACTTCATCAAATGGTATCTCGGTTCTGACGAAAACGGTCACTTCAGGTGTCACATTGAAAACGACGCCGAACGCCGCAGTGGATGTGTTGATTCGCAGTGGGAAATACTACGAAATTTCGAATGAGCAGGCAGATGAAGACGGACTCATTTCGATTAAAGAGTTTAATACGATGCCTGTAGACATCGGAACAAAAGTCTACTTCAAATTAAAAGAAGCACCCGCTTCAGCGTTCCGGCTCACAACCGTGGAGACAAGAGTGGAACCGCCTGTCTTTTCGTGGACTCGGACACCGTTAATGTATGACAAATCCATCAACATCACATCGAGTACCGATCAGGCTTATCGCATCTATCGAAACGGTACGCATGTGGCGACAACACGCGTCATGCCGTACACGTTCGATACCCCATTGAAAGAAGGGGATGTCATTCTCGTCACACGTTCGAGCGGCGATGCGACGTATGAACTCACAAAGACGGTCCGTGCGTTCACTCCGACGCTCAGTGTGACGGACACGTTGATGACGAAGACACAAGCGACACTCTCAATCAAAAAGACGAGCACGGCGACAGTGCGCTTCTATGTAAATGACAAACTCGTCTCGGCCAAACGCCTATCGACGACACGTTACACCGTCCCCGCCAAACCGGGGGATCGAGTTCGCGTCAAAGCATCGGTCGGCTCGAAATCGCGTGACGTCTCGATCCAGTTGCCGAAAACGTCGCTGTCGACGCTCTCGATCAACGATGAGAAGTCACTCTGGGTCGGGTACGTGATCCCGAATAGCACGGTCACGTTGAAGAACGGTTCGAAAGTATTGGCTACTGCAAAAGCGAGCAGCACCGGTCGGGTGACGCTCCGCTTCACCCGTCAACCGGTCAATACGACGCTCTCGTTGACGAGCCAAAGCGGGACGTTCCGACATGCGCAGACGGTGAAGGTGACGACTGGACCGACACCGACGCTCGCGACGACGATTCCATCGAGCGCATCGAAGACACTGAAGGCGACATCGAACGTCGCGTACGGCACATTGACGCTCACGCGGGGGTCGACGGTGCTCGCGAAGAAGACGGTGACGTCGACGTCGACAACGCTCAGTTTCACCCCACAAAAGAAAGGAACGAAATTGACACTCCGTCTCGTGACGCCAAAAGGCCGAAGCGTGACGAAGACGATTTATGTTCGTTAACTGAGAAGCCATTCGCGATGATGCGGATGGCTTTTTTTAGAGATGGGGAACAGGGGAAAGCCGTGATACGATGGAGCCAATCGAACATAGGTCAGGGGGAGAAGCGATGGCTTGGGAGTACTATCGGGATGAACTCATCATCATCGGCGTGTTGACGACAATTTTGTTGATTGCCGTGCTAAACTTTTTGAAATCGCGATTCAAGCGGAGACTCGTCTTCTCGTTAACGTTGCTTCTCGTGGGATACGTATCGTGTATCATCGGACTCGTCTTCGTCCGCGGTTGGGACGCGCTGGGCTGGATTTTGATCGGCATTAGTCTGTATGTGATCGGTCTCCTCACTTATATCGGCGTCGTTATCTATCACTGGGTCAAAGGGCGACGCACCACAAACTCATAAGTGAACCGTTCCGGTTGCGGGACGGTTTTTTTGTTGTCACGCATGGAGTTCAAACTTTAGACATAATTACGTGAAAAAGTGAGCAAAGGGATTGTCAAACCTTCTTGTGAAATAGTACACTAAGTTCAGAAAGTAAATGTGATATTTATCACAAACACTAACTTACCTAACACTCAAAGGAGAGACAACCATATGAAAATCGCAGTCATCGGATGTACACACGCAGGAACAGCAGCAGTCAAAGGATTACTCGCCAAGCACGACAATCTCGACATCACGGTGTATGAGCGCAACGACAACGTCAGCTTCCTCTCGTGTGGGATCGCCCTCCACGTCGGTGGTGTCGTCAAACGTGCGGAAGAGCTCTTCTACGCGTCACCGACCGAACTCGAAGAACTCGGCGCGACGATGCGCATGAAGCACGACGTGTTGAACATCGACACGGAAGCGAAGACGGTCCTTGCGAAAAACCTCGACACGGGAGAAGACGTCTATGACACGTTCGACCGTTTGATCGTCACAACTGGTTCATGGCCGATCGTCCCGACGCTCCCTGGCATCGAGATGACTGGGATTGAGCTCTGCAAAAACTATGGCCACGCCCAACGCATCATCGAGCGGGCGAAAGATGCGACGAACATCGCCGTCATCGGTGCCGGCTATATCGGTGTCGAGCTCGTCGAAGCGTTCGAAGTGTACGGTAAACACGTCACGTTCATCGATAGTGCCGACCGCATCTTGAACAAGTACCTCGACAAGTCGTTCACGGATCAACTTGAAGCGGACATGACGTCACGTGGCATCGACCTCGAGCTCGGCCAGACGGTCGAAGCGTTCCGCGGGACAGATGGAAACGTCACGCACGTCGTGACCGATAAAGGTGAGTTCGAGGCTGACCTCGTCATCCTCTGTGTCGGCTTCCGCCCGAACACGGGACTCCTTCAAGGCCAAGTCGACATGCTCGGCAACGGCGCCATCATCGTCGACGAGTATATGCGCACTAGCAACCCGGACGTCTTCGCGGCTGGTGACAGCTGTGCCGTCTATTACAACCCGGCGCGCACACATGCCTACATCCCGCTCGCGACGAACGCCGTCCGCATGGGAACGCTCGTCGCAGAGAACTTGATTGCACCGCGGGTCCGTTATCAAGGAACGCAAGGGACGTCAGGTCTCCGTCTCTACGATTGGAACATCGCTTCGTCAGGTCTCACAGAAGAAGCGGCCGGCCTGTTCGGTCTTGACGTCGAGAGCGTCGTGATTGAAGATGCGTACCGTCCGGAGTTCATGCCGACAGCGGAACTGGTCCAGTTCAAACTCGTCTATGAAGTCGGCACACACCGCGTCGTCGGAGGACAAGTCCTCTCGAAAGCGGACATGACGCAAGCGGTCAACACGTTGTCGCTCGCCATCCAAAACGAGATGACGGTCGAAGAGCTCGCCTATGTCGACTTCTTCTTCCAACCGCACTACAACAAGCCATGGCACTTCATCAACAGCGGGGCGCTCGCGGCGATGAAAGACAAAGTCAACGCATAAAAAAACTCGGGAGCCGTGGCTTCCGAGTTTTTTTATAGATAGCGTGGAGCATCCTTCATCGAGTTGGCAAGGATCATATAGATGAGAAAGTTCCCCGGCACGATCAGGAAGAGCAGACGAACGCCGAGCGGTGACAGGTCGAAGTATTCAGCGATGCCGCCGCAGACACCAAAGAGCGAGCGGTTCGTGGCAGATTTTCGAAGCGGACGTTGCATGAGCATGGCTCCTATCTCAACTGTGATATGAAAATTTTACCATAAATAATAAGTCATCGGATACACAGACAACGATGATTCCTCCTCCCGATTATCTAGATTGTTTATTTATCAAACTGAGAGGAATAAAGACTACAGCAATCTATATTTCAGTAGAGAGGAGAAATCAATTGATGGCACACCAAATCTTACTATTGCTGTTAATCGGATATGTCATTTACACAATGGATTTGAAGAAAAAGTTCTTCCCTGTTCCAGTGGTGCTTGTGCTCATTGGATTGGTCTTATCCTTTATTCCATACTTTTCTTCGCTTCATCTGTCCAAGCAGGTCGTGTTCGATATTTTTCTTCCAGCTCTTCTTTTTACGGCTGCTTATCAGTTTCCTTTAAAACAACTGAAAGACAATTGGGGGATCATCACTACGTTAAGTACAATCGGATTGATGGTGACAGCGTTACTGCTAGGCATATCCATCTACTGGGTGAGCCAGTGGTTTGGCTCTTTTTCATTTACGGCCTCATTGCTGCTTGCGGCAATTTTAATTCCGACCGACCCGGTTTCTGTGACGTCTATCCTTAAAGAGAGCTCAGACATTGAACAAATTGCTGACGTCGTCGAAGGTGAGTCGATGGTGAACGATGGAACTAGCATCGTGCTGTTTACAATTTTTTTGTCGATGTTTCAAACTGGCGAGCAGTTTTCTTTTGCGACGTTCGCTGAAGAATTTGTTCTCGTCTCACTCGGAGGAGTGGCGATTGGTTTATTGTTTGGGTGGGTGCTTAGTAAAATCATTCATTTTACGCACCATAAAGAGTACAAAATCATGCTCAGTATTGTGACGGCTTACGGAGGATTTTATGTGGCGGAGATCATCGGCGTCTCCGGAGTATTGGCGACTGTCGTAACTGGAATCCTATTATCCTACGAAATCGAGAAAACAAATGGTGAACATGGAATCAGGAAATCGTTGGACGGCTTTTGGAATATTGTCACACCTACGTTATTATCGATTTTGTTCCTATTGATCGGTATCCAATCTGCGGATTATTTGTTCTTCTCGCAGTGGGGGTTGGCGCTCGTCATTTTTGTGCTTTCTTTGTTGACACGTTTCATCATGCTTTGCGGATCAATTTATGCAGTCCCCGCCTGGAGACATGAATTTCGACCTGATATGATCACGATTACGCTCATTACATGGGCTGGCGTCAAAGGTTCCATGTCGGTAGCGCTCCTTCTTTGGCTAGAAGAGGAGGTGACCGGTCAAGACGGTGTATTGGTGTCTTTATCTTTCGCGGTCATTCTCATATCTCTGATTGTTCAAAGTATCGGAATTTATCCGTTAACGAAAGTCTTAGAGAAAAAGAAATAATATTAAGTAAAAGCTCATAACAAAAAAGTCATGGCTCAGAAAATATGAACTGAACCATGACTTTTTTATGTGAGTAGTAATATGTCTGCTTCACTTTAAAATATTGACGAGTTCGTCGAGCACTTCGTTGGCTGACAAGACGCCACCCGATGTGTTCCATGTGTCGTCGCTCACTTCGGTCACTTCGCCGGCTTTGACGGCGTCGAGGTCTTTCCAAAGCTGGTTCGACTGCCACTCTTCGGCTGTCTTCGATCCATCCGCTCCACCGTACGTGAAGTAGACGATATGGTCGCCGTCCATCTCTGGGATGCGTTCCATCGTGATCTCTTCAGCGAACTCGGTGCGGTCTTGTGACGCCGGGCGTTTGATGCCGACATCACCCAAGATGACGCCTGAGAAGCTGTCCGTGAAGTAGATGCGTGACGCGCCAGGAAGGAAGCGTACGACCGAAAGCTCTTTGTTCACAGCGTCGCCGAGCTCGGCTTTTGTATCTTCGACGTGCTGCTCGTAGTCAGCCAAGACGTCGTTCCCTTTGTCCTCAAGGTTGAGGGCGTTCGCATAAAGTGCGAAGTTTTCTTGCCAGTCGCCTTTGAGCGTCTCCGACATGACCGTCGGCGCGATGGCGTTCAACTTGTCGTAAATGTTCTCTTGGCGGAGTTTCGTCCCGATGATGAGGTCCGGCTCGAGTTTCGCGATTGCTTCGAGGTTGACCTCGCTCTCCGTCCCGACTTCAGTCACATCTGTCATCTCTGACTCGATGTGGGGATACCATGGGTTACCGTTCCATGATTTGACGGCACCGACTTGTTCGACGCCGAGGGCGATGAGCGCCTCGGTCCCTTCGTTCGTCAAGACGACGACACGTTTCGGTTCGACTGGTACTTCAGCCGTGCCCATGGCGTGCTTGACCGTGCGCGTCGCTGTTTCTGCCGACTCGTTCGAGTCGCTCGTCTCGTCCGACTCTCCGCAAGCAGCGAGAACGACCGTGAGGCAGAGCGTGAGTAGTGCTAACACAAACTTTTTCATATGTATAAAGTCTCCTCTGATTTGTAAGATTTCCTCCCTGACTATAAGTGATAATGATTCTCACTGTCAACCCCTTTTTCTGACAGCGAGATTTTGCTATGGTAGGAGAGGAAAGAAGTGAGCAAATGATGAAACCATGGATCAAACTATTCGCCTTGATCATCGCGTTACCTATATTGAGTTATATCAGTCTACGGGTCGGGGTCATCCCGGTCGGCCATCAAGACGTGCTCTCGCTCGGAAGCGACAACTCGTCGCAAGCGATGATTGCACTCGAGGACAATCGCATCCCGCGCACCGTCGTCGCGCTTCTCGTCGGAAGCGTCCTCGGTCTCGCCGGGTTACTGTTCCAACTCGTGACCCGTAACCCGCTCGCGTCACCAGACATATTGGCGGTCAATGCGGGTGCGAGCCTGGCCATCGTTCTCGTGACGCTGTTCGGCTTTAGTAGCATCGCCTCGTTCACATCGGCCGCGCTCGTTGGGGCCTTTATCGCTGGGGTCATCGTCTATCTCCTCAGCGCGAACGGGGGCAACGTCATGTATATGACACTCGCCGGGGCATCTCTCGCGGCGCTGTTCAGCTCGTTCACGCAATCGATTATCGCATACGAGGAAGGTGCACTCGATGAAGTGCTGTTCTGGTTGACAGGATCGGTCGCGGGCCGCTCGCTTGAACTCGTCACGACGTTATTGCCATGGATGGTTGTCGCGAGTCTCTGCGTCCTCCTCATCAGTAAAGAGCTCGAGACGCTGTCGCTCGGTGACCAGGTCGCCCGGTCACTTGGTCAAAACGTCGGCGTCATCAAGTTTGTCGCCGTCACGCTCGCAGTCGTCTTGTCGGCGTTCGGAGTCGCGCTCGCTGGACCGATCGCCTTTGTCGGCTTGTTGGCACCCCACCTCGCGCGCTATCTGTTCGGCACGGCGTTCTTCGCCCGGCTCGCGGGGAGTGCGCTCCTCGGAAGTGTGTTGCTCTTAGCGGCCGACATCTTCGGACGGTTCGTCCTGTTTCCACGAGAAGTGACGGTCGGCGTCGTGCTCGCCGTCATCGGGGGGGCCTTCTTCATCTATCTCGTCAGCGCCAGACAAGGAGTCTTTAAATCATGAAATCATATAGTTTTCGAAAAGGTCCGTTCTCGTTCACGCTCCGGAAACGGGAAATCGTGCTCGCGGTCGCGCTCATCGTCGGCCTAATCTTCGCCTTCTATTTGGGACTCGCCGTCGGGGACACGTTTTTGACCCCGTGGTCGCTCGGTGCGCTTTTCCTCGGTTCGGGTGACGCGTTCGCCGAGCTCGTCGTATTCGAGTTCAGGATGCCTCGCGTCTTGATGGCCATCACGGCCGGGGCGTGTCTCGCAGTCAGTGGACACTTGTTACAGCTCACCATTAAAAATGAACTCGCCTCGCCGGAGATTTTCGGTATCGTCGGCGGGGCCGGGGTGGCGACGGCGACATTCTTTACTGTCTTCACGGATGAGCGGACGAACCAACTGTTCGTCCCGCTCGCCTATATCCCGTTCGCCTCGTTTGCCGGTGCGCTCACGGTCGGTGCGTTCTTGTTTTATCTATTGAAACGGGGCGTCCCGCCGGTCCGACTCGCGTTAATTGGGATCGGGATCAGCATCTTCTCGCAAGGGGTGGTTCAGTTCATGATGCTCGCCTCGAATGTGTATCGGAAGAACGATATCCAACAATGGCTCACCGGCACCGTCTATGCGGCGACATGGAATCAATTGAAAATTATGGTGCCGCTCGCGATCCTGTTCTTGCTCGCCGCCTTTTTGATTGAACGGCACGTCCGCCCGCTTCACATTAGCGAGGCTGTCGCGACGAGTATCGGCGTGCCGGTCCGGGGGACACAGCGGGGCACACTCTTGTTGTCTTGCCTGCTAGCTGGAATCGGGGTCGCCTTCGTCGGGGCGATCGGCTTCGTCGGACTGATGGCCCCGCACATCGCCCGCCAAGGCTTGAAGTTACCTTACATTTGGGCGACGTTACTCGTCGGGGCGACAATCGTCGTCTTGGCGGACGTGCTCGCACGGACAATCTTTTATCCGTATGAATTGCGGACGGGTGTCATGACGGCCGTCATCGGCGCGCCGTACTTCTTCTACTTACTTCGCCGGATGATGAAAGGAAGCATGAGATGAACACATTTGATTTACACCAAGTCGCCATCGGCTATGAACAGAAGATTGTGCTCGACGACTTGACGTTCTCGATTCCGCACGGCAAAATCACCGTGCTATTGGGGGCGAACGGATGCGGCAAGTCGACGCTGTTGTCGACGCTCGCCCGGCAACGGGACGCGCTAGGCGGGACGATCGCCTTCCGTGACAAGCCGCTCGAGACATATCGGGCGAAAGAGGCGGCCCGGCTCATGGCGTTCATGCCGCAAGTGAACGTCGCGCCGGACGGATTGACCGTCGAACAGCTCGTCCGTTTCGGCCGTTATCCGTATCAGACGTTCTTCAAGCGCTACTCGGAAGACGACGAACGTGCCGTCGAGCGAGCGCTCGCCTTCACGGATACGGTCTCGCTCCGGGACACGCTCGTCAGCAACTTATCGGGTGGTCAGAAGCAACGCGTCTGGATCGCGCTCGCCTTGGCGCAAGAGTCGGAGACGATTCTCCTCGACGAGCCGACGACGTATCTCGATATGTCGCACCAAATTGAAATCCTCGACTTGATGTACCGGTTGAACCGGTTAGAGGGGAAGACGATCATCATGGTGCTCCACGACTTGCATCTCGCCTGTCGCTATGCCGACCATGTCATCGCGCTCTCCGGTGGGAACGTCTATCGAGAGGGCAGTCCGAACGATGTCGTCGATGAGGCATTCATGCAGGACGTCTTCGGTTTGAAAGTCGTCGTGACGGAAGACCCGCTCTATGGTACACCGCTCTGTATCCCCTATTCGCATTACGAACTGAATGAGAAACGACCACCCACGACCTAGTCTTTGAACTAGGTTTTTTTTCGTCTGAAGCCGGGGAAGTGGTAAGAGAAAGCTGATGTGTCACCTGGTCCTGTCAAAGGAGGAGCCAATATGGCCAAGAAGGAAAAACAACCGTATCATATCGTCACGTTCACGTTTCCAGAGGAGTCCATCTCGTATCAAGCGTTCAGCAAGTTGAAAAAGTACCACGCCGAAGGACTCGTCGGGTTCGAACAACTCGTCGTCATCAAACGTGAGGACAACGGTGCCTTCTCGTTCGAGGATGCCGTCCAACTGACGCCGACGAACAAGTCGACCAAAGGCGCGCTCATCGGGATGGCCGTCGGGATTCTCGGCGGACCGTTCGGGATCCTGTTCGGCACGCTCACGGGAGGACTCATCGGAGGAACGAAAGATTTGAAACACGTCCAGAGCATTCAAGAGACGTTCAAGCGGACGGTCGGGAATATCGAGCCCGGACAGACCGGGGTGATGGCAATCGGGGAAGAGTTCGATCACTCGGTGCTCGATGGACTGGCGGCTGAACTTGGCGGCACGGTGACACGGACAGACGAAGAACTGTGAAAGGGAGTCGGACTACATGAAGATTGGTATTTTAGGGGCCGGGAAAGTCGGACGGACGCTCGGACGCAAGTTCGAGGACGTCGGCTATGACGTGTTGTACGGGACGCGCTCGGAGCGCGAAGGGACGATGTCGCTCCAGGAAGTAGCGTCGAATGCGCAAATCCTCTTATTGACGACACCGTTCGCGGCGGCCGTCGATTTGATTCAATCGCTCCGGGACTTGGACGACAAAATTGTCATCGATGTGACGAATCCGATTGCCAAAGAGTTCGATTCCATCGAGCGGCCGGAAGGGAAATCAGGGGCCGAACATCTGCAGAAACTCGCACCGCACGTCCGCATCGTCAAGGCGTTCAACCAGACCGGCGTCGAGAACTTGGAGAACCCGAACATGTCGATGATGTTCATCGCCGGAGACGAGCAAGAGTCGGTTCGAGCCGTCCAAGACCTTGCCTCGAAGATCGGCTTCGACGCCCATACGCTCCGTCATTTGAAGCTGGCGCGTGAGCTCGAATCACTCGCCTGGCTATGGATTCATTATGCGACGAAAGAACGGAAGCATCGGAACTTCGCGTTCTACTTGAAAGAGAATAGCTTCTAACAGAAAAGACGGTCACGCGTTGGCGTGACCGTCTGGTCGTTAAAAGGCAGCTTGACGCTCAGAGCGCGTTTTCAACGACTCGATTGTCTCGCGTTCGATGGCTTCGACTTCGCGTTGTTGCCAGCCTGGCATGAGGAACGCGTCGACGAGCGCCCAAATGCCGGCGACGAACAGCCCGATAAAACCAATCAATACAACCGTAAGGACGATTGAACCGACCGTGAGAGCAAGCATCGCGAGGGCGCTACCGGTTTTCTTGAAATAGAAGCGGTGAGCACCAAATCCGCCGAGGAAAAACCAAAGCAAGTACGCGACGACGAGATTGCGTTTCTTTTTCTCGACTTCGCTGTTGACGAGGAGCATTTCCTCCGTCGATAAATCGGTACGTGAATAATTCATGATAGGATGTGCCTTCTTTCCGAGAATTGATATAATGAATGCAGACTTTATTGTACCGGGAAACGGATGAATTCCCATGATTTTCTATTTATTTTTTTGGAAGTGAGGAATGAACCAATGGGTTTTGCGATTGTGACGTTCATCGTCGCGTTTATTCACGTCATCGCGGGAGCGGTCGTGTTACATAAATATCCGCAATATAAGTCGATCGCCATCAGTGTGATCGTACTCGGTTTCTTATATGGTGTGTTGACGGTTGGGTTTATTGTGTTATGAAAAAATCACCAACGATGCTACATATTCGGGGGAAGTTCTCGAATCAAGATGTATTAAAACTAGGGACGGGCGTTATGCTCGGGTTTGTCGTATTGGAGCTGCTGCTCGGGGACGTGCCTCAAAGTACTTTGATGTCGTTCGCGTTCGTCCTCTATTACTGGCGCCGTGACGTGGCGTATGCACAAGGTGACGCGAGAGGGAAGGCCATCGGGGAACAGGCAAGTACGTTCACGCTTCGCGTCGTGATTGTCCTATTGATGATCGGCTTCTTCATCTCGTTCCGTGTCGAGACACTCGACCATTCCTTGCGTGCTCTCATGCATTACGGGTTGGCACTCATCTTCGGGTTAAAGGGCTTTGGTCTCTGGTTTTTTCAAGACCTCGAACCTTCTACCGAACGTCACGCATAACATAGCGGGAAGACCTGGCCGACGCGATATTTTTGTTTGTATTCTTGAGCTTATTTGATGCAGACTAGCTAACGATAACGATGCTACTATGGCATCGATTTCATCCACGCGTTGAAAGGAATGTACATGATGAATGAGTGTCAAGACTTCGAGACCGGTCAGGTGAAAGCCTGACCGGTCTTTGGTTGAAGTTCCTCGATAACGTGAATAGGACAAAGAGTGCTGTTATTGTCTGCATTGGATTGGAAGGAGTCTTATTATGTGTACAGCAATCACGTACGCTCCGCACGCCCACTACTTCGGCAGAAACTTAGACCTGAACGTGTCCTATCACGAGCAAGTGACGATCACGCCCCGACACTATTCGTTTAACTTCAGACGGATGGGCGAGAATGCGAACCATTACGCGATGATCGGAATGGCGACCGTCGTGGAAGACTATCCGCTCTATTACGAGGCGACAAATGAGAAGGGACTGAGCATGGCAGGGCTGAACTTCCCGGGGAATGCCGTGTTCAAGCCGGAAGTCGACGGACGAGACAACGTCTCCCCGTTCGAGTTCATCCCGTGGATCCTCGGCCAGTGCGCGACAATCGAGGAAGTGAAAGAGCGACTGGCGACGATTCATCTGATCAATCTTAATTTCAGCGACGCGCTCCCACTTCACCCGCTACACTGGATGATCGCCGACAGAGATACCTCGATCGTCGTCGAGCCGATGACGGACGGGTTGCGCGTGTACGACAATCCAGTCGGCGTCTTGACGAACAATCCGTCGTTCGAGTATCAGCTGTTCAATCTGAACGATTATCGACACGTCTCGACGAAACTGCCGGCCAATACGTTCGCGCCGACATTGAACCTCGATGCCTATTGTCTCGGATTAGGCGGGCAGGGCTTGCCGGGCGACTTATCGTCGACGTCACGCTTCGTCCGGGCAACGTTCGCCACATTCAACTCGGTCTGCGAACCGACCGAGGCGTCAGGTGTCGGTCAATTTTTCAAGCTGTTGGATACGGTGATGCAAACGCGTGGCTTGAACGAGGCCGAGGACGGGACGTACGAGTACACCATCTATTCCTCATGCTGTAACGTCGACGACGGTATCTATTATTACCGGACGTATGACAACAACCAGATCACGGCCGTGTCACTGTTCCATGAACCGTTAGACAGTGAGCAATTGATTACGTATCCTCTACAACACCACCAACAGATTCATTATGAGAATTGAGAACAGCCCTCTTCGCGCGAAGGGGGCTGTGTGTTACAGTGTGTCGTTATAGAGAGGGGCCTCATCGTCCGTGCTGATGACTTTCAGGTGACGCTCGTCTTTCACATAGACGCTCTTATAGGCGACACGTTCACCTTCATAGAACAAGATGATGCGGTTGCCATCGTTGTCCGTCTCGACTTTCGGTTCATACTGTGCGACATCAATCTTTTCCTCGAGCACGCCATACTCTTCGTATGTAGACAAGTCGTCTTCGTTTGAGCAGGCGACAAGAAATAGGGAAGCGACCATTACGAGAATTACTTTCTTCATCGTATCTCTCCTTATTTGATAGTTAACCTATCAAATATAACGCAGATTGATATCTTTTTCAAAAGAGAGCCAGGATGAGTCAGAGCGGATGGTCATGCGCCGATGACTAACACGACACGTCCTTCTTCTAACGCAAGTGACTTGATGTTGCCGACTTTCACTTTTTGGAGCGGGCCGATCGCACTCAAGTCGAGCGTCAGTGTTCGAGCATCGTAAGTGATATAAGGCGAGTGGTTTAAAAACTTGTCGTTGAAGATTTCTTTATCCGTAGGCTCGACCTTTACGACAGTGAACACAATTTTCCGCCCGTGAATCTCTTTTGGCACCAATGTCAGTTTCATCCGAACATCTTTCGAGAAGAAAGCGACCCCGACTTTCTTTGACCCTGCTAAAATCAATTGTCCGTTTGTGATTTCGACGGTCACATCCGACAGATCGGGGATTTTTGGACTTATGAACGATTGAAGTTTGGACGCCTCGAGTGGGACTGTGACCGCTACGTTATTCATCATCTTCTTAAACATACAACCAGCTCCCTTTACCATTTTTATACTAACCTAAATGATTAATACCTTTATTTTACAATTTTGAACCCTTTGTTTGGGAGAAAGTGATCCATAAGAAAAGACCAAGCTGCGCGCTTGGTCTTTTCGTTATGCCGATTTATCGTTGTTTTCTTTTTTCGCTTTTCGAGCGAGGGTCAAAATCTGATACACCTTGAAGAAGTCATACGCGGCTACAGCGATGATGAAGTACGTCCAGAAGCTGAAGCCGTACTCTTGCACCGAGTAGTAGGCGAGGACGGTGAACAGAATCCCGAATGAGAGACTGAACAAAAACATAACTTTTAAGTGTCGCGGCATCAATGCCACCTCATTTCTACATTAAGAATAATACGACCATGACGAGCGCGTTGTTAAACGCGTGAATCGCGATCGGCACGATCAAGCGACGCGTCTTGGCGTATGCGACCGTGAAGGCGAAGCTCATCGCCACGTAAACGAGAATCTTGTTGTCGCCATGGATGAACGCGAACAAGAGTGAGCTGACCGCAAACGCAATCCAGAACCCGAAGCGGGCGCTCAAGTTGCCGAATAAGATGTGACGGAACAGAATCTCTTCCATGATCGGTCCGAGCAAGACGACCGAGAGCGTCATGACCGGGACGAGCCGGACGATGTCCGCGATTTGCTCGGTGTTCTGGGAGCCCATGACGTCACCTGAGATCCACGTCTCAATCAAGTTGGCGACGATGACGAGCCCGTACTGCATGAGAATCCCGAGTCCGATCCATTTGACCGTATCGTTCAAGTTCGACTGGATGCCTTGCTGTTTATATAGCTTCAAGTCGGGCCAGAGCAAGACGACCGAGATGATGATCGTCAAGCTGAATCCGATGGCGAACCAAAGTCCAGTTGCCGTCGGCGTAATCCATTCCGGACGCACTCCGCTAATCAATACCGGAAAGAATTGAACAAACGCGTAGAGCAGAATCGGGATGATATGCCGAATCCGAATGTTAGGCGCCATCGAAAAACGGGTATTTATCGATTGGTTTGAGTTTAGTGTAGCCAATTCAACACGTCCTTATTCCTAAGAGTCAACGTTCCTTTTAACCATTGTAACAAATAAGGTCTCTTGACCGCGAGTGGGAGCATTTTTTCGATGTTCCCGCTTGCATTTTCAGGCGTCTCATACTACACTAATCAATGTTAGCACTCCTTTTTGACGAGTGCTAAAACTTACGATTCAACGATACATCATTCATATTCGGAGGAGGTTTTTTCTATGTTAAAACCACTAGGCGATCGCGTCATCATCGAAGTCGTGGAGAAAGAAGAAAAGACGATCGGAGGCATCGTGCTTCCTGACACGGCGAAAGAGAAGCCGCAACAAGGACGCGTCCTCGCAGTCGGTACAGGCCGCGTCACGGACCAAGGTGAGCGGATCGCGCTCGACGTCAAAGAAAATGATTTGGTCATCTACTCGAAGTACGCGGGTACCGAAGTGAAGCATGAAGGCAAAGAATACTTAATCGTTCGAGAGAGCGACATTCTCGCAATCGTAGGCTAAGACTCACCATTCTTCAAAAACTTTTCTAGGGGGAAATGAACAATGGCAAAAGAAATCAAATTCTCAGAAGACGCACGTCACGCGATGCTTCGCGGTGTCGACGCACTCGCTGACGCGGTAAAAGTCACAATCGGACCGAAAGGACGCAACGTCGTCCTCGAGAAGAAGTTCGGCTCACCGCTCATCACGAATGATGGCGTGACAATCGCGAAAGAAATCGAACTCGAAGACCATTTCGAAAACATGGGCGCGAAGCTCGTTGCCGAAGTCGCCTCGAAGACGAACGAAGTCGCAGGGGACGGTACGACTACGGCGACAGTCCTCGCTCAAGCGATGATTCGTGAAGGTTTGAAAAACGTGACAGCGGGCGCGAACCCGATGATTCTCCGTAAAGGAATCGACAAAGCGGTTCGTCGTTCACTCGAAGAGCTCAAGCTCATCTCGAAACCGATCGAGTCGAAAGAAGCAATCGCCCAAGTCGCGGCCATCTCGGCAGCAGACGAAGAAGTCGGCGAGTTGATCGCCGAAGCGATGGAACGCGTCGGTAACGACGGCGTCATCACGATCGAAGAGTCACGCGGCTTCACGACAGAACTCGACGTCGTCGAAGGCATGCAGTTCGACCGTGGCTACTTGTCACCATACATGATCTCAGACTCAGACAAGATGGAAGCGGTGCTCGACAACCCGTTCATCTTGATCACAGATAAGAAGATCTCGAACATCCAAGAAATCATCCCAGTGCTCGAGCAAGTCGTACAACAAGGGAAACCAATCCTCATCGTCGCAGAAGACATCGAAGGCGATGCACTCGCGACACTCGTCTTGAACAAACTCCGTGGTACGTTCAACGCGGTCGCAGTCAAGGCACCAGGGTTCGGCGATCGTCGTAAAGCGATGCTCGAAGACCTCGCGACGCTCACAGGCGGCCAAGTCATCACCGAAGACCTCGGACTCGAGCTCAAGTCGGCAACGCTTCAACAGCTCGGACGCGCATCGAAAGTCGTCGTCACGAAAGATACGACAACGATCGTCGAAGGTGCTGGAGACGAAGCAACGATCAAAGCACGCGTTCAAACGATTCGCAACCAAATCGAAGAGACATCATCTGACTTCGATCGTGAGAAACTCCAAGAACGTCTCGCGAAACTCGCAGGTGGCGTAGCCGTCGTCAAAGTCGGCGCAGCAACAGAGACAGAGCTGAAAGAACGTAAGCTCCGCATCGAAGACGCGCTCAACGCGACACGCGCAGCCGTCGAAGAAGGGATCGTCGCAGGTGGTGGTACAGCCTTCATCAACGTCATCCCAGCCGTTCGTGCGTTGCTTGCAGAAGTGACAGCGGATGAAGCGACAGGTGTGAAACTCGTCCTTCGTGCCCTCGAAGCACCGGTCCGTCAAATCGCGGAAAACGCGGGTGAAGAAGGTTCGGTCATCGTCGAGAAGCTCAAGAACGAATCGGTCGGCATCGGCTACAACGCCGCGACTGGCGAGTACGTCGATATGATCGCTCACGGTATCGTCGACCCGGCGAAAGTGACGCGCTCAGCGCTTCAAAACGCAGCGTCAGTATCAGCCATGTTCCTCACGACAGAAGCTGTCATCGCAGACAAGCCAGAACCAGCAGGCGCTGGCGGCGGCATGCCTGACATGGGCGGCATGGGTGGAATGGGCGGCATGATGTAAATAGGGTCTAACTCTCTATCTTTTTAATGCTAAATATTATGACGTGTATTTTTTTGCAAAAGGCCATCTTTCAGTATCTTAAGCTGAGAGGTGGCCTTTTTCATATAATTTTATGTAAGAGAATAAAGAGTATGTTTGTAAAACGTGTTTTTGGCATTTGACTTAATAAATGTAATAATTTCACCTCTACAAAATATTAAAAGAATAAGTATTAAATACTGATTTTATTTATTAATAAAAAAGTTAAAGGGATGCGAGTATTTATATTGAAAAAGATAAACTGGAAGGATTTCATTTAGAAAGATATTTTTTTATATAAATGAGAATATACATTTATTAAAAGAGGAGATGATTATAATGCAAGACAATTTAAGCAAATTATCTGACCATAAATATAAAAAAGGGAAGATTATTTCTCCATTAAACGATGCTTTTGGGGATACTATTAAATTTAATGCATGGACTACAGATAGACTTCCCGAATACTTATGGTTGGGATTGATATTAAACTATTATGGTAGGGAAGAAGGGTTAGTGAAAGGAGGAGAAATTCTCTATCGTGTTGCAAACCTCAACATAGATCTTTTACAACCAAAGCTATCAATGATATTTAGTTTGCCTTCTGAAAATCAAAAAATGATATATGATATCATTTGTAAATTTATCGATCCTAGCATTTTGTCTCCTCTGACAATTTTATATAGAGGGGAAGATTACAGTGCCTTCAATCAATATTTCTATGACAAAAGCCAAACTGTAGAGGATAGAATTTCGACTTTAAGTAATACAGTAAAAGTATATTTTGACCATCAATCTAATGACACGACTGATTTAAAGTATTTATCTGTGTGTTTGTCTTTATTTAAAGGTAACATTTATATATCTAAAGAGAATACTATGATTGTAGAAGCTTTTAAAAACTACAGTATGACGAGTCACGTGGATGAAAAAATGAAATTGTATAGGTCATTAATTAGAAGCTTTGAAGTTGCTGATTTTGAAGAAAAAAATAGTGATTTCATTTCTGATTTTTGGAAAGAGGTTGGTCTCTCTACTGATTGTTCACTTTTTTACATCGACTATAGCGAAAATGTGCATAGTATTAAGGAATTTTACCTCGATACAAAAAAAGGATTAGAACATATGGCGATATCAAACAAAGAGGATTTAATTGATGACCCAAAATTTAATGTGTTAATGGGCTCTACATGCTATATGTTAAAATTGACCGGTGAAATAATAAATAACAACTTGGAGAATTCAATCTTAGGACGTCTTGCATTTAGAACTATACTTGAAGTATTTATAATGATGAAATATCTTATAAAAAAAAAAGCTAATCAAGATAATATATTCCATGGGTACCAGTTGTACGGTGTTGGGAAGTATAAACATATTTTACTTCGTATCCGAGATAATAACGTTGACTTTGAAAGTCATATATCTGTACCAGTCGTAAATGCTATTGTAAACGAATCAATGTGGGAAGAGTTTATAAACATTGATGTTCGCTTCTTTGATCAACAAAACATAAAAAAGAAGTTTGAGGAAGTCGATGAGAAAGAATTGTACGAAGTATTTTATGAATACACAACAAACTTTGCTCATGGATTTTGGGGCGCAGTTAGAGAAAGTTCTATGCTACTTTGTGATAATCCATTACATAAAAACCATACAGTTGCAGATTTTGACTATTCCCAAAAACTAAAGAGTGTAAATTATGATTTGTTTAAAATCATGAAGAAGCATATTGAGCTTTTGTCCACAGTCTACGAATTTCCAGAGTGGTATAAATTTAAATATAAGGATTTGACATATGAAAAATGACGTGTTATTTAAAATACACATTGAATACAATCAACTATTAAAAAAGTTTCTCTCAGAAACTGAAAATGAACCGATAAAAGAAATTACTATTCTTAATATAATTGACGAAGTAACAATTTTTTGGCGTAAAAAAATGACTTTAATAGAATATGAAATTGAAAACGGATTATTTGAAGAGGAGTCTTTATTACTTTCTGGAGCTGTGTATTTAGATGTGAAAGAGAACGAGCATTACTTTTTCACACTTTTTGGCGAGAATCATATAGTCGATGATCCATTAATAAAATTGGAAGTTTTTTTTAGAAATTCAGAGAATGAACTTTTGGATAATAGACTAGCGGGAGTCTTTAAGAATGCTTATTTAGATACTCTCGAGTTAACCGAAAAATATATGGATAAGATATATGTTTTGCCAATTAGCAAAATGATTAAAAAAAATTACAACAATAGCGATTCAATAGACATTTTTTATTGGAGATTCATTTCGACCATTTTAAATTCTAAAATTAAAAGTGTATCTGAATTTTTAAGTAGGTTTAGTTCATTATCTGAAATCGAAAAGGAACTAGATGAATTTATATTAGGTAACTTAATTTTTGTAGATGAAGATGATTCGAACATAAGCTTAGAAGATAGGTGCGAAAGATATAAAATGGAATTTCCACAGTTTAATAAGTTATCGAATCTAGAAGTCTTTAATGTAGCCTCTTATTCATTTGTTGCTCAGATAATAGATACATTGTTTGTATCCTCTATTTTAGGGACTACACCATATATAAGGAATAATGTATCTTTCAGATACTTTTTGCTATTAAAAGATACATTTATAAAAGATAAGGAAATTAAAGAAATGGTAGAAAAAAGTATTGTACTATATATTGCCTATAAAACAATTCCTGAAAGCAAGTTAACAAAGTATAGTTTTGATGAATTTTATAATCGAGTAAATAGAAACAACCTTATGTGTAATGTGTTACAGAAAATAAAAAGCAATAAAATTGATATAGTTTATGGTAAATCATCATTAACACAACAAATAATAAATGATGAAATAAATAGTGTTTATTAGTTATTGTATTTAAATAAATCTACATGATTAATAGTTAAATATTTCGGGAAAATACGCGTGATTTAAATAGGATTTATTCAAAAAAGCGACAGCATTGCTTGTCGCTTTTTAGTCCGTCTGTTTCCGGTTATACATCACAATACTTCCAACGAATACAACGAGTGCCCAGGCGGACAGAATCGTAAGCTCCAACCATGTAGCACCAAGATTAGCACCCGCTTCGATTTGATGCGCGAGGTCGATCAAGACGATGTTCGGCAAGTACTCGAGGAGACCGATGATGGAGAAACGGTCCTCATACGCTAACAACATCGGTGAGAACGAGAAGAAGAAAAACGCCGGCATGACGATGAGTGAGGCTTCCATGACCGTCTTCGTCATCAATCCAAGAATCGTCCCAATCCCGATATAAAAGAACGTCGAGACGATCAAGGCGAGTGAGACGACGAGCAGGTTCGCAGGACTGTAACCCATGATAAAGGCACACGCCGCGATGAGGATGAGCGTCGTCACGCAGGTGAGCGCGCTTTTCCCGAGCAAGATGTCGAGCGTGCTCGCCGGCGATAACATCAACCCGCGGAGCGTGTTCTTTTCTTTCTCTTCGGCGATCAAGGCGCACTGGACGAACGTCGCGACGAGACTGAATGTGATGTTGATGACGAAGTAGGTCACGTCGATGCCTTCTCCACCGAGTTGTGAATAGAAGACGGCAAAGAACAACGGCATGATCAACGTCGAGGAGACGAATAAGTTCCGCGACAAGTCTTTATAGTCTTTCTGGAAAATGGCGAGTGCCCGTTTCATTGAAAATGTCATGATAATTTCCTCCCCGTCACTTCGATAAAGATATCCCCGAGCGTCGGCTCGTTCGAATGGATGGCCGCGATGTTTTGGTCACGCATCTGTGCATGGAGCCAGTCGGCCCCGTCTTTTCCTTGTTTCAAGTCAACTGTTTCCCCGTCATGCAGTTCGACGCGCATCGAGCCGTTCGCATAGTTCCGGCGCAATTGTTTTGGGGCATCGAGCAATTGAATTTCCCCTTGATGCAAGAACGCGACGCGATCGCACAGTTCCTCTGCTTCGTTCATATCATGCGTCGTCAAGAAGATGGTCGTCCCTTTTGCCTTCAACCGTTCGATTCCTTTATAAATGTGGCGCGAGTTGACCGGGTCGAGCGCGGACGTCGGCTCATCTAAAAACAACAATTCCGGTTCATGTAATAACGCTCGGGCCAGTGTCACCCGTTGCAGCATCCCGCGTGATAAAGCGGAGATGCGTTTTTTGCGTTCCCCGACCAAGTTCACCGTCTGGAGCACGTCATCGATGCGTGTACGTGGTTCGTCGTATAAGTCGCAGTAGAGCTGCAAGTTCTCTTCGATGGAGAGACGCGTGTATAGTCCGCTGTTATCGGTCAATACACCAATCCGCTTCCGATACTGTTCTTGTTTCAGCTCCGAGACCGGGACGCCGAACACAATCGCGTCACCTGACGTCTGGGCGAGTTGGGATGTCAAGATTTTGATGGTCGTCGTCTTCCCGGATCCACTCGGTCCGAGGAACCCGAACACCTCTCCTTTTTTAACAGAAAACGTCACGTCTCGTAACGCTTCTTCGTTCCCGAACAGCTTTTTCAATTGATTCACGGTGATAATATCCTGCATCGCTCGTTCCTCCTTAGTGATGTCGTATTTCCTGCTTACATCATATCGAGAGGAAGAGTGGGGCGCATTAGAATAGCCATAAATGGCGCTTCTTGAGGACTGAATGGAGCGAATCAGGCGGTGAATGGAGCCTATTTCAGCCCAATCATCGTCTTCAATTCGGCCATTTTCGTCTTCGAGAGCGGGATGGTCGTCTTCGCCGCATCATCGAGTACGAGGCTGAAACTGTTCTTCGTGTACGTGATGACTTCTCGCACCCGTTGAAGGTTGACGATGTATGATCGGTGACAGCGGAAGAAGCCGTACGGGGTCAGACGCGTCTCAAGCTCGTTCATCGTGAAGACGCTCGGGAACTGTTCGGACTGACTGTGCAATACGGATTGACCATCCTGACTTTCGATGTAGTCGATTTCCGGTGGATCGAGTAAGACGATCTTTTCGTTCACTTTCGTTGGAATCTTCTCGAAGCGGACGTGCATGACCTCTGGCGTGACGTCTTCGTTCGTATCCGGTTCATCCGGTTCCACATCGAGTAGGCGCAAGTGTCGATGGTCGATGCGATAGACGGTCGACGTGACGAAGAGGGCGCTCTCCATGTTGCTCGTCAGGAGCAGGATGGTTTTTTGTTGTTGCTTCAGTTGCAGCAAGACGGTCGCGAACAAGTGCCGTGTCTCTTGGTCGACGTTTTGATCCGGTTCTTCAAGCACATAGATGTCCCGATTATGTAAGAGCAGGGCCGCGTATTGGACGCGCCGGACGAGCGACAAGTTGAGCCGGTTCAATCGTTTGTTCCGATATGGGGTGAGTTGAACGGTTTGCATGATGGTATCCAGTGATTCCGTCGATGCGTAAAGCGTATGCGTGAAACGCAAATATTCCTCGACCGTCAGCCGGTCGTATAAGCCGTCACGGATGGAGAAGACCGAGAGCGTACGATTCGCTGTATCGATGGTCCCGGAGTAGGTCGCATGCTTGTCGGTCAATAGCGCGAACAATATTTCCCGGGAAGTGACGCCGCAGTGGATGGCTGCGACTTCACCCGGATTGATGGTGAACGAGATATGTTCAAGGATGAGCGTGTCTTGTTGGCGAACAGAGACGTTGTCGAACGTAAGCACCGAATCCCTCCCTTTTTAGTTGGAGTATACCATTGATTCAGGAAAGACTTGAGTAATGAATTGGAATAAGGCTATGCTAAACTGGAGATAATTTGAAATTAGATGAGGGTGTGTCAGTGAAGATGATTGAGGTCATTCCGTTAGATTTTGATAAAACGAGTATAGATGAGATTGACCGGACAGCCGATTATTTGAACTATCCGGTGATTTATATTTTGAACGGACAGAAGGAAGCGTATATCGGGGAAACGGTGCATTTCCAAAAACGCATGAAACAACATCTGAAGCTGAAACAAGCTGATCGGAAAAATGTAGACCAAATCAATCTCGTGAAGCATGAGACGTTCAATCGGTCGGCGACGTTCCATCTTGAGACGAAGTTGATCAACTACTTTTTAGGGGACGAGAAGTACACCTTACAAAACAAAAGCAAGACGGCGAGCGACTTCACACACAATTATTACAATAAATCGTTCTACGACAATGAGCTGTTTCCTGAGTTATGGGGTGCGCTACATAAGAACGGGCTCGTCGAAAACGACCTGCACGCCATCGAGAACAAAGACATCTTCAAATTGTCACCGTTCAAAGAACTATCTGTTGAACAGATGGACTTGAAAGAGCGTGTGCTTGAGTTCTGTGAGACACGGATTGCGAAGTCCAAGCCAGAAGACACGTATGGAGATTTATACGTCATCGAAGGTGAGGCAGGCGTCGGCAAAAGCGTCGTGCTCAGTTCTATCTTCAATACCATTCAGGCGCGGACGAACGAGGCGGGTTCGAATCTGTATCAGACGGAGAACTATCTGGTCGTCAACCATGAAGAGATGCTGAAGACGTATAAAGGGATTGCCAAACAAGTCAAACACTTGAAGGGTGTCAATTTCGTCAAACCGACGCCGCTCCTCAACAAGTTACAAGATAAAAAAGTGGATATTATCTTGGTCGACGAGGCGCACCTCCTGTTGACGAAATCAGATGCGTACAACAATTTTCGAGCAGATAATCACCTCGAGGAGTTGATGAAACGTGCGAAGATTGTCATTGTCATCTTTGACCAAGACCAAGTGTTAAAGCTGAAGAGCCGGTGGGACCAAAGTGTATTAAAGAGATATAAACAAAAAGCGAAGTGTTTGAAAACATATAAACTGACGAATCAGTTTCGGATGCAGGCGGATGAGGATGTCATCGATTGGATCAACGCTTTTAAAGCTAAGCAGATACAGGCATTCCCGTCGTCTACAGACTATGATTTGCGCGTGTTTGAAACGTTGGAAGAGATGCATCAAATGATTATCGAACAAGATCAGAAACATGGACTCAGTCGAGTCGTGTCAACGTTTGATTATCTTCATAAAAAGGATGGAGAAACGTATTACGTCTATGAGTCGAACGGGGAGTATAAGATGCCGTGGAATACGACGGGCGGCAAGACGACGTGGGCCGAGAAGTCAGAGACGATTGCTGAGGCCGGGTCGATCTATACGATCCAAGGTTTTGATTTGAACTACGTCGGCGTCGTGCTCGGTCCTTCGGTAACGTACGATGAGACAAAGGGTTGCTTGGTGATTGACACGAATCTTTATAAAGATACAGGAGCTTATGCTGGGATTGACGGTGTCAAGGATGTCGAGCTGGCGAAAGAACAGATTGTCTTGAACTCGATTAATGTGTTGATGAAGCGAGGCGTCCGAGGACTTTATTTGTATGCGAGCAATCAAGCGTTGCGAGATAAGCTGTTACACATTCAAAGAGAGAAGGTACAGATATGAACGAAGTACAACGACTGATGGACAAAGTGATTGAATTCCGTGACGAGCGCGATTGGGCGTTCCACCATAACCCGAAAGATTTGGCGTTGTCGTTATCGCTCGAGGCGAGCGAATTGTTGGAGTTGTTCCAATGGGTGTCGAGCGAAGAAGCGCTCGAGACGAAACACGTCGAGATGAAAGAAGAGCTCGCGGATGTCCTCATCTACGCGCTGACGTTTGCTCATGCGGCAGGGATTGATGTGTCGCAGGCGATTGAAGAGAAGCTCGAGAAGAACGCGGTGAAGTATCCGAGTCCGAACGCTTAAGTTGCAGTCGACCGATTAACCCTGACCATTATTTTCACTACTTCTTGATGTGAAATCGGATAAAGTGGTGAAAGAATAAGTCTGGAGAGGGTTAATGAATATGGGCATCTATTATACGTATCAGCATGAAGACGCTTGGAAAGTAGCATTGGAGCGAGGGTATCTCCAAGGTGATCCTCACTACGCCTTGTTCAATGACGAAGGATTCGATTTTTTTAAACCGGCCTATGACTGGATGGTCGAACAATATGAGCAGCGAATTGGGATTTCGCTGAACGGGAACTATCCGGTCTGGTGTTGGGACGAGTTTCCTGACTTAAGTATCGGTGGACATATTGGACAAGGAAACAAAGGTGTGGTGTTGACGGTTGAATTACCGGATGATCAAGTATTGGCTTCGGAAATCTCATTTTGGGACTTCGTTCCGTATCACTCTACTTTTTGCGATACGCTCGAAGCATTTGACCACAGGGAAAACATTGATCCGGCATATACACGAAAGTCTTGGGAGAAAATCTTTGACCGAGCGTGGTGTGAGTCGATGGCGGCTCAATCAGGAACGGCACCGACTTATCAATATGTGATTCATCGCATCGAGCTACATCACGTCCGGGCTGTCATGCCGTTCCAAGACTTGAGTGACAGTTGGTTGGACCGGATTCGAGGATTTGTGTGGCGTCTCGGTTATCGACTTGGTTTGAAAAAGTCGATTCCATTTCAGTGGCAAGGAAACTGTCATTTTAAAGAAATCAGTTGAAGAGGGGAAGACAGGATTCATGACCCAACGCGAACGGTTTGACCATTTATATGAGGCGGGGAAACGTTCCACCCGCCAAGCACTTCTTCTTGGAGTGTTCATCGTCTTACTTGGCGTCATCTTTTGGTTCACAGGAGAGCGTCGAATCGCTGAACTGGCATGGTTCGTCTTGTTTATTCCGGTCGTCTCGTTCGTCAAAGTGTGGGCGCGGACGAAAACGCTGCTCACGTTCAACGAGGCTCCCGACTATCGGCGTCTCGTCTGGTATGAATATTGGAGTGGGATGGCCGTGATTGCGATCTTTTGTATATTGATTGTGACGTTGCTGTTACGTCCGGAACAAGCGAATATTTTGATTCTCGTTGTGGCGTTCAACCTATTTGCGTGGATTGCCTCTTCTAAGATTGATCAAAAGCTTGCCACCATCGACCCAGAACACGTGACGCATAAAGCCTATGAACGTGGAAAAGTCGGTTTCTTTTTAAAATAAATGCAGTCAAAAAGGAGTAGCGCGCGCTACTCCTTTTCGTTTACGCGATCGACCAATTGTTTCGCTTCAAGCAGCGACAGGTCATATGTCTCACGCAAGAATTTAACGGTCGGAATCACGCCAATCGTATCGATTTTTTCTTTAATCGACGCATGAAACTCAGCATCTTGAACGATTGGTTCGGTATGGAGTTGTTTTCGTTTCAATGCACTCATGTCCTTTGCTTGTTGCGCAATGATATTGATCAAGAAGGCGTTCAAAATCAATGAGGCAGTCAACATGATCGTGTTCCAATCCATTCAACCACTCCTTTCGACTTAATCATCGATGATATCGAAACTGTAAGCATTGGTGAGCGGGTTATGGATGATCAACTCATAACTGAGCTGTTGTTCGTCCACATCGTGAGTGATGTCGACATTAAGGGCGTGTCTCTATTTTTTCTTCGATTCGCTCGAGGCGCTCCACTAAGACGTCGAACTGTTGTTGCTGATGAGCCGCGGTTTGACGATCCAACTCGAGTCGCGCGTCCGCCCGCTTCTCGTAGCGACCGATAAATCGAACAATCATCACGATGACCGCGATGAGTAACGCGAGTGGGACAAGTATTGCCAATAAACTAAATAGTAACGTCATTAAAACATTCATGCTTTTTCCTCCTTTATGTAATCCATACGGCTAGTATACTTCCAAATTCAGACAAACCCAAACGATTCCCATGATGGATAAGGAAACAGCAGGTCAGTTATGCTAACAGTATCTTCTTAAAAAGGGGTGGACCTATGGCCATTTACTATACATATCAACATGCGGGCGCCTGGGAAGCCGCCAATGCATGTGGCTACTTGTTTGGCGACCCAAACTTTGGAATTTTTCAAGACGAGGACTACGCGTATCATCGCCCTGCTTACGACTGGCTCGCGGGACAATATGAGCAACGGACGAAAATTTCGCTTCGTGGAAACTATCCAGTTTGGTTGAGCAAAACAAGGCCAGACGTCGCACGGGGTGGCTACTTGGAACCTGGAGAACCGGGCGTCGTGCTGACCGTTGAGCTGCCGGACGCACATGTGCTCGCAGTCGAGGCCGGTTACTGGACGTTCGCGTTGAATCGGTATTTTCTCTCGTTTGAAGATCGGGAAGCCGAAAGCGAAGAAGAGTTGAAACAATCGTGGGAGAAAATGTTCGACCGCGACTGGTGCGAATCGATTGTCGAGGAGTACCCAGAGACGAACACGAAATATCACTATCTCGTCGATCGGGTTGATCTCGAGCAAGTGCTCGACGTGACGACGTTTATTGAGGAGGGTGTGTGATGGAGCGACCAACGCGACTAGGTACAGACGAGGCGGGTTACGTCATCAATCAAACAGACGTGACACGGATTCAACCGATGTTTCGGCCAGTGCTCGATGCAGTGATTCAGTTGTTGCGAGAAGAATTCGCAGAAGCGCTACATAGCGTATATGTATACGGTAGCGTCGGTCGTGGGACTGCTGTGGCCGGACGGTCCGATTTAGACGTGACGGTCATCGTCAAACGGGAAGTGGACGTTGACGTATTAAAGCGACGGACTATGCTTCTGTTGCAGGAACATCCGGAAGTAATCAAAATTGATTATGACATCGGGCTGTTGGATACAGTGCTTGAGCCCACTAATCACGTTGAATGGGGCTTTTGGTTACGTCACATGTGTGCATGTGTTGACGGGACTGACTTGTCTCATCGTTTTCCGTACATGAAACCGGACGAGCGCATCAGCCGAGCGTTGAATCGAGATTTGTTCGATCAGTTACGAGAAGCGCAAGTGAAATTGAAGGCAAGACGTATGACGGGAAACGAAAAACGGTCACTCGTCAAACGGATGATTCGAGGCGCGTATTTGACTATCAACGTCGAAGATCAAAGTTTTGTATCGACGATTACAGACAGTCTGTTTGTATTGCGCCTCTATTTTCCAAACAGTGAAATCATAGATGACTTAGAGCGAGGCATGGAGTCAGAAGAAGTGCAAGATGACTGGTTGGGTAAGTTGATTTAGCAGTATGGATCGTTGTTCCTTCCACGATGACAGTCATCGATCAAAGTGACTCCTTACGGTCTAAATCATCAAAGTGACAATCGACATAAAGCATTCCTACCAAAACATATAGTTGAATCAATAACTTGAGCAAACTGGGAATATAGATGATTTCAAAAAACAATAATCCCTCGAATAGGAACATACATAGCAAGGTAAGAAAATACATGAATGTTTTACCTCTTCGAAATCGAGAAAACAGGCGAATGCCTACAAGGAACGGATAAAGTAGCGTCTTGACTGTATAAGGCATGGTGGTAAGTCCTTTCTAAAAACGTCACCGCTCATTGTGTGGGATGTAGCCAGGTTTAGTGCGTTTGCGTCTGACATCGGATGCGAAGTAATACACTGGGGTGAACAATCCTGCCAAAAGATAAATTCTAAAAACGGTTTCTAGTAAGAGCGACACTTGGAGGCCATATCCGATGATGAGGACATGGACGGGGACAAAGATCAGCATGAATGCATAAGACATTGTACTTTCCGTTTTGATAAATCGATATAATCCTCGCATCAACAAGATGTAAGGAAATAAGATGTAATAGAAGAAACGCTTCACGTCGTAACGCCCTTTCCTGAGCGGTGCGCCCAAATTATGTATATTCGTCTTTTTCAGTATAATGGGAGCACCACGTATAGAGAAGGAGTATGTATATGACCAAATCAATCGCCATCATCGGGGCGGGCGTGAGCGGCTTATATGCCGCGTCGCTCCTCACTGAGAAAGGCTATGACGTCACCGTGTTCGAGGCGCGTGACCGTATCGGGGGACGGGTGTTGAGCCATGACGGGTTCGACCTCGGTCCGACCTGGTATTGGCCAGAGACGGAGACGACAATCACGCAACTGATCGAACGACTCGGTCTCCCGACGTTCTCTCAACACACGACCGGGGATTTGATGCTCGAGCGCCAGTTCGGTGTCATCGAACGCCATACGCTCCCGCCAGGTCATATTGTTCCATCGATGCGACTCGTCGGGGGCATGGCCAGCTTGACGACGGCGCTCGCTTCGACACTACCGGCAGGGACAATTCAACTCGAGTCGACGGTCACCTCGATCAAACAGACCGAAGATGAGGTAACGATTGAACTCGAAACAGGATGGTCCCAAGCTTTCACACACGTCATTATGGCCATCACGCCACGACTCGTCTCACGTATCAGCTTCCAACCGGAACTGTCTGAAACGACGAAGTCGAAGCTGGCAAACACTCCGACCTGGATGGCTGGACAGGCGAAAGTACTCGCCGTGTATGACCGCCCGTTTTGGCGAGACAGTGGTCAATCTGGTCAAGGCATGAGCTGGGCCGGGGTGTTGCAGGAGATTCATGACGCCTCACAACCGGGCGGATTGGCCGCGTTATTCGGCTTCTTCCGGTTATCTGCTGCCGAACGCTCGGTACTCGACCGGGACGAGCTGAATCGTCGCGTCATCGATCAACTCGTGCGACTGTTCGGGGAAGAGGCGCGCCAACCGCGTGACGTCTTATACGTCGATTGGTCGAGCGACCGGCATACGGCCACAGTCCAAGACGGGGAGCCGTTGACCGACTTCCCTGTATATCAGCCGATCGCGCTCGATTCAGCTTGGGAAGGAATGCTATCACTCGCTGGGACGGAGACGGACTCCTTGTTCGGCGGTCATATCGAAGGCGCGCTCCGGGCAGCGGAACGTGTCGTCAATCAACTCTAACCAAAAATGCGTATCCTCCCGAGTCAGGGACGATACGCATTTTTCATTTGAACTTTTTAATCATCAGCGCGAGCGAACGATTGATCATCGTCATCTCATCATCTTCGAGCACGGAGAACATCTCTTCGGCGAGCCGTTCTTCAATCGCATCGATTTGTTTCGAATATGCCATACCGATTGGGCCGAGACGGATGAAACTCTCACGTAAGTTGTCCGGGTTCTTCTCTTTTTGGACGAACTCACGTTGTTCGAGCACTTTGAGCACTTGGCTGACCGCACTTTTCGAGATATTCATCTTCGTCGCAATCTCGGTCGTCGTCCATGTGTCTTGTCGTTTGAACAGAAGTAACATCTGTTCTTGCTGGTAACTGAGTTCGAATTCGTTCAACTCGGTAAAATATTTGGTGAACAACAAGTCGAGCTCGTCAATTTGACGGTACATCTCGATGACTTGCTGTTTGCGTGTATCATTCAATCGTCGTTCTCCTTTCATCGCGTGTCACGGAACGTCTGGCTCCGCACGTATAACACGATACTGCATACTAATCCGATTATACCAAATGAGATGAGCAACGTTTGAATTGGTACGGCCAGGGCGACCAAAATCGACAGGACAGCGAACGCAATCGGTTCTAGTCCCGATGCGGCGAGCGCCATGATGCTCATGACGCGTCCGATTTTGTCGTGGTCGCTATGTTCTTGCATGAGTGTGACCGTCGGCAAGTAGACGAGCATCAACATGAATCCGCTCGCGGCCGCAGCCAAAGCGAGAAGCGTGATGGATTGCGCCTGCGTATAGAGGAAGAAGGCCCCAAGCGTCAAAAACAGGACGCGGAAGACGAAGCGTCCACGGTGGACCGAGCGGAACAACAGGACGAGAAAACTTGCGGCGAACGTCCCGACAGCAAGCCCACCTTCAATCAGGCTCAAGTCAAACGCATTGCCGCCCCGTTCACCGACGAGAATCGGGATGCTCATGATGAGCGGTCCCATGACGAACAAGTTGACGATGGCGATCGACAGCGTTCCACTCCGTAAAATCGGTGTGCTCGAGACGTAACGGATGCCCTCTTTCAAGTCAAAGATGACATGACCGAGCGACATGGCACGGGCGAGAGGGATTGAGTCACGAATCAAGCGCGGCATAATCAAGATAGCTGCGATGAAAATCAAGACGGCCGCCGTCCCAAAGCTGAGCCCGAAGCCGCCCCATGTGAGTAAGGCACCGGCGAGGAACGGGCCGAACACGAACATGAGCTCGAGCGTCCCTTGGAAGAGCGAATTGGCACGCTGCAACTCTTCTTGTTTGACGAGCGACGGGATCAAAGAAGACAACGCCGGATAGGACATGCCGTCAAGTAGTCCGAACACGATGGAGATCATAATCAAGGCGAACACTGAATATGCGTCCGCGAGATGGAGAGCCACGACCGCGACCATGAGAAGACCTTGCCCGAGGTTCGTCAAAAATAAGAGCCGACTCTTTTGGAACCGGTCGGCGAACACACCGCCGAATATCATCATCACGACACGCGGCAATGAGACGGCGGTCATGATAATCCCGAGTAGGGCGGGTTGCTTCAGCACATCAATCGTGAGCCAGGATACGCTCAAGAAGAAAATCGAAAAGCCAAGCGTGAGCGTCATGCCGGATAACCACGTGAATACGAAGCGTGGATTTTGTAGCAAATTCATAAAGAAAACCTCAGTCTTTCTGCCTTTTAATATAGTTAAGTTAACTAAACTATAAAGCGAAGTGACTGGTTCGTCAAGCGAGTCGGCTACTACAAAACAATTGTAAAAAAACGGAACTTTTTTCGTTGAAAACCGTATAGTTAGTTAAGAGGTGAATGAGATGAGTAAACAAGAACGATTACATAGCGTGAAACAAATGAATGTACAGTGGATGTTGTTACGGCTCGCCTTCGCCCTTCCGACCGGTGTGCTCGTTTATTACTTTTTACAGTCGCAAGGCTCACCGATGATTATGGCAGCGTTCCTTCTATCGTTGACCAGTGCGGCAAGTGTTTTGTTTATGAGGGAAGCGCGCTTCGTCAAAGCATTAACGGCGCATGATCAAGCGAAGAAGGTGATCGGTATCCAATATCAACTCGATTACTTGTTCGTCGTCATGATGGCCGTGATTTTTCCGATGATGATGCGACTGAATATCCTGACCAACTTGATTCCTTTCCTTCTATTCGTCAGTGGCAGCGCATTAATCTGGTTTACGCAGCATAAACTCGATCAACAGTTGAGCTGGATGGATACAGAACAACCGACTCGTCGCGAGATTCAACGTACGAGATTCACATGATGAGGTTGAAAAGACACGAGGTTAGCGTGTGAGTCCATCACAATTAAAGGAGTAGCTTATGAATAAACATCAGCGTTTGAAGCAAATGGTTACCGCAAACCGGAAATGGCTTCTCGTACGACTCGGTTTTGCGATTCCGGTTGGGGTATTGCTTTTCTTCTATCTGCAAACTGAGACACGATCGCTCATGTACGGAAGTTTGATGGTCGTGTCGCTGTTGGCGTACGGCGTGATGATTGGGCGGGAAAGTCGATTCATGAGCAGTTTCACAGACCACATTCGAGCGAAGCGGGTCATCCACATTCAATATGTGTTCGACTACATGATGGTTGTCTTCAGCTGTTTGTTTTTCCCGTTGCTCTTGAAGCTCGAAACAATCAGTTGGGTCCCATTCTTCATCTTCTCCCTTACAGCGTTGGCACTGGTAATTGTCGAACGCCTGCTTGATGAGAAAGTAAAACGGATCGATCCCCAACAACCGAGGCGTCGCGACGTCAAACGAGAAAGCTTTTAAGGGGGGATTCGATGACCAAACAAGAACGTATCAATCTGATTTATAAAACCAATATAAAGACGGCCGTTCTTCAAAGTCTGCTCACGTTTCCGATGGTGTTTTGTCTCGTCGGATTGATTCAGTCGGATTCATGGAACGGTTGGTACGTGGCCGGCGTACTCGTCTGTCTCTTGCTGCTGGGAGGAATCTTCTTCAAGGCGAACCGAGTCGAGACCGAGTTGACCGAGCGAGAAGATGCCAAAATCATCATCGCCCGTCGGAACGGATTTGTCTTTGCGCTGTTCGTTGTATTCATTTTATCGTTTGCGCTGACGCTAAACCTCGGTTGGATGTACGCCTGGATATTAGCTGTGGCAGTTGGTGTACTATACGGTGGCTACCGTTTGATTCGAAAACAAGACGAGCGATTGAGTGACATCGACCCGGAGCATCCGATGCTGCGTGAGATTCGACTCGACAACGTCAGAGACTGAGGAGGTACTCGATGAACAGGGAAGCCCGGACTGAAGCGTTGTTACAAATCAACACGACATATCGTCGTTTTATGATTGGAAGCAGTGTCGTCATCTTTGTGAGCGCGCTCTATTTCATGATGCAGACGACTTATTCTGGCGTGATTGCGGTGGTCAGTCTCATCCCGACGTTGTTTTTCGAATGGAAACAAACCGTCCTCTATCTTCGGTTTAATGATGACTGGACGTATCGCCGTCTCATTAAGCTACAGTTTTCTTTACTCGTTTTCACGTTCATCTTATTGTTCGGTCTGATCGCACTGTTTTTAACGGGACAGATCCATCCGGACGTGTTGATGTGGGCGGTGGTCATCGGGGCACCACCTTCTGTCTTATTACCACTGTGGATCGATCGAAAACTGCTCAAACTCGACCCGGAACACGTCACGTCGAACATGCTGGCCAAAGCCAATCGCGAGAAGTTAAAACGTCGTCTTGACGGAATCAATGATTAGAAAAGGAATGGAATCGTATGACGAAACAACAACGGATTGACGAAATGAACCGATACCGTGAGCAATGGAAGCGGCGACGAGACGTGATGTTCGCTCCTGTCCCTGGACTATTGTTTGTCACGTTGCTCGCGGATCATATTTGGTGGGTCGGCTTAGGGTTGATGGGTTTGTTCGCCAGCGGTTCAATCGTGTATTTGCTGAAAGAAGGGGAGACGTTTGCTCGTCTATCCGATCAAAGCGGAGCACGAATGGCGACGCGGAATGTCTACCGGATTTTAAGCGGATGGTACGTCTTCATCGTCGGTAGCGTGGCGAGTTATAAACTGGTGGCCCCTTGGTGGACGTGGGTTCTCGTCATTGGGATTGCCTTCCTGTTGCCGCTTCTGTATAAACGCTTCAATGAAACTGTTCAAAGCGCAGATGCAGCTCAACCGGTCCGCTCTGAATTGGCAACGGCGAGGGGATTGCTATGAAGATGTTGACGAAACAAGAACGGATTGATTTATTGCTCGCACACGACGATGCGACGTGGCACTGGCGCTACTGGGGCCTCTTCTTCAACCTCATCGTCGTCGCGTTCATCTCTTATCAGACATCGATTTACTTACCATTGATCGTGTTCGCGCTGTACTTGCCGCAACTGTGCGTCGAATGGAGGAAGACGAAACTGTTGCTCAGTTTCAATCCCGAGTCTCGGTATCGGCGCTGGGTGTATGCAGATTATGCCGTGCAGTGGTTCGCATTTCTCATTGTTCTCTGTGCGCTAGCTTGTTATCATACTGGCGTCATTAACATTTGGACACTAGTGACCATCTTGTCGGGTGGCATGATCGGCGGTTTGCTGTTCCCATACATGGTCAACCGAGTGGTGCTGACGTTTGATACACACCACGTCACGAATCGGATATTCAACGAAGCGAAAACTGAGCGGCATACACACCAAAAGACGAGTTCCTGATAGTCGGAACTCGTCTTTTTTCACATTTCAGGACATCGGTCCTTTATGCTAAAGTGTGTGGGGAGTAAGCTTAACACGTACAACAGTATATAGAGAGAATCGAGGAAGAGACTATGTTAGCCATTGTAATTGGACTCGTCATCGGGATTTTGTTACCGATGCAGACGAGCGTGAACTCACGTCTGCGCACCATCGTCGGGTCACCGTTTGTCGCGTCGTTCCTGTCATTCGCGATTGGGACGACGTTTTTAACACTCACGTTACTGCTCACCGGGCAGTCATTCGGGATCGAATCATCCATTTTCCAAGGAGAACCGCTTTGGATGTGGTCGGGTGGTTTGTTGGGGGTCATCTTTTTAACGGGGAACATTTTGCTGTTCCCGAGGCTCGGTAGTGTCCAGACCGTCATCATGCCGATTTTCGGACAGATATTGATGGGGCTCTTGATTGACCACTTCGGTTGGTTCAATTCAACCGTCAACGTCCTCACACCGTGGCGCGTGTTCGGGGCACTGCTCGTCTTGCTCGGCGTCGTTGGCACGGTCGCGCTCACGGACTGGATTAACCGTCGCCGCGGTAAACTCGTCGCCACATCGCAGAGGGGAACCGGCAATTTGAACGTCTGGCGCCTCGTCGGAATCGGGACCGGGATGATGAGCGCGACACAGACGGCCATCAACGGTTATTTAGGAACGGTGCTCGAATCAGCTTTGAAAGGGGCGCTCGTCTCGTTCGTCGTCGGGACGGTTACGTTACTGCTCATCTTGCTCGTCTTGCGGCCGAGCGTTGAATGGCGTGGACTACGCGGTCAGCCGTGGTGGATTTGGCTCGGTGGTATCATCGGGGCACTGTTCATCGGCGGGAACGTCTTGATCGTACCGATGGTAGGGACCGGCATCGCCGTCGTCATCGTCATTGTCGGCTTGCTGTGCGGGAGTTTGCTCATCGACCGTTTCGGTTGGTTCGGTGCCGCCAAGAACTCGGTCACTGGGATTCAACTCGTCAGTTTACTCGTCATGGTCATCGGGATCATGCTGATTCGTTTATCGTAAGGGAGGAAGACAACATGCGCGGAGTACTGTTCGCCATCAGCGGCGGCTTCTTTTTGACGCTTCAGAGTGTCGCCAACGCTCGCATCAGTTCAAGTATCGGGACGTGGCAAGCCGCGACGTTGACGCAATTGACAGGATTTCTCGTTGCGCTCGTCATCATGCTCGTCGTTCGCGACAAAACGTATACACAGATGCACCGCGTCGAGCCGCTCTATTTGTCAGGGGGAGCGTTCGCTGCGTTCATCTTGTTCAGCAATATGACGGCCGTGCATGAGCTCGGCGTCACGCTCACCATCTCATTATTTTTAATCGCCCAACTCGCCCTTGCGCTCGTCATTGACTGGCGCGGCTGGTTCGGGATGTTGCGCCGTGACTTGAATCGGACGCAACTGCTCGGGGTCGTCATGATGATTGTCGGGATTCTCGTATTGAAAGGATGACGTGCGATGGAACAGATTGACCGTTATATGAAGCGGTATGGGTTGGATGAGGTGCTCCCATTAGCCGTTCGACCGCAACTTAAGCTCGTCCGTTACGCGACAGGTGAGGCGATTTGCATCCAAGGCGCTAAGGCCGAGCAGCTCCACTTTCTCGTCAGTGGAAAGATTCGGGTGGCCCACACGTCAGCGGCCGGGAAACGGCTCGTCTTGTCGTTCAAATATCCGCTCGATTTGATTGGCGACATCGAGTACGTCCGACGTACACCGTTCTTGAACACGGTCGAGGCGGTCACGCCGGTCGAGATGATCGTCGTCCGCTTCGACGATCTCGCGCGTCATGCCAAGGAAGACGTCACGTGGCTCCACTATTTGCTGGAAGGAATCACGAAGAAGTTTGAGAGGAAGTCGCAGTCGATGAGTTTCAACTTGTTTTATCCGGTCGATGTGCGGCTCGCGAGCTATCTGTTGTCGATGACACCGGAAGAGACGAGACTCGGGTCGACCGTAGATGAGTTGACCGACATCGCCGACTTGATTGGGACGAGCTATCGCCACGTTAACCGGACACTTAAGCGGTTCGTCGAACAGGGATTGATTGAACGGGATCGTCGGTCGATTGCCATCGTTGATCGCGCCGGATTGATTGCCGTCACCGGGGAGAGTATTTATGAATGAGGAGGACACGTCATGGCACTTGGAATGATGCTCGCGGTTATGGGCGGCATGCTCGTCTGTGTGCAGAATACGTTTAACGCCAAAGTGAAAGAACGGGTCGGGGTGTGGGCGACGACGACGCTCGTGCTCGCCCTCGGCTTCCTGGCGTCACTGTTCGTCGGATTGATCAGTGAAGGAGCGGGTCTGTTCGCCGTCACGGGGATGGAGACGTGGTATTGGTTCAGCGGCATCATCGGGGTCGGCGTCGTCATGAGCGTGACGCAAGGCGTCCAACAGCTCGGACCGAGCCATGCCATCTCGATCGTCATGGTGTCGCAAATTCTATTCGCGCTCCTCTGGGATACGCTCGGCTGGTTCGGGCTCGAAGCCATCCCGTTCACGTGGAAGACAGCGCTTGGCATCGTGTTGATTGTCGGCGGGGTGCTGTTGTTCCAGTTGAGTGGGAAAAAAGAGACGGTCCACCAAAAAGCAAAGCAAGTCGTCTAAAACGATTTCCGACAAGTTGAACAAGTCTGCCCGTGTTCCTGCCGTTTGACGACGGTTTGGCAATGCGGGCATTTTGTCGTGATCGAGGCGCGTGGTTGGACGGGTGAACGGTCTCCGAACGATGACGGATAGATGGTATAGGAACGAGTCACAATGAAGCCGACGATGCCGAGTAGGATGGCTAAAATCAGAATATCCATCGAAATACCTCCTAATTATTGGTATGCTATTCGTATATACGGTGAACGGTCCGAATTGGTTTCAAGGAGGAACAGATTATGGTGACACGAGAAGAACGAATCGAGCAATTATATATGCTTCCCAAAAAAAGGTGCATTTAAATTGTTGTGGGCCGCCGCGGCAGGGCTAGGACTGGGGTGGTGGATTTATACCAATGCATCATTGCCAGTGCTTGCGATGTTCGTCTTTTTGATGATGACGGCTGTCCCGCTCAGTCACGTAGCGTGGCAGAAGACGCGCGTATCCGTGACGTTCAATGAAAATCGCTCCTACCAACGATTGATTCGGGCGAAAGGCGTCATCGCGATTGCGATGTTATGGGTCATGCTCGGTTTGATGGGCGGGTATGTATCAGGATACTTCGCATTGCCGGTATTCAGTGGACTGTCAGCGATGTTGATTGCAGGCATGTTGGTGGTTGAGACATGGCTCGATACCCGCTTGCTTCGGATCGATCACGAGCATGTCACAGATAGCTTGATTGGATTTACGAAACGAGAACGGTTGAAGAGAGGGTGGGACAAAATGTGAAACCTGTTACCTTCTTCCTTCGTAAAAGAAGGTAACGAGATTTGATTAGGGGGATTGGATGGTTGACCATAACATAAGACTTGAACGCATGATGGAGAACGATCGAAAGCGACAAAAACAAATGCTGTACCCGACGATAGGAATCATCGCACTGTTCATCATCTATTTTTGGGCGACGGACGTCCTCTTACTGTTGCCGATCATCTTGGTCGGACAGCTGCCCGTGCTGTATAAAGGGTGGCATCGGATGAAGTTGCTGCTCACCTTCAACGACGACGCTCGCTACCAACAGAAAGTCCGGTCCGAGTTCGGCTTGGCCGTCGGGAACATCGTGTTTCTTTTATTGTTGATTGCTAGCTCGATGCTCGGGTGGATCACGCTACTCACGCTCGTCATCGTCGTTATCGTCGGTCTGATCACGTTCTTGGCGCTTGGGATTCGCATCGACCGTGAGTTGAAAATGATTGACCCGGAGCATGTGACCGCGACGGAGCTCGGCAAGGCGCAACTCGAGCGCGAAAAACGAAAGTCATCATGATGGGAGTACCTAACTATGGTTAATAAAAATGAACGGCTGAAACAAATGGTCGAGAACGACCGAAAGGTGAACCGGACGGCGCTCTTGCTCACGTTCGCAATTTTAGGAATCGCCTTTTATTTCATCTTCACCCAAGACATCACCCTCGCGACGTTCGCCATCATCATCATGGCGACGCAGCTGCCAAGTCTCTATCGGGCATGGCATCGGATGAAGTTGCTGCTCACATTCAATGACGACGCGCGTTATCAAAAATTCGTGCGACTCGAGTTCGGGATTGTGCTCGCGAACGTCATCTTGCTTGGCGTTTTTATCGCCATCGCTTGGGCGATTGAAGGGTCACTCGTCCTCTTCGCAATCATGTTGCTCGCTTTATTCATCCCATTCATCTTCTTATCGGTGTGGGTGAACCGGAAAATCGAGCTGATTGACCCGGAGCACGTGACGAATCATGAGCTGCGGATGGCGCATCGCGACGCATCTAAAGATCGGTTCAAGTAAACCAAAGGGAAGTGCGGATGGATGAGACGAAGACTAGTCTTCTTTTTAATTGTCGGGCTACTATTTTTAAATGCATGTAATGAAAACGGTCGTGAACTTGTCGTCGGGACGTATGCAGATGAAAGCACAATCGTTTATTCTGGCGATACGCTCACGGACGAGGCGGAAATTGGGCGATTTCTCGAGTTGATTGAGACGAGTCCTTTGTCTGAAGCGAAAGTTACAGGTTTGCCCGACTACGTTATCACAGTGAACAATCGGTCTGAGTCGACGATGGAGGCAATGGTGAACGTTTGGGTTCTAGATGATGACAAGATACTCTTCACTCGTGGGATGGAAGGGACCGACGTATTTGAAATCGATTCGATATACACCGAAGATGTGAATGAAATCTTGAATCTAAATAATTTTTAAAAGGAGAGGACGAATACGATGGATCTACGAGTGTTGGACATGCTCTGGTCACTTGGTACCTTTGCTGTCATGCTAGGCGGAATCATTGTTGTATTGAAGCTGATTGTCGGAAAATCGAGTTCAGGCAACTAAAAGAAGCATCTGACGTCATGTCAGATGCTTCTTTTTATGAAAACATACCTACCAATATACCGCAGATGACCATACCAATCGTATAGAACTTGAAGCGGTGTCGTTCCCAAAATGAATCGGTCATCGTGTCACCGCCACATCATTCGTCGTTCCTTCGACCATCGCGACGAACGCCTCGTCCGGGTCGGTCGTCCCTGAGGCGCGCAACCAGTCTTGGAAGTCACCTTCGTATAACACACGTCCCGCGTGGAGGAAGATGACATGTGCGTCAAATTGCGAAAGGTCGTGTAGTTGATGCGTCGAGATGAGGCACGTCCGTCCGTCTTGGACGAGACGGTGCAACCGCCGCATGATGTGGATCCGTGATGCCGGGTCGACCCCGCTCGTCGGTTCATCGAACAGATAGAGGGAGCGCTTGACCGAGGCGAGCAACGTCACGAACAACCATTTCCGCTCCCCAACAGACATTTTCCCGAGTTTCATCTTCCATAAGTGTTCGAACAGCTCTTGCTCTCGAGCGGTCGAGAGTCCGTTCACATACGACTCGAGTTTTTTGAAATCGGGACGTTTGGATAACCGTCCGATAAAGTAGGCGAGGTCTTTTCCGGTCAACTCATGATGGTTATACATGAGTTGTGTCAAATACAACATGTCCGCCGTCGGGACGAGTTCGAGTGATTCTTTGTCGACTGAAAGTGTCCCGGTCATACAATCAAAGAGTGTCGTCTTCCCGGCACCGTTTTGTCCGATCAAGACATTCAGCTTATTCGGTTGCAGTGTGAACGAGACACCGTCGAGCACAGGACGCGTCGCTTTCGGATAGTGATAAGTAAGTTGGTGTACGTGCATAAGAACCTCCTAGCGTGTGATGAGTGAGACGAGACTGAAGCGTTTCAACGCAATCGCACCGATGATGAAGTAACCGAGTACGGAAAGGAATGTCGCCCATACTCCAAACGAGAGTTCGACTTGAGTAGTCAGGTGCAGCAATCCGAGCGCGAATTCATGGAGCGCGTAGAACGGGTTGAGGAAGCTGAACCATTGATCAGGTGAGTTGATTGCCAATAAAAAGAGCGGAAACATCAGAATGTTCGCGAACGTCCCGAGACTCGATACTTTCACTGGAAGTGCCGTGATGGCGACACTAGCAACCGCGAACGGGATACTCCCGATCAATACGAGTAGAGACGTTGCAATCAACTTGAACGAGAAGAACCCGTGTACGAGTGTGACGACCGTTGTGAATAAAAGCAGACTGATGGAGGCGAATAATAGCTGTGCTAAGATGACGGCGATGACATACGTCAGTTTGTTCCCGGAAATCATCACGTACGTTTTCATCAGTCCATATTCGCGCATTCGAGCGAGTTCTATACCGACACCGTTCACATATGTAGCAAGAATAATATACACCCAGAAATAAGAGAGCCCTGGGTAGTATTCCGCTGTCGTCGCTTGGCGGATATCTGAAAACGACTGCGTCAAGGCGATAATGAGTGGGATCCCGAGCGTCCAGATGAATGGAATTTTATCGGTGACGACAACTTTGGCATACATAAAGAAATAACTTGTGATTTGATGCATCCTGTTCCTCCGCTTGGTTTGATTGTTGTATCGTAGCACAATATACGGAAGATGATTGGAAAAAGTTTCAAAAAAATAATCCCTCACATCGAATGAGGGATTGAAGAAAATCATTTCACTTTGTCACGTTTCGCAATCTTATCACTCACTTGCTGGCCGCTCAGTGTCACCATCGGCATGCCGCCGCCAGGATTGACCGTGCCGCCGACGAAGTAGAGGTTGTCGTACAATTCGCTCTGCTTCTTATGCTTGAAGCCGCCGTTCTGCTTCTTATCGGCGACGGTCCCATAAATCGCGCCCCGATCCGAGCCGTACGTCCGCTCGATATCATGCGGCGTCCAGACGTCGCGCGTCACTGTGTGTTCGCGCAACCCGTCCAAGCCCATCCGCTCGAGCTTATCGAGGACACGCTCTTCAAAGGCGGCGTAATCCTCTGGCGTGAACGGGTTGTCTTGGATGTACGGGATGTGCGGCAAAATTTTGATGTTCTCGTGCCCGGCCGGTGCCTGGGTCGGATCGGTCTTATTGACGTTCACCAAGTAAATCGTCGGGTCGTCCGGCAACTCGTGCTGCTCGAAAATCTTGTCCATCTGTTCATGCAAGTTCTCCGAGAAGAAGAAGTTGTGGTGGCCGAGGGCCGGGTACTCTTTGTTCACCCCGAGGTGGAGCACGAAGCCGGAGCTGGCCGGTTCATACTTTTCGACGAGCTTGTCGACGAATTGTTCATCCGCCTCGACCATCTTTTGATAGAACGGGATGACTTCCATGTTGGAGACGAAATAGTCAGCTGAACGAAGCCGTCCATCCTCGAGCTCGATGGCCGTCAGTTGACCGTTCAACGTATGGGCCCGGACGACGCCCTGCCCGGTATGGAGCTTCACACCAATCTCTTCAGCGAGTTTCGTCAATCCTTCCGCCAGTTTATGCGTCCCGCCTTCGACGTACCAGCAGCCTTGCGCGTGCTGCATGTAAATCATCATGTTGAGGACGGCCGGTGCGCTGTACGGGGATGAGCCGACATATTTCACGTAATACGACAGCATCGTCCGCAAATGCGGGTTGCTGATTCGTTTGGCAATCCCGTCGTACATCGTCGACGTCAAATCGAAGCCGAACAACGTCGAGAAGAGTCCGGTCTGTGCCACCGCTTCGCGCGGAGACTCGAACCCTTCCTTCAAATAACTCTTCTCTGTCGTTTTATAGATGCGCTCGGCATATTTCAACAGTTCGCGATACTCACGCATGTCTTTCCGCGACAGCGTCGGGTTAGCGCGCTCCATTATATCCAAGTCGTGATACAAATCGAGCACCGTTCCGTCCGGGAAGAACGAGCGCCACTCGAGGTCGAGCCGCTTGGTTGGCACATAGTCTTCCATCCGCTTACCGCTACCTGCGAACAGTTTCTCAAAAATCTGCGGCATCGTTAAAATTGAGGGGCCGAGATCGAAGCCGAACCCGTCCTGTTCAAGCCGATTCACTTTCCCGCCGATGTGGTCGTTCTTTTCGTACAAGGAGACATCATACCCTTTTTGAGCGAGCGAGATGGCCGCTGATATCCCTCCGAGACCTCCACCGATCACAATCACAGACTTGTTCACGTTTTGCATAGACGAGCCGCCCTTCTTTCGCCAGTTAATTTTTATGAACCAAAGACATTCTTCTCCGTATACATACCCATTTGAGAAGTATTTTATCCAAATATTAACGTACAGGAGGGAACGGTAAAAGTTTCAATGTGCACGGAGACCACCCGCGACGAGCGGCCCTTCGAACGTGATAGTATAGATGATGCGGGCAATGTCCTCGGCCGTGTCGGGACGGTCGCTATAGAGCCATTCGTAAATGACACCCATATGGGCCGACGAGATGTAAGACACTAAATAATCGGCCGGCACGAGCGCCTTCGTCTCGTCGAACAAGACCGTCGGGGAACGATGGAACAGCGCCGCATGCATGTACGACCGGAGCCGGGCCTGGAACTGCGGGTCCCCGTTCGGTCTGAGGAGCGGTTTCATCAAGATTTTATTGTCTTCGATGAAACGGATGAACGGGACGAGCAGTTGATAGGATGATTCGCCGCGCTCTTCACCGAAGACGTGAGGGAGGTTTTTGACGAGTTTAAGTTCGGCCTCATGGAAAATCGCTTCAATCGACTTCTCCATCAAGTCGAACTTATCCACATAGTGACTGTAGAACGTGCCTCGGTTGATACCGGCCCGTTCGGTGATCGCTTTCACGGTGACCGCTTCGAACCCATGCTCGTCAATCAATTCGAGGAAGGCGCTTTTAATCAATTGTTTCGTTCGTGTGATGCGTAAATCTTCATGTCCCATCTGAATATTCTCCTTTATCCAACACTTGAGTGAAAACTGTCTGATAACCGACACGATGGCCGATATTGCCGATTGTTGGGCTGTCGACTGGGGTCTATACTGAACCTATAAACCAACACGGTGTCTATTAATCCAGTGTACTCGAACAAGGCATCGAAAAGGAGAATGAATATGGATATTCAACTGAACGACATCAGTAAATCGTTCGGTGACCAATTGGCCATCGACCATGTCGGCTTTACCATCAACTCAGGCGACATTTGTTGCTTGCTCGGCCCGTCCGGTTCGGGGAAGACGACGCTCATTCGGCTGATGATTGGTGCCTTGGCCGCGGACAAAGGTTCGATTCGCATCGGCGAAACAAAGATGCCGAACATGGGCATGCTCCACAAGATCGGCTTCATGCCCCAGAACGACGGATTGTATGACGACTTGTCGGCCGAGGCGAACTTGGAGTTTTTTGGCTCGATCTATAAACTCGGTAAAACGAAGCTCCAACAACGCATCACGGAAGTGCTCACGCTCGTCGATTTGACGGACGACCGAAAAAAGCTCGTCCGTAACTTCTCGGGCGGGATGAAAAAACGGCTCTCGCTTGCGATTGCCATCCTCCATCAACCCGACGTCTTATTTTTAGACGAGCCGACGGTCGGGATCGACCCGATCTTGCGCCGGCAGATTTGGGGTCAGTTTCAAGCGATTCGGGCGAACGGGACGACGATCATCGTCTCGACGCACGTCATGGATGAGGTACTCGAGTGTGACCGGGCCGCGCTCATCTATAACGGCCGTTTGATCGCTTACGATACCGTCCCGCATCTGTTGGATCAGACGGAGAATGGTCGTGTCGAGGAACTATTCCTCATCGCCGGTCGAGAAGGAGGGATGGATCATGCGTAACTTGGCGAAACGCGTCATTTTTCAGACGCTCAACGATAAACGGAGTGTCGCCTTGATTTTGATTGCGCCGCTCCTCATCTTGACGCTCGTCTACTTCCTCCTCGGTGACTCGGATTACGTGCCGGTCGTCGTGCTTGATGAGAACGCACAAACGCAACTCGTCGAGGCGTTCGAAGCCGAGACGCTCGACGTCCGGTTGGACACGGTCGACGACCCGTTCGGGTACTTGGAAGACAATAAAGACATCGATGCGATCTTTGAAGCGACGCAGGAAGGAACGACAATCACGCTCCGAGAACCGTCGACGAAGTCGTCGAAAGCGGTGCGAGAGATTCAAACGGCGCTGTCGGCGTTGAATCCGGCGGCTGATATCGAGATGAACTATGTATACGGGGAAGAAGGCCAATCGACGTTCGACTCGTTCGGCTACGTGTTCTTGTCACTGTTCTCGTTCTTCTTCGTCTTCATTCTATCCGCGATGGCGCTCGTCAAAGAACGGAGCGGCGGCACGCTCGAACGATTGCTCATGACACCAATCAAACGTGGCCAGGTCATTCTAGGGTATACGCTCGGCTATGGCGTGTTCGCGGTCGTCCAGTCCGTCTTCATCGTTCTCTATACGATTTACGTGCTCGGGCTGACATCGCTCGGCAATATCGGCTGGGTGTTTCTCGTGATGATCCTAATGGCCGGGACGGCCGTCTTGTTCGGCGCGACGATCTCGGTGTTCGCCCGCTCAGAACTCCAGGTCGTCCAGATGATCCCGTTCACGATCATCCCGCAAGTGTTTTTCTCAGGGTTAATCCCGCTCGACTTGATTCCATACGGCCTCGGCAACTTGAGCTATGTCATGCCAATCTTTTATGGGGCGACGGCGATCAAAGAAGTGATGGTGTACGGTAGCGGTTTCGCCGGAATTTGGGGGTATGTGCTCGGTTTGATCGTTTACGCCGGTGTGCTCTACTTGTTGAATATGCGTGCGCTTGGAAAGTATCGGGGGCATTGATGTCACAATGACAAAACCGACTCGTGGTTAGCGAGTCGGTTTTCGTTTATTTATAGGCTGCTTGCTTTTTGTCCGATGTATTGCAAGACCGCCGATTCGCCGTTATGGAGCGCGCCTTCATACCGTTCCACGGTCCCGTCGAAAAAGTGAATCGTTTTGAATGAATCCGTTAGTGTGGAGAAGTCAGCGGGCGCATAAAGCAGTTCTTTTTGTTTCGGACCGCCCGTCCCGTAATCGAGTTGCGCCTCACTGTAGACTTCCGTCACAAAATAACCACCTGGTTTTAAGGCCCGCTTGACGCCTTCCAAGACGGACTTTTTCACGTTGTCGGGGAAATGTCCGTAAATACAAACGATGGCGTCATAGGCGTCTTCCGGCCAATCGGCCTCAGCCAAATCGACGAGATGAGTATGAAGAGTGACCCCGCGACGTTCCGCTAACCGGTTTGCTTTGTCGAGACCGACTTGCGAATAGTCCCACATGTCCACATTGACTCCTTGTTCCGCGAGCCAAACCGCGTTTCGACCTTCCCCTTCGGCAATCGCGAGCACGCGCATCCCTCGTTTGAACAGATGCGCCTGTTGCTTCACAAAGGCATTCGGGGCTTCCCCATATACATACTCATCCGTATTGAACCGTTTGTCCCAAGTTGACATGCACTATTCCTCCTTAACGGACGTTAGATCGGTCACGTCCTAGATATCATCTTTTTATTTTACCTGAAACATAAAAAAGCATCCGGGCAGATGCCCCGAATGCTTGTTAACGTTTAAGTAGTAAAGCGACGCCCGTCACGAGAAGTGCGAGTCCGCTAAACAATCGTATTTGGTTGCAAGTCACTATCCTTCACCCCTACATTCAATATCTTCCTCTAATCAGAATAATCTAAATCCTTAAAAAAGGGAACAAAAACCAGTTTCCTTACGTAAGATAGAAGTGAGGTGATTACGAATGGAGAAACAAGCACGGATCCGGACGATTCAACTGTATCAAAAAAGATGGATGCCCTTGCACGTATCGGTCGTCATCGCGGTCGGAGTCTCATTTGCGTTATTGGTCATGAACGAGTTTCAAACGGGTTATGGAATCGCCTTTGTAGCGGGGCTCGTTGTGTTGATCTATCTGGAATGGCGCGAGAGCCGATTCATGCAACGGTTGACGGACGAACGGACCGTTCGGAAGTTCATTCGTCGCACGTACGTTGGCCGCAACGCCGTCTCGTTGTTCGGGGCGATTGGATTCTACTTCTTATTTAAGAACGACATGCAGTCAAACTTGCTCTTATGGCTCGTCATTTTCTTTGGTGCGATTGCTGCCCAGGCAGCCACGACGATCCATTACGAGCGGAAGATTCGACAGATTGACCTGGAGCATCCGAGTCGGCATGATTTGAGTTTTACAAAAGGATAACCGAGAAAATAAGCCGCCCTGTTCGCACAGGACGGCTTGTTGTATTCATTAATTCGCTTTTTTGAGTTCTGATTTTTCTTCCTTGAAGTCGAGCTTGCGTACATCGACCCGTTTCACGAAGAAGGCGAGAACGAGCGCGAGTAGGTTCATTCCAAGTGCCACGTAGAACGAATACTGAATCCCTGACAGTAACGCTTGCTGTGTCAACGCGCCCATCGCACTCTCGGTGAGTGTCGCTGGGTCGACGCCGGTCATGAGCGACTCGGCCTCTGTCTTCGTGACCGAGTTCATGATTGTGACGAGGACTGCTGTCCCGATCGCACCGGATACTTGTTGGGCCGTGTTGTTGATGGCCGTTCCGTGCGGGTTGAGGCTTGTCGGCAACTGGTTGAGACCGTTCGTCATGATCGGCATCATGACCATCGACATCCCGAACATGCGAAGCGTGTACGTCGTCACGATGTACGTGTACGTCGAATCGAGTTGGACGTTGGCGAGCATGTATGTCGAGATCGCGGTAATCGTGAGACCTGTGATCGAGAGTAACTTCGGTCCGAACTTATCGAACAGTTTCCCTGTGATCGGGGACATGATCCCCATAATGATCGCACCCGGTAACAACATGAGCCCAGAGTCGAGCGGCGAGATGCCACGGACACTCTGTACGTAGGCCGGTGTCAAAATCATTCCGGAGAACATGGCGACGGCGTTGACAATCGCGATGATTGAAGCGAGCGCGAACATCGGGTATTTGTATGCCCGTAAGTCGAGGAGCGGTTTCTCCATGTTGAGCTGACGGATGACGAAGGCAATCAAAGCGACGAACCCGACGATCATCGTCGTCAAGACGATTGGGTTATCCCAGCCGTCTGAACTCGCTGAGCTGACACCGTACAAGACGCCACCGAACCCGAGCGTTGATAAGACGAGTGACAAGTAATCGAGCGATTGCTCTTTATTTTGGACCATGACGTTCTCGGCTTTCCAAATGGCGAGACCGAGGCCGATGATGGCGAGCGGGAGAATCATTTCGAACAAGACGCGCCAGTCGTAGTATTCGACGATGTAGCCCGAGAGTGTCGGTCCGATCGCTGGTGCAGAAATCATGACGAGACCGAAAATCCCCATCGCCGTTCCGCGTTTTTCACGTGGGAAACTGACGAGCATGACGTTCATCAAGAGCGGTCCCATCGTCGACGCCCCGACCGCTTGAATCATCCGACCGGCGAGTAAGACACCGAAGTTCGGAGAGAAAGCGGCAATGGCCGTCCCGAGAGCGAAAATCGCCATCGACGTGATGAAGAGACCACGGTTCGAGAACCGGGTGATTAAGTAGGCCGATGCTGGGACGAGCACGCCTGTGACGAGCATAAATCCTGTCGCGAGCCATTGGACGGTCGAGTAGTCAGCAATCTCCAAATCGACCATGATCGATGGGAGCGCGACGTTAAGTAAAGAGTTGTTAAGGAAGGCGATGAACGCCCCGACAAAGAGGACCGCGAGCATGAGATACGGCGGTTTCTTTTGGAATTCTGGTTTCATACGAGTTGCTCCTTTATGTTCTGAATAGTTATATACTAGTAAGTGTCGATGTAGTGATTTTATACCCACCGTACAAATAAATCAACCATTTTGTACTGTTAGTTCAAAATGGTATACTTAAGCCAGAAACCAGACAGAACGGAGCAATCAGTATATGAAGGATAAAAAACGAAAAGTTGCTGACGTCGCCATGGCTTTGTTCATTGAGAACGGAGTGCAGCAGACGTCGGTCCAAGAAATCATCGAACGGGCCAACATCTCAAAAGGCACGTTCTATAACTACTTCGCCTCGAAGACGGACTGTGTCGCCAACATTCTCGAGAACTTGCGCTATGACGCTGGACAGCGCCGGATTGAGATGCAGATGGGACGTGACAAGCGCGACAAGGACGTCTTTATCGAGCAGATTTCGATTCTCATTCAATTGAACGAGGAGCGGAACCTACACGCCTTGTTCGAGTCGATTATGTCAGCGAATGAGCCTGAATTGAAAAAGCTCGTCCTACAACACCGCGTCTATGAGATCGAGTGGCTCGCCATGCGCCTGACGGAAATTATCGGGGAAGAGATTCGCCCGTATTCGGTCGAGTTGACAGTGCTCTTCAACGGGATGTTGCAACATATCCTGTTCACACTCCGCATCACGAACACGGCCTACTCGATTCAGCGATTGATTCGTAATTTGTACGCCTACGTCGAGTTGATGGCGGCGCGTATGGTCGACACCGGAGAACATATCTTGAACCCGGTCACTGTCGATCAAATGCGGGGGACGACGGATAAGAACCTCGTCACGAAAGATGAGTTGATTGGGATGGCAGCGCGCATCCATGAGCACGTGAAGATGACCGAGGAACAAGCCGATTTGTTCGAAGCAATCACGTATGAGCTCCATCAAGACCGGCTCCGGAAAATCGTCCTTGAACAGTTGCTGAAACCGTTCCAACGTTTGTTCAAAGGTGAGACGGGAGAGACGGAAGTACAGAAATTTACGAATCTCGTCTGGCTGTACACGAGAACACATTAATTTTTCAACCCTACCTTTAGAACGTAGGGTTTTTTGTATGGAAAAATAGAACTAATAAAGCGTTATAGGATGATTTTGGGTATTAATTCAGTAAGAGGGCTGTCGTAGGGTGATACATTCATGGAGGTGAATCCAGTGTTTGCAGATTTTTTATCATTTGTTGGATTACTGCTGATGATTGGTGGAGTGGTCTATGCCTTGTTTTCAACGATTCGATACTTTGTTAAGCGTGATGTTACTAATTTCCCGATTATTTTAGGAGGGTCAATTTTTATAGTAGGTATATGTATGGTGTTTATTGCTGGGATACTCATAGAAAATCAAAATAACAGTTCAATTGATGCAAATTATGATGAAAATTTTTCGACTAACATTGAAACAAAGAATGAAGAAACTGAAGAGGGAGCTGAAGAACCAGAACAAATCGAACCGAGTGTAGACGATTTCTTACTACAGGTTAAAGCAGGAAATCCCCTGGGACACTACACGGATTACATTAGCAACAACAATTTAGAAGTTAAACAGGAGTATACTGTTTACGGTCGGAATTTTGATGAAGTAATAATTGAAAATGAATCTGTAGTAGTAGTTTATGATGACGAAGAAATAATTGAAGTAGATGTAATAAATGAGTTTGATAACACTGTTAATAATTTTATAAGTGAAATTCAAAAAGAATTAACTACTGAGATAAATGGTACCGGAGACCAAGGCTCTGAGCCATTTAGATTGTTGAAAGGATTTGCAGTATTTGAGAGCATTCATTCAGGTAATAGCAACTTTGCAGTAGAGTTACAGGATGGACAAGGGAATTTCGTAGATTTACTAGTTAATGAAATAGGCGAGTACTCTGGAAAGTCATTCGTGTGGATTGAAGAGGAAGATGATTATTATTTAAATGTCAAAGGTCATGAAGGCGAATGGAATATTGAAATAACTCAATTTTACCCCTTAGATTTACAGGGTCTTCCTGGAGAATTTGTTGGTACAGGCGATGATGTTGTATTTTTTGAAATCGATAGTGGATCATATCAAATTAGTCTAAGTCATGAAGGGGAAGGGAATTTTGCGGTTTTATTAGATGGTACAGATTTGCTTGTGAATGAGATAGGGAGATATGCGGGTTCTCAACGTTATAGCTTTAATGATTCAAGTGTTTACGTATTCGAAGTGAAAGCTCAAGGTGAGTGGAAAATTAAAGTGGGAGAATGATTAAAAGGATAATGATCTTGATTATGTGGAAACTGGACACACTAACGACAAAAAGTGATTTTATCCGTTAATATAGAAGAAACACGGTACGAAAATAAATCTCAAAATATTCCACGAAAAAGAATTGATTCCTACAAATTCATGCGCTACAATCAAATTACCGAAAGCGCTTTCGGGAAGAGGAGAATGACATGGGCACGATTTATGATTTAGCTAAAAAAACCGGCTTTTCGATTACGACGGTCTCCAAAGCGTTGAACAATTATAAGGACGTCAGCGAAAAGACGAGAGCCAAAATATTACAAGCAGCGGCTGAGATGGACTATCTGCCGAACGCACACGCACAGTCGTTATCGACGAAAAAATCGTGGGCGATCGGGGTCATGTTCTCAGAAGCGAACGAAGTCGGAATGAAACATCCATTTTTTAACGGCATCATTGAAAGTTTCCGTCACGCGACCGAGGAACACGGCTACGATTTAATCTTCGCCTCTCGAAACCTTCGCAACCGTGACATGAGTTATCTCGAACATTTCAAACATCGAGCAGTCGACGGTATCGTCGTTATTTGTTCGGACCGGATGGACGAGCAAGTGCAAGAGCTCATGCAAAGCGATATCCCGATCGTCGTGGTCGATATGGACAGCGCCAACTGTAGCGTCGTCTATTCGGACAACACGGAAGGTGCCCGCATGGCTGTGAACTACTTGTACGAGTTAGGACATCGCCATATCGCGCATATCGCCGGAGATTCGTCGATTGACGCCGGTGCGGCCCGGGTGAAAGGGTATGAGCTTGCGATGCACGCACTCGACTTACCGATTCAACCAGGTTACTTGGTCAACGCCGGGTTCTTCTCGGTCGAAGAAGGCAAGCAGGCGATGGAGAAGTTATTACAACTGCCGGCACCGCCGACAGCAGTCTTCGTCGCAGGCGATCAAATGGCCATCGGGGCAATCGAAGCCGTCCATGAACACGGTCTCCGGGTCCCGGAAGACATCTCGATTATCGGCTATGACGACATCGAGATGATCAAATACATCACACCGAAGCTGACGACGATTCGTCAAGATACGGACGAAATCGGAGAAGCGGCGGCCGAGCTGCTTATCGAGCAGATGACAGCCAAAGAACGACGGACTGAACGTCGTGTCATCCCAGTTCGGTTGATTGAACGTGCGTCTTGCGCACCGGTCAAAAAGTAAACAAGTCACGATGATCTTTCGAAGTCGCTCTGTTCGCTTCAGCGGAATGGAGAGAAGAGAGCGATTTCGAAAATCATTCACCCTAAATCGAAACCGCTTTCGATATTTTATTTCAGCATTTTCGAAAGCGCTTTCGACAAATTATTACCTCTTCTTGTAAACGCTTTCTAAAACACTTAAAAGGATGGGTTCACACATGCGTAAAAAATTAGTCAGCTTACTCTCAATCGGGGCACTATCAGTCGGCGTCTTGGGCGCTTGCTCAAACGATGAAGGAACGTCAGGTTCTGAGTCTGGTTCAAAAGATGACGTCCTCAAAGTTTGGTCGTTCACGGACGAATTGAAAGAGCCAATCAAAACATACGAAGAGAAGAACGGCGTCAAAGTTGAATTGACAATCGTTCCAATCGCCGACTATCCGACAAAACTCAAGCCAGCACTCGAAAGCGGCGTTGGGGCACCGGACGTCTTCACAGGCGAGATCGCGTTCCTCAAGCAATGGGTTGACGCAGGCTACTGGGAAAACCTTTCTGATGAGCCGTACAACGTCAATGAAATCTCAGACGACTACATCCCATACGTCTTCGACCTCGGGAAAGACCAAGACGGCAACGTGCGCGCCCTCTCGTGGCAAACGACACCAGGTGGCGTCTACTACAAACGTAGCTTAGCGAAAGAAGTCCTCGGCACAGACGATCCGACTGAAATCGGCAACATGATGAGCTCGATGGACGGCGTCTTCGAAGTTGCTGAGAAGATGAAGCAAAAAGGTTACAAGATGTTCCCAGACGAAGGCGCGATCCGTTGGTTCTCACAAGGCGCAAACCCAGAAGCATGGGTAAACGACAAAAACGAACTCGTGTTGACAGAAGACAAGATCAACTACATGGACTACGCGAAAGAACTTCGGGAGAAACAATACACGGCACTCGCTCCAGAATGGTCACCATCTTGGTTCGAAGGCATGTCGAAGCCGATCAAAGTTAAAGAAGGCGGCAAAGAAACGGAAACAGAAGTGTTCTCTTACGTCCTTCCAACATGGGGTCTTCACAGCGTCTTGAAAGACAGCGCGAAAGACACAGCCGGTGACTGGGCAGTCACGAACGGTCCAAGCCCGTACTTCTGGGGCGGCACATGGCTCGGTGTTTACGAAGGATCGAAAAACAAAGAAGCTGCTTACGATTTCGTGAAGCTCATGACACAAGACGAAGAGTTCTTGACTGGCTGGGCTGAAGAGACAGGCGACGTCCTCGCTTACAAACCAGTTACCGACAAAATCAAAGACGACTTCAGCGATGAGTTCCTCGGCGGACAGAACAACTACGAGTTCTTCCTTGACCAAGCGGATGAAATCACACCAGGGATCGTCACGAAATATGACCAACAGCTCGACACGCTCTACGGCGCTTCAGTCCTTCAATATGTAGAAGGTAAGAAGTCGAAAGAAGAAGCGATCGAAGAGTTCAAGAAACAAGCGAAAAACGCTTACCCAGACATTACAGTTGACTGAGGCCAGCTAACCCGTGGGGGGACTTCCCCCCTTAAGGGTTGCTAGGGAAGGAGTAACACGACGTGAAAAAACTAGACCGCTATGGCTATGCCTTTATTGCCCCGTTTTGGGTCGTCTTTTTGACATTCAGTATTTATCCGGTCTTCTTGACCCTGTACTACAGTTTCACCAACTATACCGGCAGCCAAGGAGAAGAGGTCGTCGGCTTTGCGAACTACGCGCGCCTGTTGACTGACACATACTTCATCGAGGCGTTCGTCAATACGATCAAGATTTGGGGAGTAAACTTTGCCTTACAGATCGGTCTTGCACTGCTTTTGGCACTCCTGTTCTCAGATCTTCGTCTAAAACTGAAGGGCCTCGCGTTCTTCCGTTCGTTCTTCTATCTGCCTAACTTGATCACGATTAGTTCGGTCGCGCTCTTGTTCGGAATCTTGCTCGACTGGCAGCACGGTTCACTCAACATGATCCTCTTGAAACTTGGGATCATCTCTGACCCGATCAACTGGTTATCGCAACCGGTGACGGCACAACTGTCCGTCTCACTCATTTTGACATGGATGTGGTTCGGTCACTCGTTCATCATCGTCATGGCCGGCGTGTCGGGAATTTCAAAAGACTTTTTCGAAGCAGCCCATATCGATGGCGCGAACCGTTGGCAAATGTTCACGTATGTCACACTGCCACTACTCAAACCGATTCTCTTGTACATCATGATCACGTCACTCATCGGTGGACTCCAATTGTTCGATCTTCCGCTCCTTTTGACGGACGGAATTGGTGCACCGGATGGATCACTGAACACGATGGTCCTTTACTTGTACAACCAAGCATTCAAGTATAACAACTACGGCTATGCGTCAGCGGTCGCTTACGGCTTGTTCTTGATCACGCTCGTCTTCTCGGCGGTCGTCTTCAAAGGCATGTTCCGCAAAGAACGCGCTGCGCAGAAGGGAGCATAAGCAATGGAACAAAATGCAGAATCACGGCGTATGCTCGCCGACAGCGAAGTGCAGCCGCCACGCGAGGAAACACCCCGCCAAGTGGATCCACCGAAGCAAAAGCAAAAGAAAAAATGGCTCAGCCGTGGTGTCATCTACACGGGTTTGATCGTCTTGACGATCGTCTGTTTCATCCCGTTCCTCATGATGCTCGTCAACGCGACACGGACGAACGGAGAAATCATGTCTGGTTTCTCCCTTCTCCCGGGGACGGCACTCGTCGAGAACTATGCGATTTTGAGTGACTACATCAACATCTGGAACGGCTTCAAGAACAGCTTGATCATCGCTGTACTCGTCACATTGCTCTCTGGTTACTTCTCGGCGATGACAGCGTTCGGTTTCGCCTTCTACGATTTCAAAGGGAAAAATGTGATGTTCATCTTCATGCTTGTCATGATGATGGTACCGGGACAACTCGGACTCATCGGTTTCTACGAGATTTCGAAAACGCTCGGCATTCTCGACTCGTTCATCCCGCTCATCATCCCGTCGATCGCGAGTCCGTTCGTCGTCTTCTTCATCCGGCAGTACACCCAGGCCACGCTGCACGTCAGTATGATCGAAGCGGCCCGGATCGATGGCGCGAGCGAGCTTCGCATCTTCCATACGATTGCACTCCCGATGATGATGCCGGCCGTCGCCACGATGTCGATCTTCACGTTCATCGGCTCATGGAACAACTACTTGATGCCGCTCGTGCTCTTGTTCTCACCAGAGAAGTACACGTTGCCGGTCCTCATGGGCTTCTTGAAAGGTTCGCAAGTCGCCGAGAACCTCGGTGCCCTTTACCTCGGTATCGCCATCTCGGTCGTGCCGATCATGATCGCCTTCTTGTTCATGTCGAAATACATCGTCAGCAGTATCTCGGCCGGTGCGGTCAAAGAATAATAGAGAAAAGAGGAACACACTATGCAATTCAATAAAGACTTCGTCTTCGGGACCGCGACTTCGTCGTATCAGATTGAAGGCGCGCATAACGAAGACGGGCGCACCCCGTCGATTTGGGACATGTTCTGCGACATCGACGGACGCGTGTTCCAGAAGCATAACGGTGACGTCGCGTGCGATCACTACCACCGCTTCGAGGAAGACATCCAGCACATCAAACGGCTCGGTGTCGACACGTACCGCTTCTCAATCGCATGGCCGCGTATCTTCCCGGCGAAAGGTGAGTTCAATCCGGCTGGGATGGCGTTCTACAAGACGCTTGCGACACGCCTCCGTGAGGAAGGTATCAAGCCGGCCGTCACGCTCTACCACTGGGATCTCCCGATGTGGGCACATGAAGAAGGTGGTTGGGTGAACCGCGACTCGGTCGACTGGTTCCTCGACTACGCCAAAGTATGTTTCGATGAGCTCGACGGCATCGTCGACTCATGGATCACGCACAACGAGCCATGGTGTGCCGGATTCCTCGGCTATCACGTCGGTGTCCACGCTCCAGGACATCGCGACATGAACGAAGCGGTCCGCGCCGTGCACCATATGCTCCTCTCGCACGGAAAAGCGGTCGAACTGTTGAAACAAGAGTTGAAGTCGACGACACCAATCGGCATCACGCTCAACTTGTCACCGGTTTACGCCAAGACGGATTCGGTGAACGACCGACTCGCACAAAACAACTCGGACGGTTACTCGAATCGCTGGTTCCTCGATCCAGTGTTCAAAGGTCAGTATCCGGTCGACATGATGAACTTGTTCGCGAAATATGTTCATACGTACGACTTCATCAAACCAGGTGACATGGAGACGATCTCGACAGAGTGCGACTTCTTCGGCATCAACTTCTACAGCCGCGGACTCGTTGAGTTCAGCGCGGCGAACGACTTCATGACGGTGGCTGCGTACTCCGATTACGACAAGACGGGCATGGGCTGGGATATCGCCCCGAACGAATTCAAAGACCTGATCCGTCGCTTACGTAACGAGTACACAGACCTTCCAATCATCATCACAGAGAACGGCGCGGCTTACGACGACGTGCTTGAGAACGGCGAAGTCCATGACGATAAACGCATCGACTACGTCAAAAAGCACCTCACAGCCGTATCCGACTTGAACGACGAAGGCATGAACATCGCCGGATATTACCTCTGGTCGCTCATGGACAACTTCGAATGGAGCTTCGGTTACGAGAAACGCTTCGGTATCCTCTACATCGACTTCGACACGCAAGAGCGCGTCTGGAAAGACAGCGCGAAATGGTACGCCGGCGTCATCGGCGACCATAAAGCCAAACACGCGGATAGCGTCGAGGCGTAAGGTGGATCCATCCCTGCCGCTACAGGGATGGATTTTTTGTGTGGAACCGATTCAAGCGGGGAACGTATGAAGTAGGGAGAGGAGGACGGACGATGGCGTCACACCATAGAACGAATCAAGAGCGGGAACAGGGTAAGACGACCACGCTTATGATGATGTCGTTGCTGTGCTGGTTTATGTACGGGTTGCTCTATGGGGTGGTCTATTCAAATGTCCTCGTGATCTTTTTTGTGTTGTTCTCTTCTTTTTTAGGCGTGAGAGGACTGATAGAACGGAATAAACGGATTGAACGGGAACGGGAAATTCGTGATCTCGGTGTGGAGATTGATTCGGAAGAAGGGGAGATGTTGATGAAACGCGAGTATGCAACGTATGAAGTGACAGGTTATGACGACAAAGGAAAGATCAAGTTCATCCACTTGAAGGAAGGCGAATTCGTCTTGCCGGTCGAGATCAAAGGCGACGATTTGACGAAAATCAAGAAGATGATGGAGCTCAATCCAGGCGTGACGGTTATCGTTCATGCAGCTGTCGATCAGAAACGGATGCGGTTGCAGGAGATTGACGGCTATTCGCTCAGGAAGGACGGTTGACGATGGCGCTCACGAAGTTGGCGTCGCGTGACGAAACGATTGATGTGACGGTCGAGAGCTATGCGTATGCCTATCCTGACGCCGACAACATCCATGATGCGGCGTGGCATCGGAATTGGGTCGGGTTTCATGCACCGGACCATCGGATCACGTTCGATGACATCATGCTCGACAGTCTGCTTGTCGCTCACTACATACCGGTATTCGAGTCGTTCGTAGCGGGTGACATGCAAGAAGTCGAGTTCGAACCGACAGAACCGTATATCCGCTTGACGGTGACGAGGAGAGACGGCGATGGGGAGGAGGTGGACGTGCGAGGCCATCTGGAGCACCCGCTCGGGGACGAGACGGAAGAACTTGATATTAACTTTGAAACCTCTGTAGCGAACGTGGAACGCTTCCTAAAAGGCTTGCGAGACATCGCTGCTGAATTTCCAATCCGGGAACGTGAGAGTGATTTGTAATAAGACGAAACAAATGAAAAAAACGCCGTGACAGTAAGTGTCATGGCGTTACGAATCGAGTTGTGATTTATTGGCCCGGTACTTGCCTAACGAGTAGGCGGCACATAGAAGAAAAATCATATGTAGCCCGATGCCGATCAACATCGCGTACGGGACGATGGATTTGAACCCAAGCCCGAAAGCGAGCGCTGCGCTCGATAAGATCATGAAGCTAGGGGTGTAGTTTTTCATATCCAGTTACTCCTTATCTATTTGTTAGTAACTATCTTAGGTAGAAGAAGAGAAATCAAGAGTAGGGCCACCGATAGCCCGTAAGCTATAGACAAGATAGTTCTCGTGTCTTCTCTTGATAACTGAAATCCGACAATCATAGCCATCGCTAGAGCGAACGTAGGCAAAATAGCGATAGCAAACGCGATCCAGTGCAGGTTCTTTCTCGTCATAGAAATTCTTCCTCATTCCTAAGTCGTGGCGACTGAGCAGACAATGTTTGAGGACCACCCACATTATTACTTGTTTCCCTAAATATAACAGCCCTTCTCATCGCTGAGAAGGGCTGTCGTTTTTTGCTTAGGCTGACGCTTTGTCTGCGTCTTCTTGTGCTTTCAACTCTTCACCGTAAGACACGCGGTCTTGCATGCGAACGAACGGGAGGTAGACGGCTACGGCCATAGCGATTGTGACGATCTGTAAGAGCGCTGCACGCCATCCGCCGATCAAGAAACCAGAGATGACCGGTGGTGTCGTCCAAGGCACTTGAAGCGCGTTGAACGGGTCGACCCAGCCCCAAAGGATTGAGAAGTACACCATGAACGAAGCAATCGCAGGTACGATGACGAATGGTACGAACATAATCGGGTTGAACACGATCGGCATCCCGAAGATGACCGGCTCGTTGATGTTGAAGAGACTTGGTGCGAGTGAGAGCTTACCGAGCTGCTTCAAGTGAGCCGAACGGGCGACGATGAGTGTCGCGATGATGAAACCGATTGTGATTCCTGATCCACCGAGCTTCGTGAACACGTCGAGGAACTGAATTGTAACGATTTTCGCGTTCTCACCGGCAACGAGTGTTTCACCTGAATCAAGGATTGCTTGGTTTTGAAGCGCGTTCGCTGTAAGGAGTGGTCCCATGATACCCATGATGATCGCAGCTCCGTGAATTCCACACCACCACATGACTGACATGAGCACCATGATGATAACGGCTCCGGCAAGTGTGTCGGTCAAGTTTTGAAGTGGTGCTTGAAGCACGTCATAGACGACTTCAGTGAACGTACGATCTGCAACCGCTTGGAAAGTCGCGAATGTCGCAACCGCAAGTGTGATAATCGCAAGACCAGGGACAAGTGCTGAGAATGAGTTCGATACGCCCGGTGGAACACCGTCAGGCATTTTGATGCTGATGCCGCGTTTGATGAACTGCGAATAAATAAATCCAACGACCAATCCGACGACGATGGCAGCGAGGACACCTTGTCCGCCTGTCCATACTTTCGGGATGACTCCGCCGACTGTTTCTCCACCTTCAGAGAGGACAGACGCTTGCGTGATGATCAAGAACGAGATGATTCCGAGAATACCAGCTGGTACGCCTTCGATCTTTTCATTTTTCACGTACGAGTAAGCGATTCCGAATACACCGATCAAGGCGAGAATGTCAAACGTCGCACCGACGACTTGCGTGAGCGGGAGCGTCCAATCGGCTCCGAACAGACCTGACATGAATTCGGCCCAGCCTGGAATCGGGAGCGCGAGGATGAGCAAGAACAATGACCCGATGATCGTCATCGGCATCGTCAGGATGAACCCGTCCTTAATAGCAAGGACGGGCTTGGCGTTCGCGAAACGAACGAACCCTGGCGTGAATTTTTCAAATACGGTTTCTAAGCGGCTCATGGGGAACCTCCTTATAGGTTTTCAGCGCGAGTAGCGATAATGTCTTTGTACCAGTAGAACGATTTTTTCTTCTTACGAGCAAGTCCGTTGGCGTGATCCACGTAGATGAAGCCATATTGCTTCTTATATCCGTTGAGCCAGCTGAGGAGATCGATGGCCGACCAAGCGTAGTAACCTGCGACGTTGACACCTTGTTCGACAGCGTGTTTCACGGCGCGGATATGACCTTCGATGTATTCGATGCGAGCGTCGTCGACGATTTCTCCGTCCACGATCGGGTCGACATCACCGAGACCGTTCTCTGTGATGTAGATTTTCACATCGCCGTAACGATCTTTGAGCATGTGCATGCCGTCAAGGAACGCTTCCGGTGAAATTTCCCAAGCCCATTTCGTGTAGACCTTGTCATCCATCATGACCGTCTTATAGACGCCATCGAATGAAGGGTTACCCGGACGGCCTGTCGAGTTCTCGCGGCCACCGGCCATGACGAGCGCCGAGTCATTTTTCATGACGCGTTGCGGGCTGTAGTAGTTGAGGCCGATGAAGTCGTTCATCGAAGCCGTCCGTTTCAAGAGGTCGAGCTCTTCGTCTGTCATTTCAGGGAGAAGGCCTTGCTCTTCGAGTCCTTTCACGACGTATGCTGGATATTCACCTTTCAAGATCGGGTCATAGAACCAGTGCGTCGAGTAGGCGTTCGCATGCATTTCGGCGAACTTGTTCTCTTCGGCGTCATCGATGCTGAAAGCCGGGTTGAACACGTGTGTGATTCCGATTTCGCCTTCATATCCGTTTTGTTTGAACAACTCGACGGCACGAGCGTGAGCGACGAAGACGTGGTGCGTCGTTTGGAAGTAACTTTTGACGTCGCCTTCGATGCCGGGCGGGTGTGCCCCAGTCAAGTAGCCGAGCGAGCAGAAGATGACCGCTTCGTTGAATGTGATCCAGTGACGGACACGGTCGCCGAACGATTGGAAGCAAGTATCAGCGAAACGGACGAATGCGTCAACCGTCTCTGGGTTTTTCCAGCCGCCTTTTTCTTCAAGCGCTTGCGGGAGGTCCCAATGGTAGAGTGTCACGAACGGGACGATGTTGTGCTTCAAGCACTCATCGATCAAGTTGTTGTAAAACTCGAGTCCTTTTTCGTTCACTTCACCTGTGCCGTTCGGGAAGACGCGCGGCCATGAGATTGAGAAGCGATATGATTCGAGTCCCATCTCCGCCATGAGCGCGATGTCTTCTTTATAACGGTGGTAATGGTCGACTGCGACGTCGCCGTTTGTATCTTCAAATGTTTTCCCAGGAATTTTCGAGAAGACGTCCCAGTTCGAGAGTCCTTTCCCGTCCTCGTTCCATGCGCCCTCGACTTGGTAAGAAGCCGAGGCGGCGCCGAACAAGAAATTGTTTGGCATTTTCAAAGTGGTCACCTCAGTTTATTTATTCGCGAGTTTCAATGCGTGGTCTAATACTTTCGTTCCGTTCATCATGCCGTAGTCGACTGTGTTGATGACGTCGATTGGAACGCCCTTCGGCTCACAGATTTGTTTGCCTTTCGCGAGCAAGTATTTGACTTGTGGTCCGAGAAGCGCGACGTCGAGGTTATCAACGTACGTTTCCATTTCTGATTCTGGGTAAGCAGCGATTTCAGCCTCAAGGCCTCGTTCAGCGGCAACCGCTTTCATTTTTTCTACTAACATACTTGTTGACATACCTGCTGCACAGAAGAGTCCGATTTTCATCATTTTTGATCCATTCCTTTCAATTGGTTGATTTCGTTTTGCATGTTCATCATATAGCCGAGCATCTCTTTTACGAGGATCGTGTTCATTAAGTGATCTTGTGCGTGCACCATGAGAACGCCGACCGTAGCCGTTTTCCCTTGTGCCTCGAGTGTGACGAATTTCGTCTGGATAGCGTGCGCTTCTTTCAATGTCGCGTCACCAGCTTTAACTGCTTCAGCCGCTTCATCTGCTTTGCCTTCTTGCATCAACAGCATCGCGTGATGGTAGCTCGCTTTGGCGTCGCCTGAAAGAGCGATTAAACCGAAGATATCTTCGGGAGTAATTTCGATTGTTTCAGAAACCATAGTATCTCTCCTTTTTGTATGGATAACCAAAATTCATAGGTACAAATTCTACAAGTTGATATTAGCACGATACCGCTTACATGTAAACCCTTTCTTTTCGTCCGAAATGTGAACATGAAAAAACGCACACGAGAACAATCTCTCGAATGCGTTTAGGACTTGATGTTAGAGACTTTGAGCATCTTAACATGGCGGAAATGATGTGTCGAGCGCGATACGTCGAAGATTTGACCGTTCGTCAAATAGACGGTGTTGTCGACGAGAAGGGCCGGGTCGTTCTCTTTCAGTCCGAGCAGTGCCGCATCTTCCGCGTTCAAAAAGTCGGCGTAAATGACACGGTCGGCAAAACCGATGGCGAGCTTTTGGTCGTTGCGGAAGTAGTTGTAGATCGACTTCTCGGTGATGTTCCGGTCGAGATAGACGACGAGGTCTTTTCGGAAATACGAATCTTCGACCGAAAACGGATGGTCATCGACGAGCCGGAGACGTTTGACGTAGTAGACGGGCGTCCCGACTTTGCACTTCATCCGTTCGGCCACTTCATCGTTCGCTGTCGTCAATTCGAAATCAAGAACGCGCGTCTCGACTTTCCGTCCACTGAAGTCGCTCGTGAGACCTTGCAACTTCTCGAGGTTCACGTAATCGCTCATATAATGGTCACGGACGAAGACGCCGCTCCCTTGGACTTGATAGACGTACCCTTTATTGACGAGAATCTCAATCGCTTTTCGAATCGTGTTGCGGCTGACGCCATACTTGTTGGCGTATTCGTCCTCGGTGAGGAGCTTGTTCGTATGTTGATAGACGTGATTCATAATGTCTGTCTCAATCTGCTCGGCGACTTGTTTATACTTTGGAGCCATCAGGGTCTGCACCTTTCACATGAAAATTTGTAGGTATGAATACGCTATCAGTATATCAGAAATTGAATCAGGGTGGCGGACAATCCTTCGGCAATTGTTGAAAAACGTCGAACGATTGTACAGAGAATCATTGAAATCTGCGAAACGAATTCAAAAGGGTTTCGTATAAAAATAGAGAAGAGTGAGGAGGAGAAGACAATGGCACAATCAGTTCGGATGGAACGGGAACGAGAATGGAAGCAACGACATACACGTATCGGTTACGCCCTATTGGCGGTCATCATTCTGGCATTCGCTTTGATGTTTTTTGAACGGGCAACGTGGGTCACCGTCCCGCTCGGCCTTGTCGGCATCGCCCTGCTCATCTCGGACGTGGCGAAATATCGGATGAGACGGATGTATCTATTCGACTCCGTAGCCCGGAAATTGCTCCGCTGGCAACTACTGTATGACTTGGTGAATACGACCGTACTCATGATTATGGTGGGTGGGTTATTGGTCTTTAGTCAAGACAACATCTATTGGGGATTCGCCGTTCTGATTTGGGGAACATTCTCCGAAGTCGTGTCGCGTCGCTTGAACCGGGCGCTACAAGCCCATGATCCAATCTTACGCGCCCTCGAACTAGAGGAAGCGCGATGAGGGAACGAGTCGAGCAGGAACGGGCGTGACTTCGTTCATTCCAACAACTTATTGTTGGAATCGTTGGCATTTTGTTGACGATGCGAATGGATAAGCGGGTGTGTGGCGTCCTACATATAAACAGATTCGGGGGTGAGGAGATGGAAGGTCATATTCAAAGAGAAGTTCAATCGATTAAACGAATCCGACGATTTGGAGGTCCAATCCTGGTCATCTATATTATTGTACTGATTGTTGCTCTTCTGTTTGAAAAGATGCTCATGATTCCTTTAATGTGGACCGTCGCGGTGTTTCTAATCTTAATGGGACATAAAGAATACCGCCTTCTTAGCCACGTCTCGACGCACCTGAAAAGTGTACAGTGGCTAAAGGTCAAATATGCTGATACTTGGATTAGTGGGCTATTGATGGGCACGTTCATGACGACCCTATTAACAACAGAGTCGCTTGGATTTGGGATTGGACTTCTATTTGGGATTTGGGGTTTAACTGAAAATTATCGGAAACGATTCATTGAACGTCAGTTGAAAAGGCATGATCCTCAGTTACCGACATATGATGAAGTAATCGAAAGGATGGGTTGAATGGAGTTATCACCACAATCAAAACAACAAATTGATACGATTCTTCGATTTGAAAAGTGGACCGGTTGGGGTTTTGGCATCCTGGCTGTTTCTGCAATCGTTGGGATGCTCGTTTACGCATCGTACTGGGAGATGCCCGATTCGTTCTTTCTATTGTTCTTAGTAGCGATTTTCGCTATGTTGATTAGCATCGAAACGACTCGATTCCTCATGTGGCTCCGGTTCGTGAAAAACGAAAAAGCACGAAAGCTGCTTACGCTGCGGTACACGGTTTATTTGATTGGGTTTAGCGCAATCGGATACTACGGGGTCGTCGTATTTTATGAGACGACACAACCACAAACGTTCCAGGCATTCTTGTTGTCGCAAGCCTTTTTCTGGGGAGCTGCCTTTTTGGGAAGATGGCTCGACCGTATCATCCAAAAGCACGACGGTCATTATTTAACGGGAGAGGATTTAAAACTGATTCGGGAAGCCCGTGAGATCGAGAAGGAACGAAAACATGGATAAGCGCAGCCAAATGCGAGAATTGACGGCGTTCGATCAGAGAAAGCATTCCACACAAGTGTTCTTGTCAGCGGTGTTGGCCGCACTTCTATTTTTCTCATTAGAGTATAATTGGCTCTCACCAATGACAGTCATATTTCTCAGTGTCGCAGCGGGTCTTCCTGATTTTCGTAAGATGTGGCAACGCGAGAACATCAAAAAGCAGTTTTTGAAGTCGGATGCAGCAAAGCGGCTCATCCATCTTAACTCCATCTTTGGACTCGTGACGCTACCATTATTCCTAGTGTGGGTTTACGCATTGCTCACGGATTTGATTACACTCCAAACGTTCGCTTTGATTGGGCTAGGAGCATACGTGCTCGCTATTCTTGAGCATCGTCTGTACGAGCGTCACATGGCTCAGCTCGACGATCACTACGTCACGGAAGCCGAATTGAGAGAAGAGCAAAAGTGGGGGAGCGCTTAGGCGCTTCCTTTTACATGTTGAAGGGGGAACAATTGATGAAGCGGAAGGTATGGATCATTTCAGGTCCGGCTGGTGTCGGAAAGTCGACGACGGCGAGACGGCTCGCTCAAGACATGGAGAAGAGTGCATATGTGTCTGGTGACGACATCAGTCATATGACGGTGTCCGGTCGTGAAAGGCCATGGGAATCGGAGCGGGCGAACGACCTGGTATGGAAGAACATCGTATCTTTAACCAATAATTTTCTTGAGGCAAGCTATGACGTCGTCGTGGATTGGGTCGCGTTTTGGAAAGATGTGAAGCGCTACACGGCGCACTGGATTGAACAAGGTATTGAAGTGCGCTACGTCATCTTATGGGCGGAGCAAGACGTTCACGTCCAACGTGATCAACACCGGCCGAGCGATGCGCAGATGGGGGAGCGGGTCATCATATTGCGGAATGAGTTTCTAAGCTCGGGTGCACCGGACCGTTACTATTTAGACAACACGGTCGGTGAGTTGAGTGAGACGATTCAACAGCTTCAAGAAAGCGAACAATTCGTGCTGACAAATTTGCAACAAAGTGGAGCCAGTACATGAGGATTGCGACGTTCAACCTCTGGAACAATCCGACATTATGGTCGGAGCGGATCGAGTCCATCTGTGCCACAGTGAAGATGATTGACGCCGATGTGCTGGCGTTTCAAGAAGTCAAAACGCATGTGGAAGGGGAGCAACGCATCAGTGTGGCAGAGCAGATTGCCAACGAAACGGGCTATCCGTTTTGCGTGTTTCTCGCCTATCCGGACTCACCCGATGAAGGGCTCGCTGTCTTAAGTAATATTCCCCTCGATACGAATGATGCGATTTGGCACCATGAGGTAGAAGAAGCGAACTACTGTACGATGCGGGTGACGTTTCAAGCAGGAGGTCACGCGTTCGGATTGACGAACGTCCATCTGAATTGGCGGTCGCCGGTCATTCGGGAAGCGCAAGTGCGAGCGGTTCGCGAGTGGATCGGTGGGGGAGAACGTTACGAGTTGCTATGTGGTGACTTCAATGACAATCCGCAGTCGGAAATCTATCGTGATTTGACCGCACATCGTTGGATCGATGTCGCCATGTGTGGTCGTGGTGGGGATGAGCCCACGCTGGATTATGGACACAATCCGTATTTGAAGCAGGATTCTTTGCAGAAACAACCAGCACGCTACGATTGGATGTTATGGCGTCACGACGAAGGGAACGTCCCCTTCATCTCGAACGTGGACGTGTTTGGAAAGACGTCCGATTCGATCACCGACGTGCTGCCGAGTGATCATTATGGGGTCCTACTCGACATCCACATCTCTTAAAAAAGGGGGAACGCTTAGGCGCTCCCCTTTTTTCATTTAAACGTACGGATGACGAAGTAGAGGCAGATGAGGAACGGAATCAAGAAGGAACTCCCAATCCACTCGCCTTGTCCGAATAGAAGCCAAGCGAAGAGCTGAAACGATAAGACACCGCCGGCAGCAAGTCCGGCAAAGCGATACGCTTTCGGACGAAGCGACGGGTCGTCCCACCATTCTTTAAAGAACGGGAAGCTGAACAAGAGTGCGAGCGCCAAGAAAAAGGCGGCCGGAAACACGAGAAAATCGCCAAGTTCACTCTGTCCTTCAATTTGCAGCCATTTGGATGCGGTCGATAAGATGATACCGATGACGAGAAAGACGATATTCATAGCCATTCCTCCACTCCATCTAATAGATACTTCCATCATGCCCGAACGAGCTCGCCGGGACAAGCCTGTTCAAAAAAGTAGCTTTTTAGTGAAAGTGGTGACTTTTACATGAACAGTAAAAAAGTATCGGATTTTGTTGTGACATAAACACTTTCGGATTCAATCGAGACCGGCTAGCATGAAAGGGTATCTGGAGAAACGGCCAGCTATGAAGGGAAAAGCGCCAGAACTCTTCGGAGTTGACGAGGTTGGGGGTTATCGAGTTTTCGGCGGATGCCTCCTAGTCGCCTGTCACGACTACAAGTGTTCTTTTAAAACGTTGGGGTGACCGGACGGACAACGAGGAACACGTTGACAGCACTCTAAAAAGCCCGTTTCCTTTTTCGAGAAATCGAATATAGAGGAGATTTTTGTATGTGTGGAATTGTAGGAATGATTGGTCAAGTCGGAACGAAAGAGATTTTATTAAAAGGGTTGGAGAAGCTCGAGTATCGAGGCTATGACTCAGCTGGAATCGCGCTCGTCGGTGATGATGTCCATGTGTTCAAAGAAGTCGGTCGCATCGCCGCACTTCGTGACATCGTACCGGTCGAAGCGGAAGGCGCCATCGGCATCGGTCACACACGTTGGGCGACACACGGCGTGCCGAGCGTGCCGAACGCCCACCCGCACCAGAGCACGACGGGCCGCTTCACGCTCGTCCACAACGGTGTCATCGAGAACGACGAACAGATCAAGGCGACACTCGACGTGCCGTTCCTCTCGGAGACGGACACGGAAGTCATCGTCCAGTTGATGGAGAAGAACTTCGTCGAACTCGGCGACGTCGAGGCAGCGTTCCGCAAGACGTTGTCTGAGCTCCACGGCTCGTACGCGATCGCGATGATCGACTCGGAGGATAAAGAACGCCTCTATATCGGCAAGAACAAGTCACCGCTCCTCGTCGGACTTGGCGACGGCACGTTCAACGTCGTGGCGTCTGACGCGATGGCGATGCTCCAAGTGACGGACCAGTACCTCGAGCTCCACGACGGCGAGATCGTCATCTTGACGCGCGAATCGGCGACGATCAAGACACTCGACGGCGACGTCCTCGAACGTGCCCCGTACACGGCCGAGATCGATGCGTCAGACATCGAGAAAGGCACGTACGCGCACTACATGTTGAAAGAGATGGACGAGCAACCGGCCGTCATCCGCAACATCATCCAGCACTACCAGAACGAGAACGGTGACATCGAGCTCACGGAAGGCGTGCGCTCGCTCGTCTCGGAAGCGGACCGCATCTATATCGTCGCCTGTGGCACGAGTTATAACGCTGGGCTCGTCGGAAAAGACATCCTTGAGCGAATTGCCGGCATCCCGACCGAGGTCCACGTCTCGTCAGAGTTTGGCTACAATATGCCGCTCTTAAGTTCACGTCCGCTCTTCGTCTTCTTGTCACAGTCTGGAGAGACGGCCGACAGCCGGGCCGTCCTCGTCGAAGTGAAGAAGCGCGGCTACAAGGCACTCACGATGACGAACGTGCCAGGATCGACGCTCTCGCGTGAAGCGAACGAAACGATGCTCCTCCACGCCGGCCCGGAAATTGCGGTCGCGTCGACGAAAGCGTACACGGCCCAAATCGCCGTGCTCGCGATTCTCGCCTACGACATCGCTCGCGCGAACGGGAAAGACTTGCCGTTCGAGTTGATGCCGGAACTCGCGCGTGTCGCGACGATCATGGACTCGATCATGTCGCAAAAAGAACTGTTTGAAGATTTGTCGGACCGTTACTTGAAGACGACGCCGAACACGTTCTTCATCGGACGCGGACTCGATGCATCGGTCTGTCTCGAAGGCGCGCTCAAAGTAAAAGAGATTTCGTATATCCAAGCGGAAGGGTATCCGGGTGGCGAACTCAAGCACGGTTCGATCGCCTTGATTGAAGACGGCACACCGGTCATCGCACTCATCTCGCAACCGAAGACGAACTTGAACATCCGCGGCAACGTCAAAGAAGTCGTCGCCCGTGGTGCGAACGCGTGTATCATCTCGATGCAAGGGGTCGAGCACGAGAACGATGAGTTCATCTTGCCGCACGTCGAACCGATCCTCGCCCCGCTCATCACGGTGTTACCGGTTCAACTCATGGCGTATTATGCCGCGCTCGCACGTGGCTGTGACGTCGATAAGCCGCGCAACTTGGCGAAATCGGTGACGGTTGAATAATTTAAAAAAATAATGCTTACGAAGCAGGCCTCCAACTTGCTACACTATGACAATCAGTTTGTAGAGATATTGGTCATAGACCGAAAATATATGTCACAAGATACGTCTACCCTCTGAAATCATATGTTGTATGGAGGCTTACTTATGCACCAAGAAGACCGATTACCTCAAAGTCCAAAAGAAGGCGTCTTGTTCATGCTGATTATTTCGATTTTGTCCGTGAACACGATCGCGCCGATCATCGTCGGGATGGAACGCGGCTTTAGCGTCGCCCATTATATCGACACGCTCAAAATCATCCCGTTCGCCTGGATCGCGCTCATGATCTTGATTCGCTTCATCGTCAAACCGGCAGCCGGGATGCTATTCAAACGATTTGCCGGAGAAATGGATGGCTTTAACGCCCGTATCTTATTGAACATCGTGTTGAACGTCTCGCTAATCTCATTGTTCATGACGATCATCGGACCGTGGATCGGGATGGGGGAGATCAATTTTGATACGTTGCAACACTTCTTCCCGACGTGGTTCCGTAATTTTGGTATCGCGTTCTGGATCGAGTTATTGTTCGCCCAACCGATTGCCCGTGCCGTCATGAAGTCGATTCATGCACGGAATCGCTTGAAGACCGCCTAACTTTAGACACAGCATCTTTCCGATTGAGGAAAGATGCTTTTTACTGCTTGCCGATATCTTTGCCAACAAGCAAAATAGTAGGTGGAGTAAGCGGTTGCATCGTATGGTTAGATAAAGATAAGCGATGAAAGAAGGTCTGACATGAACGTATATATTGCCTGTCCATGCGGGTTCGTCACGAGCGCGATGGCGGCGAAGCTGTTTGCTGAAGCGTGTTCGGGAAAATTGTCGTGTGTGATTCAACACGGCACGTATCGGGACATCCCCAAAGACGTGGATTGGATTATCTATCAAGCCGGGACGGAGACGGTCGATCATCCGACCGCGCACGTTCGCTCGGTCAGACACATGTTATCGCTCACGGAATATCGACAACTCGTCGAGGAATGGGTGAATGGATATGAAACATGAGTGGAGCGCCCGGGAGCGCTCGATTTTACTACATCTATTGGCAACGGAGACATCGACACCGCTCGCGGAGATCGCGCAAGCGGTCAATTTGTCTGAGCGGACGATTCAACGGGAGCGTCAACTGCTCGAAGGCATCTTGCGCGAGTTCGAATTGGAGCTCGCTTGGCAGCGCGGGCACGGCCTCAGTCTCATCGGTCGTTCCGATGCGAAGCAACAGTTGCGCGAAGACTTGATTTTGTCGGCCGAGGCGATTCCGACGGCCGAGGACCGTATCTTCGAACTCGCCTGGCGGCTTCTATTTGAAAAAGACACGCTCAAGCTGCAGGCGGTCGCGAAACAGATGCACGTCTCTCCGAGCACGCTCACACAAGACCTTGAGAAACTCGATCGTTGGTTCGACGAGTACCACCTCGAAGTCGAACGGAAGAAAGGGGTTGGCGCGCGGGTGCTCGGCCTCGAAGCCGAGAAGCGGAAGCTGATGATCAATGCGCTGCTCGCTCATTGGGACACACTCGCGTTCTATCGCTTCGTGCGCGGGGAGGATGACTACATCCCGACCTTTTTGAAGACCGTCCCGTGTGACGTTATGCTCGAGGCGCTTCGTGACGGTTATGACTATTTGAAGGAACATCCGTATGAGCGGATGGACGATCGGACCATCATGCGGGTGACGTTCGCCTATGGCGTGCAACAAGCCCGTCTGGACGCCGGCTTCTTCCTCGAGATGTATACGAAAGGCCGTTCGGACGATTACTTGAAAGTCGCGTCTGATATGGAGACGGCCCTCGGGACGCCGTTCTCGATGGCGGAGCGGGTCTGGTTCGCTGAAGAAGCGAACCGGCTCCGGTCATTGAAGGAACAGATGAAAGAAGATGAGGAAGAGCGTTGGGTCATGCAGATCCGTGTCCATAAGCTCATCCATCACGTTTCACTGATTCACGGATTCGCCTTCACGGACGATGCCGCGCTCGAAAAAGGACTGCTGGCCCATATCTTATCGAGTATGAACACCCAAGCCCTTCCGGATACGGATACGGTTCGTCCGCACATCGACCGTGACTATCCACATTTACGTTCGGCGATTCAACAGGCGGCCGATATTGTCTTCGGGACGAATACGTTCACGGAAGAAGAGACGGTGTTTTGGGCGATGCATTTCGCCGCCGCGCTCGTCAAGCCGGTACGGCGTCGGGAATATCGAGCCCTCGTCGTCTGTTCGGCGGGTCTCGGCTCTTCGAAGATGCTCGTCAACCGGGTCAAACAAGAGTTTCCAGAGATGCAGGATGTCGTCAACTCGTCGTTGTTCGGTCTCGAACAGCATCGACTCGACGACTATGACGTCATTTTGTCGACCGTGCCGTTGCCGCCGTTATCGGTGCCGACGCTCATCGTCAACCCGCTCTTGACGAACGAAGAAGTGCAACGCGTCCGCCACTTGCTGTTATCGCTCCCACAGTCGTTCCAGACGAAAGAGAAGAGCCACTCGACGATGCTCGACTTCAATGAACTCGGTGCCCTCGTCGAGACGTTCGAACGGATGGACCGGCAGTTCGATCTCGTCACGCTCGATAATAGCGACCGATTGGAAGACATCTTGCTCGATATCGGGACGCATCTAGAAGAACGTGGACTTGTCCAAAGCGGCATCCAGTTATCGGCCCAACTGCTCCGGCGTCATGAAGTGGCGGGGCTTGGGATCCCGGGCACGAAACTGGCCTTGTTCCATGGGCGTCACGCCTCGATTGAACGAGCGAGTGTATTCGCTTTCGACTTGAATCAATCGATCCCGCTCCTCATGATGGACCAATCGACCGAACCGGTATCGCGTCTGCTCGTCCTGCTCGCACCCGAAGAGGCAGAGGACGTCGAACTCCAGTTCCTCAGTGCCGTCAGTGGATCGTTGATTGAGAGCGAACAACATATGAACTTATACAGTAACGGTTCAAAGAAAGAACTGCGTCTCTTGCTTCATGAATGTATGAAGAAAATGATTCAAGACACGTTGCACGAGAAATGACCCGCCGTGGTCATTTTTTTATTTGGCACAGAATGTTGCCAAAGTATGAACTGGATTGAATTGAGAAAGCGCTTACGCTGAGACTACAATACGAGTGTAGAGCACAAACCGGTTAGCTACACTACAACAATCTACCTTTCACAATAATCGACTGGAGGTTTTATACATGGCGAATGCGCAAGCTGGCTCGGGCGGGGTTCGAGTCAAAGTACAACGGTTCGGGAGTTTCCTGAGCGGAATGGTCATGCCAAACATCGGCGCCTTCATCGCCTGGGGGATCATCACCGCCCTCTTCATTCCAACGGGCTGGTGGCCGAATGAAAAATTAGCAGAACTTGTCGGTCCGACGATCACGTATCTGTTACCGCTCTTGATCGGGTTCACCGGCGGTAAGTTGATTCATGACGTACGAGGCGGAGTCGTCGGGGTACTCGCCACGATGGGGGTCATCGTCGGGACGGACATTCCGATGTTCCTTGGTGCGATGATCATGGGTCCACTCGGTGGATATGTCATTAAACAGTTTGACCGCCTCATCGAAGGCAAGGTCAAAGCTGGATTCGAAATGCTCGTCAACAACTTCTCGGTCGGTATCATCGGTGGTCTTCTCATGATCGGTGGCTTCGAAGTGTTCGGTCCGATCATGAGCGGCCTTGATAAAGTCATGGCAGCCGGTGTCGACTGGATCGTCGGCGCAAAGCTGTTGCCAATCGCCAGTCTATTCATCGAACCAGCGAAAATCTTGTTCTTGAACAACGCCATCAACCACGGGATCTTGAGCCCGCTCGGTGTCGATCAAGTGGCGGACGCCGGGAAATCGGTCTTGTTCTTACTTGAGGCAAACCCGGGACCAGGTCTTGGTTTGCTGCTCGCTTACATGGTGTTCGCTAAAGGCGCGGCCAAACGGACGGCACCAGGGGCAGCGATCATTCACTTCCTCGGTGGGATTCACGAGATTTACTTCCCATACGTCTTGATGAAACCAATCTTGATCCTTGCGATGATCGCAGGGGGCGCAACAGGGGTCTTCACATTCGTCTTATTCGATGTCGGTCTCGTCGCACCAGCGTCACCAGGTAGTATCTTCGCAATCCTCGCGATGGCTTCACGCGGTTCGTACCTCGGGCTCGTCACAGGGATTCTCTTGTCGGCAGCGGTCACGTTCGCCGTGGCCAGCGTCATCTTGAAATCGAGCGCGGCAGAAGAAGTGTCACTTGAAGAAGCGACACAAAACGTCAGCGCGATGAAAGGCAAACAGTCGTATGCGTCAGCTCTCGTTCACGACCGTCTCGATAAAGTCGATCACATCATCTTCGCTTGTGACGCCGGGATGGGTTCGAGCGCGATGGGCGCCTCGGTACTTCGTAATAAAGTGAACAAGGCGAATTTGCCGATCAAAGTCACGAACACGTCAATCAGTCAATTGCCGAAAGACGCTCAATTCATCATCACCCATGAGGATTTGACGGACCGGGCCGAGGCACAAGTGCCGGATGCGATTCACCGTTCGGTCACGAACTTCTTGAACGCCGACTACTACGATCAATTGATTGAAGAAATCAAAGCAGAACGCAGCAAAATCTCATAACACAACAGACAGAGACAAAGGTTTAAGGTATAGGAGGAACTAAAATGCCATTCATTCAGACAGAGATGATTCGACTCAACCAATCGTTCAACACGTCGGCCGAAGCGATCGACGCAGCCGGTGAAGTGTTAGAAGCAGCCGGATGCGTGTCTCCGGCTTACGTCCAAGCGATGCATGCACGTCAAGCGCTATCAAGCGTTTATATCGGGAACCAAGTCGCGATTCCGCACGGGACTGAGGAAGCGAAATCCGCCGTTCAAAAGACGGGGATTTCCATCCTTCAAGTGCCGGCCGGCGTCGATTTCGGTGGCCAGACGGCGAAACTTGTCATCGGGATTGCCGGTGTGGATGATGAACATTTGGAACTACTGTCCCAAATCGCAGTCATCTGTTCAGATGAGGATAATGTCGAGCGTCTTGTACAGGCGAAGACGAAGGAAGAGATTTTGTCGTTATTCATGGAAGAGGTGGCGTAATGAAAGCCGTACATTTCGGAGCAGGGAATATCGGACGTGGGTTTATCGGATTGTTGCTTAATCAGAGCGGCTACGAGGTCACGTTCGTCGATATCAATGATACCGTCATCCAGGCGTTAGAAGACAAACGGTTCTATGAAGTCGGATTTGCCGAAGAAGGTGTCGACAACGTCGTCGTCGATCGGGTCCGCGGCGTCAACAGTTTGACCGACCCGGAACGCGTCATCGCCCTCATCGCCGAGGCCGATCTCGTCACGACCGCGGTCGGACCGACGCTGCTACCGAGAGTCGCGCCCCTCATCAGCGAAGGGCTTCGTGAACGAGAGACATCGGCACCCGTTTATGTGATTGCTTGCGAGAACATGATCGGTGGTAGCGCGTCACTTCATCAAGCGATCGAAGCGTCAGGTGGTATCGGGACGGCCAATGCCTCGTTCCCGAATGCGGCCGTCGACCGGATCGTTCCGCTGCAGCAACACGCGGACCCGCTATTCGTCGAGGTCGAGACGTTTTACGAGTGGGTCATCGAGACGAAAGGATTGGCCGAGCGGCCCCCGCTTCAAGGTGTGACGTGGGTCGACGAGATTGGGCCATACATCGAGCGGAAGCTGTTCACGGTCAACACCGGCCACGCCATCGCGTCGTACATCGGTTCCTTGTTCGGGAAAGCGACGATCGACGAAGCGCTGAAAGACCGCCGTGTCCGTCAAGTCGTACAAGGTGCCTTGTATGAGACCGGTTGGCTTCTCCTCGAGAAGTACGGGTTCGAGGCGAAAGAACATAGCCAATACATTCAAAAGATCATCAAGCGGTTCGAGAATCCGAAGTTGAAAGATGAAGTCTCACGCGTCGCCCGCTCACCGATTCGGAAGCTCGGACCGAGTGACCGGCTCGTCAAACCGGCCCGCGAACTGATCGACAACGGCATCGAACCGAATGAACTGGCCTACGGGATCGCGGCTGCCTTGACCTATTACAACCCTGAGGATTCAGAATCTTCTGAACTTTATGTGTCCATCGAAGAAGATGGCATCGTCTCGACGGTGGAAAAATATCTTCAATTGCATGAGGACGATACGCTGACGAAGTTGATCCTCGAACAATATCACTTGATTCGCGAACAAGAAAAAGCGCAAGTCTCGTAAATCGAATCTCCTGTGCCCGAGTGGCATGGGAGATTTTTGGCATACAAAAAGACTGCAGCGCAGGGGCTGCAGTCTCCTCAAGCTCGGGTCTTCCCGAACTCAATATAAGTGGTGACCGATTTGACGTGCTTCACGACGTCCTTCTCACGAAGGGGACGACTGAAGTAATAACCTTGAACGTAATCACACTGTTCGTTCAGCAACCATTCGAGTTGATCCGACGTCTCGACGCCTTCCATGAGCACTTTCATATTAAGGTTATGGCCGAGCTGGATCATCGAACGGACGATGGCTTCCTGGTTCCGGTCCGTGAACAAGTTGACGATGAACGACCGGTCGATTTTCAACACTTGGACCGGGAGCTCCCGCAATTGACGGAACGATGAGTAGCCGGTCCCGAAATCGTCGAGCGAGATCAAGATGCCGAACTGATGGAGCTGGGCAAGTTTCTCCCGTGTCGACGCCTCGTATGACAGCATCGACGACTCCGTCACCTCGAGCTCGAGGAACATTGGGTCCATCCCGGTCTCATCCAAGATGGCCTGGAGCGACTCGACAAAATCCTCACGCGCGAACTGGAGCGGGGAGACATTGACCGAAAGGGTGAATGGTTTCACACCAGACTTCTTCCAGCGCACCCAGGCTCGGCATGATTCACGCATGACCCAACTGCCGATTGAGTGAATCAGGCCGGTGTTCTCCGCGATTGGAATGAAGTCTGTCGGTGACACGTGACCGAGCTCGCGGTTGTTCCAACGCAGGAGCGCCTCAACGCCTTCGAGTCGATTTTGCGTAAGTGACACTTTCGGCTGGTACACGAGTGAAAACTCATTTCGGTCGAGCGCCTGCGCGAGCGCCTTTTCGATTTCGACGGTACGAAGGATTTGATGCTTCGACTCGTCTTCGAATTCTTTAATTTGATTCTTACCGGTCCGTTTCGACTCGTGGACGGCGAGGCGTGCGTATTGCACGAGCTCCTCGGCCGACTTCGTATCTTTCGGATAATGACTGATGCCGGCGCTCATCGTCAGTTCGACGGTCGTCCCGTCGATATCGAACGGTTGCGAGATCGCCTTGATACACTTCTCGGCTTTCTGTTTGGCGAGCGTGCTCCGCTTATCAAACAGCAAGATGATGAATTCGGATGAACCGACGCGAGTCAAAATGTCATCCGGGTGAATGGTCACTTGCAGACGCTCAGCGATTTGCATCGTCAGTTCGTCCGAGCCGTGATGCCCGAGCATGTCACTCAAGAAACGCCACCGGTCGATGTCGATGTAGAGACAAGCGACCGGGTCCTCGATTTGAATATGTTCGGCGAGAATACGTTCGAGCTTGTGCCGGTTCGGCAAATCCGTGAGCGTGTCGTGGTACGCCATATGTTCGACGAGACGCTGTGAGGCGATCGTTTCTGAGACGTCACGGAGGAACCAAAGCATCTGGTCCATCGTTTCGCCTTTGAGTGGGTAACTCGTCACTTCGATCGTTCGGTCATCGATGTCAATGCGCCGTGGTTCATAAAACGGTTGATTGATCGTGAGCGACGGATGATAGTCTTGGAAAAAAGCATCTTCTTCGATTTCGTCAAACAAGCGATAGAACGCCATGTTCGCATATTGGATCATTCCATCTTTCGTCGTCGTGACGACGGCATCCGTCGTCGACTCAAGAATCGTCGCTTGAATGAACTCTCGTTTACGAAGGTGACGATCGAGCGTGAGCGACAGGAAGAAAATCGCGAACAAGAGAATCGTGATCGCCGTGACGAGCCATGCGAGTAACGATGGCTCGATCGCATTGGCGAACGGACGATCCGTCTCGATGAACGTGAACGAAGCGGCTAGCATCCCGACGAAGTGCATGCCGAAGATGGCGATGCCCATCAGCAACGAGAAGAATACTTTCAATTCGAGATCAATCTTTTGCTTGGCGTACTTCGAGAAGAAACCAATCCAGAGGGCGACGAGCGAGGCGCCAATCGCAATCAGAATCGATAACGCCGCAAGCCATGGATTATACGAAGTCACTACACCTTGCAGGGCGGCCATGCCGACATAATGCATGCTCGCGATACTGCCGCCCATCACAACCCCGGCACCGATCAAAGCGGGGCGGGTCGTGCGACGCGAGACGATCAAGAAGCCGAAAATACAGCCGGCCATGGCAATGATGACTGAAAATAGGACGAGCGGGATCGAATACGTGACCGGTCGCAACGCCTCATGCGCGAGCATGGCGATAAAATGCATCGACCATATCCCGAGACCGAGCGTCGCACCTCCAGCTAAGATCCACACGTTCTGGACGGAACGGTTCGCTGAATTGACACGCCGTGCCAGCTCGATGGCGGCGTATGCAGAAACGGCGGCGATAATATAAGACAGAATCACAAGAAAAACATTATGACTCATCGAGTGTTCGACTACTGGTTCCATGTGTACCTCGCTAAGGAATGTATTTTTTATAGTAATTCTAATTATACCCCGCAAAACAAAAGCCCACCTATCATTTTGCTTCACTTGTTGAAAATATTTTTTGCGTGAAATAGGGAAGCCAGGCAGAAAGCGGGTAAACTACGTGTAGAAGGAGGGGGACGCGTTGATTCCGACCAAAAAAGAAATCATTCTGTTTCTCCTCATCGCGTTCGGGTTCTCATGGCTGGCGTGGTGGGGGCTGTATATGTGGACCGGATTACCGATCCAGGTGATTGTCGTGATTGGGGCATTCGGTCCAAGCCTGGCGGGGAGCTATATGGCGTTCCGAGAGAATGGCTGGTTAGGAGTGAAGACGCTTTGGAAGCGAGGGTTTGAGTGGAAGATGTCCGTTCGCTATTACGCGTTCGGCCTCTTGTTCCTGCCTATGTTGTTTTTGATTGCTTATTGGTGGTCTGATGCCGATAGCGCGTCGTTACTGGAACGTCCATGGCTCGTTGTTCCTTATTTCCTCTACATGTTGTTCCTTGGGGGAACAATCCAAGAAGAGTACGGTTGGCGCGGATATTTGCTCGATGCGTTTCAACTGAAAGTCACGCCCGTCAAGGCGAGCCTGTTCGTCGGCGTCATCTGGGCTGGCTGGCATATTCCGCTCTTCTTCATGGAGGGGACGGGGCAGTCATTGATCCCGTTTTGGGCGTATGGCTCGGCAATTCTGGCGTTCACGTTTATCATTTCGTGGCTCTATAACGTCACGACGATGAACTTATGGTCTGTGTTCTTATTGCACACGATGTTCAACGTCTCGTTCACGCTCGTTCCGTTAATTGAACCGGGCGCGTTCCCGATTGGATTTCTTCACTTGACGCTGTTACTCCTTACGACCGCGATCATCCTCGTCTGGCAGACGCACGGCCATCTCGGTTATGATCACCTCGAGCAACTCGAAGCGGTCGAAGGATCGCATCAAGCGAACGTTACCCCCCATCGGGACGCGGGTAAAGACTAGCACGTACAATTCAGGACTAGAGGGAAGTGGAGACATTGAACTTTCGCCCGCTTGACCGCGAAGACGTCAAACCGCTCCAACGACTGTTCATGGAGAGTCTGAGTGACTTGATTCGGCGAGAACAGTTTGAGGATGCCGATCTATTGGATGAAGAAGTAGAGCGATTGAACACGACCGTTCAGGACAGTTTCGAGGACGAGTCCGTTCAAATTTTCGTTGTCGTAAAAGACGGCGTCATCGTGGGCACAGCGGCGATTTTACCTCCCAATGACATCATTACTGCCCATATCGACGTCGAACCGAACACGCCAGAAGTCGGTTGCATGTATGTGTCGCCTACGTCCCAACGTCAAGGGGTAGGTCACTTCTTGATTGAGAACATCAAACGACAATTGTCAGCGAACGGACAGACGGCGTTTTACTTGGATGCTGGCTTCCCGACGTCTCAAGCTTATTGGGAAAAGCGGCTCGGGCCGCCGACGTTGACGCTTGACCATTACTGGGGACCTGGCGCACCGCATAAGATTTGGCGTTGCACGACTACAGAAAAAGAGACCTGATTCGCATATGCGGTCAGGTCTCTTGCTTATTTATAAGTGCTCATGAATTGATGAATCCCAGAAGCGGTGGCGTCTGCCATCCGTTGCCGGTAAGTGGTGCTCGTCAAATGCGAGCGGTCGTTCGCGTTGCTGATGAACCCGTATTCGACGAGTGTCGAAGGGACGCTGTTCTTTCCGACTACGTAAACGTTTTGATACTTCACGCCACGGTTACGGATTGTCGGGATACGGGCACCGAGTTCACGGTTGATGGCCGCTCCTAGACTCCGGCTAGCCGAGATGTATGGGTTCGTCGTATAGCTTTCTCCGGTCGGCACGAGTACTTCATGACCGTGGTAAGACGTATTCGTCGAAGAGTTGTTGTGAATGCTGACAAAGGCGCTGCCTTTATACGACTTCGTCAATTCGACGCGTTGTGCGAGCGACAAGTAGACATCGTTCGTGCGTGTCATCCGTGCGTTATAGCCATATGTATTCGAGAGCGTACTCGCGAGACGTGCGGCAATGTCGAACGCAATCACTTTTTCGTAAGATGAGCCGTAGACAGCTCCAGGGTCGTTTCCACCGTGTCCGGCATCGATCACAATCGTACGTCCCGTACCCGTGGACGTCGTCGGTGTCGTCGTCGTGGCTGGTTTCAAATACTGGGAAGCGACGTAGCCCGTCTTCCCACCGTAACTGACCTTATACCAAGAGCCGTACTTGCTGACATACTTGACGGTCGAGCCGTTCGGGATGGTCATTAATACCTTGCTCCACGAGGCAGCCGTCAAACGCATGTTCAAGTTGACCGTCGTTTGGTAGGAGGTTGTCGATGTCGTCGTGGTCGGGGCTCCTGTGGCTGATAAGTACTGGGAAGCCACATAGCCCGTTTTCCCATTGTAGCTGACCTTATACCAAGAGCCGTAGCGGCTGACGTACTTGACAGTGGCACCGTTCGGGATGGTCATCAATACCGTGCTCCATGAGGCTGCCGTCAATCGCATGTTCAAATTGACTGTCGTTTTGTAGTACGAGGCTGAGCTCGGCGTCATCGTCGACGCACTCGATACTTTTACGTACTGCGAAGCGACATAGCCGGTCTTTCCGCCGTAACTGACTTTGTACCAAGAGCCGTACGTGCTGACATATTTGACGGACGCCCCGGATGGAATCGTTAAAAGAATCGGACTCCAAGTGGCGGCACTCAAACGAAGGTTCAAGTTAGCTGTCGTCGTGTAGGTCGAGGCAGCTTCGACACGGCTCGATTCGAAACCGTTCGGCGTCAAGTCGAATGGGGCGATGGCCATGCCACCAATGACAAGGGAAGAGCTAAGCAACAGTTTCAAGTTCCAAGATGGTTTCGTTCGGTTCAATCGAGATCCGCTCCTTTATTCGTCGTTCATATGAAATAGCTGTGAAATGAAATCGTCATCATGTCTCCGTTATTATATAAGTAAACAAGAAAAAAATGGAGGTTAATATGTAAATTGTTTTACTTTTTTTCTAAAAGTTTATTTCCAGGGATTCGGAAATAAAAAAGAGACGCGCAAGGGCGTCTCTTTTAAAGGATTAGGCGAGAGGTGAAGAGTCTTTAGAAGCGACTTGGTTAGTCGGCAAGCTCCAGAGGCGTGGGAAATCCTCAGCTGCGACTTGGTTAGTCGGCAAGCTCCAGAGGCGTGGGAAATCCTCAGCTGCGACTTGGTTAGTCGGCAAGCTCCAGAGGCGTGGGAAATCCTCGGCTGCGACTTGGTTAGTCGGCAAGCTCCAGAGGCGTGGGAAATCCTCAGCTGCGACTTGGTTAGTCGGCAAGCTCCAGAGGCGTGGGAAATCCTCAGCTGCGACTTGGTTAGTCGGCAAGCTCCAGAGGCGTGGGAAATCCTCAGC
>NZ_JACSLM010000007.1:0-14373 GCF_018618115.1 Exiguobacterium sp. s16 | reverse complement strand
TGGTTAGTCGGCAAGCTCCAGAGGCGTGGGAAATCCTCAGCTGCGACTTGGTTAGTCGGCAAGCTCCAGAGGCGTGGGAAATCCTCAGCAGCCAATTCTTCTGATGTGAACGGTTTTTCTGAAATTAGCGGCTTTGAAATTCCGAAAAGAAGAAGTAAAGCTAATGAAACAATTAGCGCATTTTTGAATTTTTTCATAAATAGTACCTCTTTTCTAGGTTGTATGCTGTGTATTTTTCCGTATATAAACAATATATGACGTAAAGGTACTATTTGGCAATCATTCGAGATGTGATTGATTCAATTTTAAGGCTGTTAAAACTTGGCGTGATTGAAGGATGGCTGATTCAAACATAGAACCTTTGTAATCGCTTGAGAAAACAGGTGCATGAATTTCAATCATCTCATCAATTTCCGAATTTGTAATTGGCAAGACTGAGCATTTAGACTTTTGACTTAAAATTGCACTGCATAATGGTTGTTCCTCGTCAGTGTTGTAGTCTTCCTCAACGCCAGGTTTCCATCCAAATGAAACCTCCGGTAGAACATATAACAAATCACCGTCATTCAATTTTTCTACGCAGGTTTCAATTAAGTCGTTTTCGCACTGATCTACATTCAAATATCCTACAGATGATTTGAATGGATAAATATTTTTCATACTTCGTTTTAAAATAGTTAATGAAAGTTCAGGTCCGATAACCCATATTTTCTTTGAAGAATAGGTTTCGTTTAGTACGCGTGCAATTAAAGTGGGTAAAGTTTGATAGTAATCGATATGAAACGCATTAATAATAACACCTTTAGAATCTTGTAAAAGAGTTGTTAGGTTTTCGAGGCCTCTAAACTGATTTCGATCTGAGGTGGTAAATAACGCATCATTAGTAGGTGAGTTTTTTGTTGTAAAATAAATACGTGGCTTAACATAATCTCTAGCCAGAAGATTGCTAAGTTTACTCATTTAGATGACCTCCTTTAGTTTACGCCCTATACCTTGCTTTTTGTCATGAATGGAATAAACTTTAGATGAGACAGTCTGTCAAAACCAACAGATTTCTCTTTTTGGGATTAGTTAAATTCTATCATGGATAAAAGGACTAGTGATTTCGTACCGTTTGGGAAAAAAGATGCTTAAAACCTTTGAAAATTGATGGTTTTTAAGTTCGATTTTCCTAATTGTGATAAAAAACAACGAAAACAGAGTCTAAAGTATTAAAAAAAGAGTCCAGGAGATGCTACTGCATGCAAAATAATTATGGGAATTTGATTAAAGTAGAGCGTCTGCGTCGAAATATGAAACAGTCTGTTTTAGCCCGTGGGATATGTTCAATCTCATATTTAAGTAAAATTGAAAATAACCAGACTATCCCTAGTGAAGAAGTACTAGAACTACTTTTTAGGAAATTAGACTTAGATATTCCTCTTTACGTGACAGTAACTGAAGCCGAAATCGAAAAAATTAAAGTAGAGATTTCAAGACTAATGAAAGAAGCTGTTTTATCAAGGGATTTAAATGAAACAGCAGATAATTTGAAAAAAATAGAGCGATATAAAAAGGATCATAGGATTTATAAACACAAGCCTTTATATATATTGATGTTATTAGTGTTAGCAAGGTTTGATTTTATGCCTGGCGGAAAACAAGGTTACTTAACTGAATTAGAATGGTTACAAGATCAATTTACTTCAGAAGACCGTATAAGGTTTAATATTCTCAAAGCTTTAAAATCTTTTTCATTAAATGATAAAGATACGGCTTTAGATTTAATGCAACAAGTTAGAGAAGACTTAGATACAACTTACTTGGAAGAATGGGAAATAGCCGACATCAATTATATTATTGGTGGAATGTATTATAAATATACGGATTACCTTCAAACAATTGAACATGTGAATAGGGCACTATCATACTTTAAAGATAATTTTTATGTAGAGCGAGTTATAGAGTGCCATTTAATTATTGGATTAGCCTTCAAGCGAAGAAAAAGATTTAATGAAGCATTAGCAAATTATCAAAAGGCAATCAAAGCTGCTGGGGCTACAGACTTAAAAGGATATTACGGGATGCTTTACAACAACACAGGAGAAATATATTCTCTACAAGGAAATAGAGAGCTTGCCTTAGAATATTTCTTAAAAGGGCTAGAATATAAAGTTGAAAGTAAAAGTAAACTACTGAGTATTCTTTCTTTAATTGAAGAATATTCTATTAGGGGAAGTTCCCAAGAAGTATTGGATTGGGTAGAAAAAGGGGAAAAAATTATTCAAGAAGAAGGGGAAAATGATGACCTATCCGAATTTATATATCATTTCGGGGTTTTTCGTAATAAGTATACGCATGGAAATAGTAAAGAATTGATTGAAAGCTTAAAAAAGGCAGTACAGTATTTTGAATCCTCCGATGACTACCATTACACTAATAAGTATGCTCTTTGGCTAGCTCGTGAATTACGTGAAAATGGGAAGTACAAACTATCCACTGAATACTATGAAAAATCCATTGCGATTATGTCTCGATGGGATTAACGCCTCTCGAGGCGTTCTTTTTTTGCACAAAAAAGAGACGCCCGAATCGTCTCTTGTCGTTTTATGGAGTGGTGAAATAATGAATCGTCCAAATCGGTTCGTTCATCAACGCTTCATCTTCCACATGGCCCATTTGCACTTGTTGGAGCAAGTGAATGATGTGCTTTTGTAAATTGGCGTCGTGTGAGCCGCTCGTCAAAATCCCATCTTCACTCGCGATGATATAAAATCCACCCAATCGCAACGGAATATGATTTCTTACAATCGACACGGCAGTCTGAAGTTCAGCTTGCCCGCCCTGCAGTGGCACGTTTATATCAAAACGGCCCCATTGTTTAAAGTCGCCTACTTCTGAAAACGGTGGGTCGCGATGATCCAACTCCATGACCTCCAATCTTGTCTGTCTCTTCCTTACTAGTATAGCTCTTTTTTTAAATTTTACCTGCGAGAATAATGGGAAGGGTGCATTGACGTCGCCTCAGGTTCTCGGTGTTACTCTTTTTCTAGATTATGCCAAAACATTCCTGCAAAAAAGAGAAGCGACGATATAAAAAACACGACCGGAATGAATCCGGCCGCGCTCATTGATGAATCGGCTCTTTTGACGTCGGGAGCTCACAGATAAAGGTGCTACCTTCACCGTAGATCGATTCGACATGTAAATGTCCGTCGTGCGCTTTGGCGATCTCTTTACAGATGGCGAGACCGAGGCCCGTTCCACCGATTTTTCGGCGGTCCGAGTTGTCGACTCGGTAAAACTTCCCGAACAAGTTCGGCAAGGCAGAAGAAGGGATGCCCATCCCGTTATCCCGGACTTTCATGACGACTTGACCTTCGAGTCGTTCCAACGAGACGAGCACGTTGCCGCCTTCAGGTGAATACTTGATGGCGTTACTGAGCAAGTTACCGAGCAACTGCCGCATTCCTTCTAAGTCAGCTTCGATTTTGAAGTCTTGTCCGACGTCGGCATCGAGATGTAAATGATGCGAGTCGGTCGTTTCTTGATAGAAGCTGATGCTGTCACGGGCAAGGTCGAGAAGGTCGACCGTTTTCCATTCGAACGTCTGTTTCCCGGCCTCCATCTTTTGCAGGTCGAGGAAGTCGTTTACCAAGTAGGAGAGACGCTTCGCTTCGTCATGGATGGTCTTCAAATACAATTCGCGCCGGCTTTCTTTCAAGTCACGCTCGAGCATCAGTTCCGTGAACCCATAAATCGATGACAAAGGGGTTCTCAGTTCGTGTGAGACTGTTGAGACGAGCTCTGACTTCATCCGGTCAATCTCGGTCTCGGCCGTCACATCACGCAACACGAGCATCGTGCCGTGAATCTTCCCATCCCGGTAAATGCTCTCGGCATATACTTGAAGGAAGCAATCGCCTTGATCGAGCGAGATGGACAGGCCATCTTCTGGCGGGTCTTGGTCGAACACGCGCTCGATGTAGCTAATAAAACGATCCCGTTGATCGACGCGTTCCGCCCACTGTTCGATATCGATCGAGACGGTAGTCAGTTGCTCGTAGCCTTGATACTCGAATTGCAACTCGTCGAACATACGGATGAATGCGCGGTTTCCGACAACGCTGTTCTCCTCGTAGTTGAGGTATAAGATGGCTTCACGTACTGAATTGATGAGCTGAGCCGTCTCTTTCCGGTCTTGTTGCATTTGGCGATAAAGTTGGGTCCGCAAGAGAGAAATCGCCAACTGGTTTGCAAACGCGTTTAATTCCGAAGTTTCGCTCGCGTCGAACTGTTCGTCGTAGCACGTTAAATAAAGACATCCGATCATGTTGCCGTCTGACGGGTCTTTAACGGGGATGACCGTTTCATGAATGTAATACGGGTATTCATGAATTTCGTCGGCAATCTTTTTAGATGTCGCTTCTAACGATTTAGAGATCATGACGCGTTTCAACAGAAGAGACTTGGTCTTTAAATCTTCTTGTTGATCTTCTGTCATGCCTTTTGGTACGACTGAAACAATTTCGCCGTCCTTGATGAGAAGTAGAGCCCCGAACTCTGCTTCAGTCAACAAGACGATTTTTTCGATGACCGATGAATAATCAAAGAGTGACTCTTTCGAGGCGAGCACTTCAATCAGTTCGTTACGGTACTGCAGTTTTGTTTCGTTTTGTTTAGATGCTTCGAGCACCGACTGCATCTCTTGTTGCTTCGCATGCATCTTTTCATTTTGAGTCGATATCCGTTTGATGAGCGGTCGACCAATCAATAAGATGGCACCGATAAACATGATGAGGCCGATCATCCAAATCCAACGCAACGACAACAATTCAGTGGGTGATACCGCTCCGTCTCGAACGACCCAAGCGCCAATTGCCGTTAAGACAAGACTCATAGCACAGACTCCGTAGAGGATGCCGAGTATTTGACGACTATTCAATTGTTCAATCCACTTGCCCATAATACGCTCTACTTCCTTCCTTAACTAAAACCATCTCCAATTCAATCGTCATAACCGAAATATACAAAAAGAAAAATCAGATGAACACCGAACTGCTCAAGCGATGTGCCATCAGATGATTGTCTGTTTAATTGTCATATCTAGACGGATATACCCCGTATTTCATCATCCTACACATTCCGATGTGCTCACATTTGACACGTCCGCTGTGAACGGGATAGTTTGAACCTATAGTCGAATCCAAAGGAGTGCTATCGTATGCTATCGATTGAACCTTCAGCTTTAACCGAACGTGACGCGTATAAATTTTTGATTGGAAGTGTCGTACCGCGCCCAATCGCATTTGTGACGACACGAAACGGAGAGACGATTAACGCCGCCCCGTTCAGTTATTTCAATATCGTCGCTTCCGAACCACCACTTCTCTCGGTGTCGGTTCAACGGAAGGGCGGTGTCATGAAAGACACGGCTCGCAACGCTGTCGCGACCGAAGAACTCGTCATCCATATCGTAGACGAAACGAATGTGACCCTCGTCAATGAGACGGCAGCCAATCTAGGACCCGAGGAAAGCGAACTCGAGCGGACGGCCTTCACCATCGTGCCTAGCGACGTCGTGGAGACACCGGGTGTGAAAGAAGCCAAAATCCGGACGGAGTGTAAACTTCACCATCACGTTCCAATCGAACACGATGGCGTCGTGACAGCGGACTTGTTGATCGCTCGCGTCGTCCGGTTTCACATCGAGCCAGCGCTTTATCATGCTGGACGCATCGATGCGGAACAACTGGCGCCGGTCAGTCGTCTCGCCGGCAACTTTTATGCGACCCTCGGGGACACTTTTGAAATCGAACGACCAAAATAAACGTCATGGCGCCTGCTCAAATCCGAGACAAGGCGCCTTTTTTCGGGTAAAGAATGGAAAACCGATTGGCATGATGGTTTTCTTTCACACGAGCGCTTGAATATGTCACAATAAAGTCAGAACATTCAATTTTCGAACGCGTCAGCGATTAGAGAAAAAAGGGGAGTCGGCTATGTCCTATCGTCCAGCCATTCAATCGATCATCAATGCCATTGAAACGGTGATCGTCGGGAAAGAAGATGTCATCGCAAAAAGTTTGACTGCGTTGCTTGCCGGAGGTCACGTGTTGTTAGAAGACGTGCCCGGGGTCGGGAAGACGATGCTCGTTCGTACGTTCAGTCGTGCCATTGATTTGGATTTTAAACGCGTTCAGTTCACTCCGGACATGTTGCCGTCCGACTTGACGGGGATCTCGATGTACAATCAAAAGACAAAAGAGTTCGAGTACCGTCCGGGACCTTTGATGGGGAACATCGTCTTGGCTGATGAAATCAACCGGACCTCTCCGAAAACGCAGTCGGCGTTACTCGAGGCGATGGCGGAGCGCAGTGTGACCGTCGATGGGGAAGTCAAAATCTTACCTTCCCCGTTCTTCGTCATGGCGACACAAAACCCGATTGAACATGAAGGGACATACCCGCTCCCGGAAGCCCAGCTCGACCGATTCCTTCTTAAAATCGAGATGGGGTACCCGTCGTTCAATGAAGAAATCTCTTTGTTGACCCGTTTCGAAAAGGCAGAGCCGCTCGAGGCGCTCCAAAGTGTCATCACGAAACACGAAGTCGAACAGATGCAGCGTGACGTGCGTGACGTGCATGTCTCGAGTGCGGTCAAACAGTATATCGTCCGCTTGATCCATGAGTCGCGCAACGACCCGAACACGTACCTCGGGGGTAGTCCGCGTGCGACGCTCGCTCTGATGAAGGCAGCTCAGGCGTGGGCGTATATCCATAACCGTGATTTCGTCTTGCCAGATGACGTGAAGGCGCTCGCGGGTAGTGTGCTCGGTCACCGTATCTTGTTGACGGCAGAGGCGCGTTATAAAGGGAAAACGGCCGAACAGCTCGTCAAAGGTTGGCTCGACTCGCTACCGGTCCCGATGGATCGTGAGGTCAAAGAAGTATGAAAAATTGGATGAAGCTGTTCCTCGTGTGGGCGGCGGCATTCGGACTTTACGCGTTCGCCCGGATCGAAGGGAGTATCGTCGCCTCGACACTTTGGTGGTCATTTTTCGTTTTGGTGGCGTATTGGACAATCTTTATGATTTACCCGGTCACGGCAGCCAACGTCTCGCGGCGAATCACGACGAAACGACTCGTCTCGGGCCAAACGATGGACGTAGAACTGCAAGTGGAGCGGAAGTATCCGTTTCTTGTCGGGGTCGTCACGTTAGAAGAGACACCACCGCCTCGTCTCGCTACATCAACGGACGTGATTGTTACCCCGGTCGACCGCTTTTTTCGGCGAACAGAGACGGTGCATTATGAGATTGAGCAGATCCGCCGGGGGATCCACGTGTTCGATCGGACGGTCCTGCACGTACGTGACGTGTTCGGGCTGTTCAATCGTAAACGGACGTTGCGGCTTGAGACGGTCGTCGAAGTGTCGCCGGCTGAACTTCCGTTCGATTTGCCGCGTGATGAGCAGGTCGGTGGGCGTGGCGAACAGTACCGGCGCACGCGGACCTATACGGAAGTGGCGAACACGACGAGCGGTGTCCGGGAATACGCGGCCGGTGACCGCATCGGCCGGATTGACTGGAAGGCCTCGGCTCGTCGAGATAACTTGATGACGAAAACGTTCGATCAAGAGCAGGAGAAAAAACTCTCGCTCGTCTTCGTCCCGTCCACATCTGCCGGACACGAAGAAGCGTTCGAACGATCACTGTCGTTACTCGTCGGTGCGATTCGGCAACTTGAACGGAAAAACTTGCCGTTTGAACTGTATGTCATCGAAGAACAGGTCCGCCTTTTCCATTTGCCGGACCAAAGCGCCGAGGTCGGGCATTACTTGCTGACGGCGACGCCGGAACCGGAAGGGCGTCTCGTTGAACGATTGAAGCGTAACTTGCCGCAAGAGGTCGGAAACTTGATTTTAATCAGCCCGCTCGAGACGAAATGGGTACGCGAAATCATGAATGAGACCCAAGGCAGCTATCACTTGTACACGGCGAACGAGGTGACGACATGACGATGTGGGTGAAACGGATTGTCTATACGGCACTTGCCGCTTACTTGTTGTCGTTTTGGGTCGAGCCGATTGTCGGGAGCACGACGTTCGACGTCAATTGGCCGTTCCTGTTTTTACTCCTCGTCCCGATGTTTGCGAGCTTGTTGCCTTGGTATGGGTTCATCGCCGTGGTTGTCCTCAACTTCTTTACCATCCTGTACGTGTATCACGGCAGTATCTTAGATTGGTTTGGGCTCTGGCTAGAAGATTTGAGTGGCGTGCTGAGCGGGGCTTTACCAGAAGAAGCGATTTTCTTCTCGGCGATGGCGCTCATCGGTGTCCTGTTCGCCATCTTGGTCGGACGGACGTATCCAAGCTATGGTTTCGTCCTTGGGATGATTGTCTCGACGCTCGGGTTGATGGCGTACTTTGATACATGGACGCTTTATGACGGAGAAGGAAAAATACTACTTGCGATTTTAGCGTCACTCTTGTTACTCTTCGTCACCGATTTGGCGAAACGGCCGAGCAAGTCGCTCGTCCGCTATGTCAGTATCGCTCTCCTCGCTTCGGTCGTGTTGGCGCTCGCGAGCGTGTCGCCGACGATTGAAGGGGACTGGTCCGACCGGTTGACGACGAGTTTCCAAAACGCTGGGAACGATGAAGGGTCAGGCAGCGGTCGTGTCGGCTACGGGGTGAACGATGAGCAACTCGGTGGACCGTTCGAACAGGATGACGGGATCGTCTTCATCGCCCGTGGTGTACCGGCACGCTATTGGCGCATCGAATCAAAAGAGATTTACACCGGGAAAGGTTGGGTCGAGTCCCCGGTCCTCGACTCGGACTACAACCGCGGCCAGCTCGTCGACCCGGACGTCGATACGACGCCTGAACAGGCGTTGCTCCGATTCGACCGGCGTCAAACGTTCGTCCCGTATGGCGGGGAGTATCCACAAGCGACCGAGACGGACAATGGGACCGAATTCAGGGTCGGCAGTATCGAGGAGCCGTTCCCGAACGAGACGATTCACATCCGTCCGTCCGGAAAGATCGTCTTCGACAATGATGGCCAAACGACGCCGCAGACGATTCAACTTCGCTACAGCGTCCCTTCCTTCACTGAAGAGCAACTGGCATTGAACGAACCGGTGACGACCTTGACGGAAGAAGAACGGCAGGCGTACTTGCAACTGCCGGATTCGCTTCCGGATCGGGTCCGCGACTTGTCAGCCGATATCACGGGCGACAGTGAGACACCTTACGACCAAGCCCAAGCGGTCCAATCCTACTTCCAATCTGGAGATTTCCAATACAATACGGAAGACGTCGCCGTCCCGGAAGGGGATACCGATTACGTCGATCAATTTTTGTTTGATACGTTGATCGGGTACTGCGACAACTTCTCGACCTCGGCTGCCGTCCTTCTACGGGCGAGCGGGGTGCCGACGCGTTGGGTCAAAGGCTTCACGATGGGTGATGCGCGCGGGGTCATTCAAGGGGAAGAAGAATACACGGTCCGGAACCGTCACGCTCACTCATGGGTAGAATATTTCGTGGAAGGCGCAGGCTGGGTCCCGCTCGAGGCGACGATCAGTTTCTCGGACGCCAACTTACTTCAAATCGAGACGGAGGACGAAACGAATTCAGAAGACCCGGCAGCCAACGATCCACAAGCATCGCAAGACAATGAGCAGACGAACCGTCCACAGGAAGATTTGGCACTCGATGATGTCACATCAGGTGAGGCGGCAACGGAGAATTGGAATATGCCGGTCTGGGGTTGGGTGTTGATTGTCTTCACGGTCGCTGTTCTCGTATGGAACCGGAAATCGATTGAACGCCTCGTCATGATGCTTTGGTGGACACGGCGTCCATTGAATGAAAATCGGCTCGTCGCCATGCATCGATATCTAGTTAAACGACTCCGCGGAGCAGGCTTCAAAGTCGACGGGCGCACGCCGTCCGAACTCGCTGCAGAGGTCGATGCCTATTATGAGTCGACCGAAATGACGAGATTGACCCGTCTGTTCGAGCAAAGTATCTATGCCGACCAAACACCGAATTCAAAATATAAAGAATATTGGAAAATCATGATTCGTCGAATTATGAGTTGAAGTAGGCGGATGCATACAGTAAGATAGACGCATTAGTTAGATAATTGAACAGCATTCCTTCGTATATACTCGTGAATTGGCGCGAGAGTCTCTACCGGACCACCGTAAATGGACCGACTATGAAGGAGCACGTTTCGTATACACAGAAAAGGGCGTGCTTCTTCTTCGGTTTAGTGAATCCGTGGGAGAAGCTCGCTCTTTTTTTGAGAAGAAGGCAGAAAGGTGGAGGTTTTGTGAAAATAGAACAAGAGATGATTTTGGTGCTCGACTTTGGAGGCCAGTACAACCAGTTGATCACACGTCGTGTGCGTGACCTTGGCGTATATAGTGAGCTTCATTCCCACAAGATGACCGCTGCTGAGATTCGTGAACTGGCTCCGGCCGGTATTATTTTCTCGGGTGGCCCGAACAGTGTGTACGCGGAAGGCGCATATCGCTGTGACCCAGAAATTTTCGAACTCGGGATTCCGATTTTCGGGATCTGTTACGGCATGCAGCTCATGACGCATCACTTCGGTGGACGTGTCGAGCGGGCCGCCCATCGTGAATACGGGAAAGCGACGCTCTTCTCGACACCGGAAGCGTCGGCCCTCTACAAGGATCTTCCAGTGGAACATACCGTTTGGATGAGTCACGGTGACCTCGTCATGGAAGCACCGCCAGGATTTATCGTTGATGGGACGAACCCTTCTTGTCCGGTCGCCTCAATCAAGAGTGATGACCTCAAGATGTATGGGGTGCAGTATCACCCGGAAGTCCGTCACTCGGAGTACGGAAACGACATCTTGAAAAACTTCATCTATGAAGTGTGTGGTGCCAAAGGCGAATGGTCGATGGAAAACTTCATCGACATCGAAGTCGAGAAGATTCGTGAAATCGTCGGTGACAAGCAAGTTCTTTGTGCCTTGTCAGGTGGTGTTGACTCATCGGTCGTGGCGGCGCTCGTTCACCGCGCGATCGGCGACCAGTTGACATGTATGTTCGTCGACCATGGTTTGCTCCGTAAAAACGAAGCGGACAGTGTCATGAAGACGTTCGCAGACGGCTTCAATATGAAAGTCATTAAGATTGATGCACAGGATCGTTTCATGGCCAAACTTGCCGGTGTTTCAGATCCGGAACAAAAACGAAAAATCATCGGCAACGAGTTCATCTACGTGTTTGACGAAGAAGCGTCTAAACTTGTGGACATGGACTTCCTTGCCCAAGGTACGCTCTACACGGATATCATCGAGAGCGGAACAGATACGGCACAAACGATCAAGTCGCACCATAACGTCGGTGGACTTCCGGAAGATATGAACTTCACGTTGATCGAGCCGCTCAACACGCTCTTTAAAGACGAAGTACGTGAACTCGGTACTGAACTCGGATTGCCAGACTATATCGTATGGCGCCAACCGTTCCCGGGACCAGGTCTTGGCATTCGTGTTCTCGGTGAAATCACAGAAGAGAAACTCGAAATCGTGCGCGAATCTGATGCGATTTTGCGCGAAGAAGTGAAGAAAGCCGGTCTCGAACGTGATATTTGGCAATATTTCACGGTCCTTACACCGATTCGTTCAGTCGGCGTCATGGGCGACGAGCGGACGTATGACTATGCGGTCGGCGTCCGTGCCGTCACATCAATTGATGGGATGACTTCGGATTGGGCCCGCATCCCATGGGATGTACTCGAGAAGATTTCGGTCCGTATCGTCAACGAAGTCAGTCACGTCAACCGTGTCCTGTACGACATCACATCGAAGCCACCAGCAACAATCGAGTGGGAATAATAGGCAGAGGGGAGCAATCCTCTCTGTTTTTATATGGAAAAACCGAACATTAGAATGAAATATTTGATTAAAATCCGTCATTACTGTTGACATTCATTTTTGACGTTGTTAAGATAAAAACGTTCTTATCATATCCGAACAATTAAAAATTATTTTGCCGTATAATATCGGGAATATGGCCCGAGAGTCTCTACGAAATCACCTTAAATGATTTCACTACGGCGAGACATAGATTCGGGGACGTATGTCCCTGTATGTTTCGCGTGGGGTCTCCGGTCATCGATCGGGGACCTTTTCTCGTTTTACGGCGAGCCAAGGAGGAAAATCAATGAGCACACAGCTCCAGCAAGAACCAAATCATCAACCGTCAGAAAGCCGGATCGAACGTCACTTCCAGTTGAAAGAACTTGGAACGAACGTGAAAACCGAACTCGTCGCAGGATTCACGACATTCTTGGCCATGGCTTACATCTTATTCGTCAACCCGAACGTATTGGGCGCAGCGGGTATGGATATGGGTGCCGTTTTCGTCGCAACTGGTCTCGTCGCACTGATTGGATCGGTCACGATGGGTCTATTCGCCAACTACCCGATCGCCATCGCGCCAGGCATGGGGCTTAACGCCTTCTTCGCCTACAGTGTCGTCATCGGCATGGGCATCCCTTGGCAGACGGCACTCTCGGGTGTTCTCGTCTCAGGACTGTTCTTTATCGCTTTGACGCTCTCGGGCATTCGTGAGACGGTCGTTAACGCGATTCCGGCTCCGCTTAAAATGGCGGTGGCTGCAGGGATTGGTTTCTTCATCGCCTTCATCGGCTTGAAAAATGCAGGAATTGTCGTTGCGAACGAAGCGACGCTTGTTAGTCTCGGTTCGCTCGGAACAGGAACTACGCTCCTCGCGGTATTCGGTCTTGTTGTAAGTGCATTGCTAATGGCACGAGACGTCAAAGGTGGTATTTTCATTGGGATGTTGTTGACAGCTATCGCGGGAATGATTTTTGGTCTCGTGCCGACACCGACTGCGATTTCAGATGTTGTATCGATGCCGCCGAGCATGTCTTCGACGTTCGGCCAAGCGTTCATTAACTTTGGTGATGTCTTCACACTTCAAATGCTTATCGTCATCTTGACGTTCTTCTTCATCGACTTCTTCGATACAGCCGGCACGCTCGTCGCGGTTGCGCGTCAAGCTGGGATCATGAAAGAAAACAAAGTGCCGCGTGCGAGTAAGGCGCTCATGGCTGATTCGACTGCGACGGTTGCAGGTGCAATCTTTGGAACATCGACTGCGACATCATATGTAGAGTCGTCGGCGGGAGTTGCGGCGGGTGGTCGTACAGGGTTGACTGCTGTATTCGCAGGTTTATTCTTCGGGTTGGCTTTGTTCTTCTCACCACTCTTAGCGGTTGTCACGGCACCGGTCACGGCACCGGCCTTGATTATTGTTGGTGTGTTGATGGCTTCAGCTCTCCTTGATATCGATTGGAAAAAAATCGAAATCGCGGTTCCGGCATTCTTAACGATTATCATGATGCCACTCACTTCGTCGATTGCGACGGGGATTGGGCTTGGGTTCATCTTGTACCCGCTCATGATGATCGCGAAAGGGAAGACAAAAGAGATTCACCCAATCATGTACGGAATGCTAGTCATATTCTTGGCGTACTTCATGTTCTTGCCACACGCGTAAATAAACGGAGCCGACTCGGTTATGAGTCGGCTTTTTTTTGTATGCAGTGTTTTCGGGAAGGAACAGATCATACATCGTTAGTGCGTGGTTTCTGTAATGTGTTCATTGCGGATGAACGTGACATCTTGTGAGAGAACGCATCTGAAAATTTGATTGTGGCGAATGGTCCTGTTCCACCATTTCCTTCGTGAAGTGATGGTTTTCTTCATATATATGGTATTGAACAGTCGATGGTGTATTTAACCGCCATTCACCTACTAGGCAATTGTCCTCTATATAGAAGGAGTTGAAACGTTTGAGCCATTTGATTCGCGATTTGGAAATTCAAATAGTTGTAGCGTATGTGGCCTGTTTCCGAACGGTTGGTCTCTGCGAGAGTCTGGAAAGACATCATAGCTAGGAAGATAACGCTTGATTCCGGAAAGGGGACTATGGAGTGTGAGCAGTAAATTAGGTTAGATAGTTGGTACAATCCTCCCTTGACCCCGGTCAGTACTTTTCCATAATGTAAAATCATTCCGTCGGTCGATCGTCTTCCAATCCTTGAGTCGGGCCGAGGTGAAAAGGTGATTTAAAACTTTTTAAAGTTTTTTTAGAATAATGCTTGCCATGTTATAGAAAGGGATGCTATAGTTATCTCTGTTGCCAGCGATGCTTACAACTTAGTAAACAAACTGGTTGACACACAATAATGATAAATGTTATTATCATTTAGTCGCCAAGAGCGACTGACGAACTTTGAAAACTGAACGATGAGGCAAAAAAGTTTTACAATTTTTGAATGAAGCGCAAGCTTCGTCATTTTTAAAGAGCTAT
>NZ_JACSLM010000006.1:0-157960 GCF_018618115.1 Exiguobacterium sp. s16 | reverse complement strand
AAAGATGACTCCTGTACAGTACAGGAATCATCTCCTTCAAGCAGCGTGATCTTTTTTTAAAATGTCCTTTACATAGGGTACAGATTAAACGCTCATCAACCTTTTATTTTGCCTTGAAAAGACGAATATTTTTCAGTTGTTCAATCAAGTGTTCTTTCATTACTGCGCCATCGGACTGGAATTGTTGCGGATAATATTTAGGCATGAAGATCGGGGCCCCTTTTGCAATCCATGCTTGGCGATACATCGCGTGAGTCTCTTCTCGTTTCATAAACAAGCCATTTTCAAGTTCGACGTCATCGTCGTCTCCGAATTGAAATTGGCAACATAGACAAATCTCAAATGAAGGATCATGAAATTCGTTGTAAGCAGGTTCGTCTAATCCATCAAACCCGCATATGGGACAGATATATGTCATCGGCTATTCCTCTTTTGCTGATAAAATCAATCTTTGGTCAGTATTAAAGTAAGAGAAGAAAAATGTCAGATACTAAATTTCTCCTCCTTTTTTTATATTAAAAATAGTATGATTTATCCATAGATATTTAAAAGTTTACATATAAAATCTAGTATCAAATTTTCAAATTACTGTATGACAAATCATTGATAATTTCAAAGAAGAAAAGTTGAATCCGTGAGTGGCCAAAACGAAAACCACTAATAGTGCAGGGGGAAAATCGAATGGACAAAAGAAGTGAAGAGTCATCACAATTTGCACGTACATCAAAACAACGAGAGCCTAATAAAAGAAAATGGTACGGAAAAATTATAGGTAGTGCATTTCTTCTCGTGCTTCTCGCTTCAATGGCAACTTGGTTTTTCGTTGGAAATGCATCTAAGGATAAAAGCTCTGTGACAGTTAATCAAATTCGTGAAATCGCGACGCTTGCAACGGCTGAAGCGCATCTTGAGACAACTATTGAAGAAGAGAATAATGAGTTGTTAGGCATAAAATTGCCATTTAATTTAGCCGGAACAAAACAAAAAATTTTACTTATTGTTCCTGGTACAGTCATAGCAGGAGTTGATTTGAAAGAAATAACGTCTGAAGACATTGACGTTAATGAAGAGGAAAAGAAATTAGATATCGTCTTACCCAAGGCAAGTTTTCTTCAAGAACCGGCAATCGATATGAATGACGTATCCTATGTTTCAGATGAAGGATTCCTTCGTGGAGAAGTTACATTTGACGAGGGGACCGATTTAATGAAGAAGGCACAAAAAAATATTAAGGATGAGGCTGTTGAGATTGGTTTATTAGTTACAGCGGAACAAAATGCTAAAAAATTCTTAACTGGTTTCTTTGATAACCTTGGTTATGAAGTAAGTGTAACCTTTGAATAATAAAGAAAAGGAGATCTAAACAGCGATGCTATAGATCTCCTTTTTGCTTGTTGTCAAATCACGAAACAATCTCACTCATCAACGCATGCGTATTACCCTCAGAGTCCTTGAAAAAAGCCATCCACGTCTCGAGGTTCTCCATTTTCGCGACGAGGTGCGGCTCGTCGATAAACTGAACATCTTTCGCCAAAAGCTGTTCATACGCCTCGATGAGATGGTTCACTTGGAGATATAGCACAGAGCTCGCTTTCGCAAATTCTTCATTCTCGGGACGCGACAGCATGAGCCGCACTCCGCTACATTCTAAAAAGGCGAGGTTGCCTGTTTGGAATAAGAGCGGAAGTTGAAGCGTGTCCCGATAGAAACGTACCGCGCGATCCAAGTCGTGCACCGGTACATAGATTTGTCTGATTTGCTGAATAAGATTCAAACGATATCCCTCCTAAAGTGGCATCTGTGACCGTGTAGCGAATGTATTCTTGTTTAACGCGTTTGGCGAATCCGTTGAGCGGTGAACATCCCGAGCGCCAGAAGGACGGCAAGACCAATCTATGCGAAGACGTAGAACAATGGCGACCCAGTCGTCCCGATGGTCACCTCGTTTTGAAGCATGGTGACGTTGTCCGCCTCGGAGATGATGTCGGGTGTATAGTTGAGCGTGCGGATGAAGCCGATTCCGAACGTAGCAATGAGATACAAGAGGCGAAGCGCGGTCGAGATGAGCATCGCGCGTTTTGTAATCTTCAAGTCAATCTTCCTTTCCGTCTTTCGCGTGCTGGCTTTGCGAAAGCTTTTGTTCCATTTGCGTATGTAATTTGGTGACAATCCCGTCCGGATGTGGAGAAATCGCGAGTTGAACATGCACCGGGAACATGGTCCATAAATCGGTCGGATAATACGAGCCGTCACGCGGTGACCGATGACCTTGAATCGTAAATGATTCTTCATCGTCGTCAAGGTATAATACAAGGGGGACGGACATGCCCGAACCTTGCTCGAAGCGATCACCTTCTTGCACGTACTCTTGGATGAGCGCCCAGACGTACACCTCATTTTTCGTCGTATTCGTGTCGAGAATTTGATATGACGTCCACACGTCACCGCCGAAGTTCGCTTCCATCACTTCGGTCGTCAAGTAGCGCTCCATCTCTTGATGGTCAACCGAAACAGACTGGCTCATCGAGACGAACGACTCTCCCGTCGTGAGAGAATACAAACTTGCGACGATGGTGATGGTCCAAAAGGTGGTCCACATAAGTTTTTTCAAAATAAGTCCCCCATATCTGTTCACCGATAAAAGATTTGAGTTTATCGTAGCGCATTTCTACCTAATCGTGGGAATTATTGACTAAAATTTTAAGGGGAGGATTGGATGCAAACGGTATATATAGCGGGAGGATGCCTCTGGGGCGTCCAGGCGTTCATCAAGACGTTACCCGGTGTCATCGAAACAGAGGCTGGACGAGCGAACGGGGCGACGGATGCGCTTGACGGAGCATATGACGGCTACGCCGAATGCGTCAAAACGACGTTCGATCCGAGCATCGTCACGATGAAGGAGTTGATGAATTACTTATTTGAAATCATCGACCCGTATAGCGTCAATCGCCAAGGCGAAGATGTCGGCGAAAAGTATCGGACCGGCGTCTATAGTGCAGACCCACACCATTTGGAAGTCGCACGCACATTGATCGACAACCGAAGCGATGCGGAGAAAATCGCGGTCGAGGTATTGCCACTCACGAACTACGTCCGAAGCGCGGACGAGCATCAAGACAGGCTTGAGCGATGTCCGGACGATTACTGCCATATCCCGAAGACATTATTAGAGAAGTACAAACAATGAGCCGACACGATGCCGTGTCGGCTCATTTGTTATGCGCGCTCGAGGACGTTCACGAGCAAGCGATGCACGACCTCGTGGTCACGCACGTCATGCAGTTTGTAATCTTTCCCCGGTAACGTATACCACTCGGCCGCCCCGACGTACGTGATGGCGAGCTCGAGCGTGCCGTCTTCCTGACATGTCGTCCGTAGTTCAAGTTCTCCACTGATGACGCCGACTTCCTCGGTCATGACGCCGTGGGAGGCTTTAAATACTGAAGAGTGCTGGTTCATAGCGAACTCCTTTCAAAACTCAATAGATGCAAGCATTGATGGCCGTTTGCAAGGCCGTCTTTTCTGTGGATTGGAGGCTGAGGCCCCAACGGCTCTTCGTCTCGACCCACATCTTCGCGTAGGCACAGCGCGCACCGGTACGTGGCGGCTGCCATGTCGACGGGTCTTGGTCCCCTTTCGAACGGTTCGAGCTGGCCGAGACGGCGATGAGCTGCGGCCCATTCAAATCATTGGCGAAGCTTTGACGCTTCGTCGTCGTCCAGCTGCTTGCGCCTGAGCGCCACGCTTCGGCTAACGGTACGACATGATCGATGTCGATGTCAGACGCTGATGTGAATGTGATGCCGTCATAGTAACTGTACCACTTACCGGTGGTGACCGGACACTCATCGATGACCGAGTCGGCGTCGCGTTTCAAGACGATGTGCCGCGTGTTACACCCGTTCCCTTGGCTACTCCAATGGGGGAACAAGTCACGACTATAGCCGGTCATCGACCCTTCATTTTTCACCGTCAAGGCGTTTAATTTAGATAACGCCATTGACTTAGATGGGATACCTGGTGGGAGCGCCGAAGCGGTTGGCGTCGTGAAGTGAAGCGTTGTGATGACCAAGATGATGGCGAATAACGAACTGATGCATTTTTTAAGCATGTTTGTGCCTCCTATTATGTATGACGACTGGACGAGGTGCATCGTAAACGCACGATGCACCTCGAATATACATGGCAAGGAAGTGAGAAATACGCAAATTTACGAAAAATGAATCTAACGATTATAAAACTTGAGGTCAGGGACATGATACATGACATCAGACGTCCCGGCTTTAGCACTACTGACATACGCGTAGGCACCAACTATTGGTATAATGAAGGCGGTTTGTAGTAAAGGACGAAGGAGTGGTACGCCATGAATCAAAAAGACATCGCGGCGATTCGGAAGCATTTCAAATTGAATGCGGAAGCGGTCAAAATCGCTGACATTTATAATATTTATATTCGCCAAGACAGCAACGAGATTTTTTACGAGGAGTTACGCTCGTTCCCGTTCGTCGAGCAGGAGCATCAAGAGTTGTTCCTCGCCAATTTCAAGAAAGTGCTCGGTGGCAAAATCGACGAGAAGCTGTTCGAAGTGAAGTTCCAGCACCCGGAAGCTGGGCAGACCGACCATACGCAGACATTGCTCTATGAGGCGCTCCGGACCGACGAGATTGAAGAGTGGGCCGGTATGATGCAGCGGATCGCGCTCAAGATGGTCCAGGAGGCGCCGTTCGAGAAAGATATGGTCGTCACGTTCATCCGCTTCAAATACAATAAGCCGACGCGTCGTCATTCCGAGGAGACGGAGATCGACATGCGCGACGAGGTATGGACGTCACGATTCATCCTATGCAGCATCAATCAGACCGAGCTCCCGAAACAGTCGCTCGTGTTCGACTATATCGAGCGGGAGTTCAAGTCGAACATCTTCATCAATCCGGTCATCAAACTCGATGCCCCGATCGGCGGCTTTATGTTCCCGTGCTTCACGGACAACGCGGCCGACGTCAACCATATCTTGTACGCCGCGCAAAAGGCTCATCAACCAGACTTCGGCTTTATCGAGAACGTCTTGAATGGCACCGAGATTGTGACGGCGGTCGAAGAGAAGGCGATGTTCGAAGAAGTCGTCAAAACCGTTATCGGCGAAGAAGTGAACGTGGGGACGCTCGCTACCGTTTACGATGAAATCAACCAGATGATTCTCGCCGAAGCAGAACGCGAGGACGAGGAAGAGAGCGTGCCGATGATTGACGCCCGCACTGTGGAGGTTGTCTTGAAAGCGAGCGGCGTCGAGGACGTGACGACGGAGAAAGTCGAGGCGGCGTTCCAACAAGTCGTCGACGACCGACAATACGAGATGAAGGCGAGCAGTGTCGTCCCGAAATACACATCGAAGTCGATTAAAATCAATACGAAAGTCGCCAATATCTCGATCAGTCCACAAGACTTGAAGTACGTGAGACAAGTGAACGTGAAAGGGAAACGGTGCTTGTTAATCGAACTAGAAGAGGACACGGAAATCGAAGGATTCAAGCTGATCTCGGAAGAACTGTTGGACTGACTTTAAACGGACGGAGGCGAGCGGGTGCACCCTTTAGACATCTTTGAATGGATGACGGCAATCGGCATCCTCTTGTTGATTGTCGCCACTTCCTTTTTATTTCGTGGGAAATGGCGGCGTGCAATGCGAGTGCTCGCCGTTGCGTACGTTATCACCTATGGGGTGTTCTACCTCGTCCGCCCATATTGGATGAATCATCAGATTGATCGAGACATCGTAGCGCTTGAGTCGTATCTTGAGTCGCGCTATCCGGCCGAGACGGTCACGATTGAAAGCATCCCCTACGGAACGGACGGCTTTGAGAGTATGAACCCATACACGCTGTTCGTCACGTTCTCAACAGAACCGGACGCGGAATACACGTATATTGTCGAGGATGGGACGCACATCCGTCAGAGGAGTCATAGTTCAATCCAAGAAAATAAGTTTGATTTTCTTCATTTGGAAGACTAAGGTTCAGACATTGGTCTGAGCCTTTTTTTGTCAATCACGTGAGGATAGTTGAATTTCGGAACGGTTATCGGTATGATGCTCTTGAAAGCGTTCTCTCGGTAAGTCTTATTTTTTTAAAATTTATCGAAAGCGCTTTCGGGATGAGTGAGGACAACAAAAAACCTCAATCCTTCTCCATGTGGAGAGGCGTTGAGGTCTGATGGATGATTATTTTTTCGCCTTGCTCACTTTCAACTTCTTCCCTTTGATTGGCGTTGATTCCATCGCCTGAAGGACGAGTGAGCCTTTGCCGTTCAAAATGTCGACGTACGTCATTTGGTCGTTGATTGTGATGATACCGATATCGTCTGCCGTCACACCAGGAATTTTGGCGATTGTACCGACGAAGTCGATGGCGCGGAGTTTTTTCTTCTTCCCGCCGCTGAAGTGAAGCTTCATGATGTCTTGGTTGATGCGGGCCGTCTTGTTGTTGCGAACGACGCGTCGTCCGCTCAACTTCTCTTCGAAAGCGGCTTGGTTGCGCGCGACTTCTCTTTCAGTCGGTGCATCCATTTCCGGGATGTCGAACTTGATGAACGCTTCGATGGCGCGAACGAACTTGCCTTCATGCGGCGTCGCGAGCGTGATCGCTTTTCCGGCGTTGCCGGCACGGCCTGTGCGTCCGGTCCGGTGCACGTAGCTCTCTTTTTCCATCGGCACGTCATAGTTGATGACGAGGTTGACGTTATCGACGTCGATTCCGCGCGCTGCGACGTCGGTCGCGACGAGATAACGGAAGTTGCCCATCTTGAAGCCTTCCATGACGGCGAAGCGGTCTTCTTGCTCGAGGCCACCGTGGAGGCGTTCACACGAGTAACCGGCTTGATCGAGTTCGCTGTACACCGTGTCGACGTGTTCTTTCGTCCGGCAGAAGATGAGGCAGCTGTCTGGATTTTCGACGACCGTCAAATCTTTCAGTACGGCGAGCTTGTCTTCGCGGCGCACTTCAATCAAGCCATGTTCGATCGTCGAAGCGGTGACACCGCTCGATTCGATAGCCACACGGATTGGTTCGTTCATGTGCTTTTGGCATAAACGCTCGATGTCGTTCGGGAACGTCGCTGAGAACACCATCGTCACGCGGTCGCGCGGCAATTCTTGGAGGATCGCCTCGACGTCAGCGAGGAAACCGCGGTTCAACATCTCGTCGGCCTCATCGATGATCAAATAATCGATTTTATCGAGGACGAGCGTCTCCCGTTCGATGTGGTCCATGACGCGTCCTGGTGTCCCGACGACGACGTGCGTCTTCTGTTTCAATTCATCACGCTGCTTCGAGAACGGTTCTTTGCCGTAAACGGCAGTCGCCTTGATGCGCTTGAAACGACCGATGTTCGTCATATCCTCACGGACTTGGACGGCGAGTTCGCGCGTCGGTGTGAGAATCAGCACTTGCGGCTTGTTTTCTTCCCATTCGATGAGTTCCGTGACCGGAATACCGAACGCTGCGGTCTTCCCGCTGCCGGTTTGGGCTTTGACGACCAAGTCTTGACGCTCGAGTGCGAGCGGGATGACTTTCTGTTGGACCTCGGTCGGTGATTCGTATTTCATGATGCCGAGCGCACGTTGGATATCTTCGCTTAGGCGATAGTCTGAAAAGCTTGGTTGATTCATAGGTTTACCTCATTTTCGTGTAAGAAACTTCTATTCGAGAAATTTTCATTAGCAATTTGGATTACGCTTCATTATACACGAAACGAAGCGGTTCGTCGTTCATGCACGAAAACGGTCAAGACGAAAGCCGCTCAAATCGAACGGTGTCTGTCCGTCTAGCGTGAGTTGGCTCAACACTTCGCCCATGACACTGCCGAACTTGAAACCGTGACCGGAGAAGCCACAGGCGATGAGAACATTGGGATGCTCGGGATGAAAATCGACGATGAAATCATGATCATCCGACATCGTGTACAGGCACGTTTTGCCTTGATTCAAGTGGCCGTTCGCTTCTGGCATATACGTCGCGAGGAAGTGACGCAAATCGCCCTCGTCGGCTTCATAGCGACCGAAGTCTTGTGTATGTAGGTTCGGGTCGATGGCCTGACCGCCGTCAGTCCGTCCGACTTTGAGTCCAGCCCCGTCAAGACTTGGAAATCCATAGAACATCCGGTCACTGTCCTCGACGAAGAACGACGGGAACGTCGCATCCGAATAAAGTGTCTCGTCCGCGTCGAACCAGCCGACGACTTTCCGGGTCGGTTGAAGCGGGAGCGATATGTCAGGAAGTAACTGCTTCGCCCATGCTCCGACTGTGACAATCACTTTCTTAGCGTAAAACGTCGCCTCAGACGTGACGATGGTGACGCCGTCCGAATTGAAGGAAAGCGACTTGACGGGCGTGTTCATCACGAGCTCGGCGCCATTTGCGGTGGCCCGCTCGCGATACGCTCGAATCGCATTCTCGCTGTAGAGCAGTCCCGACTCGGTCTCATAACAACCGATATAGTCGTCTGGGACTGAAATTCCAGGCCAGCGCGCCTCGACGTCTTGTTTCGATAGTAGTTGGAGCGGCAAATGATACTTTTCGGCCGAGGCAATCGTCTCGCCTAAAAACGCCGAGTCGCGTGGCCCGAGACCGAGCACGCCCGTTTTCTTGAAAATTGGATACTGCGACGTACGGTCGAGCTCTTCCCATAGCGTTTGGGCCCGTTGGACGAGCGAGACATACGCCCGACCTTCCCCGTAGGCGTGGCGAATCATCCGGGTGTCCCCGTGATGGCTGCCTTTGTTATGAGGCGGGTCGAACGCATCGATGACGAGCGTATTGGCGTCTCGTTCGGACAAATAGGCCGCTGCGGCCATGCCCATCGTGCCGGCCCCGATGACGGCGACGTCGTATCTTACTGGTTGTGACATATGGACATCAATCCTTTCTACTGGAGCATTAGTAGAATGGTATGGAAAAGCTGGATAATTGTCAATTTTTTCTTGTTGAGTAGGACGAATCAGTAAGGAATCAGGGAATTGAATCTACGTGTCAATTTTGCCTATGAAAAGGGGACTACATATCATGTTGAATTCACGTGAGACGTATCGTGTATTGATAGAACAGCTCGAGACAGCTCGACAAGCCCACACAATAGACCGTGTCGAAACAATCATCAAACCGATTCCCGATTCGGATGTCAGCGGAGATTTGGACCCGCGCGTGTTGGCCGTCATCAAAGGCTATGCCGCAGCCGAGTCGGAGACGTCATTCGATTTGGCATCGGCGCGTGCCAGCATGGGCTGGCCGAACTGGGATGTGACGACGACAGACATCACGACAGAGCACGTCACGATTCCGAGTCCGGACGGGGACATCCCGGCGCGTCTGTATCGGCCGCGCTCGGAAGGTTCTTTACCGGCCATCGTGTTCTTCCACGGCGGCGGCTTCTTCGGTGGGACACTCGATACGGTCGAGAACCCGTGTAAGCTGCTGGCGGAGAAAGCGAACGCGCTCGTCGTCTCGGTCGATTATCGACTCGCGCCGGAGCATCCGTTTCCAGCTGGACTGAACGACTGTTTCCGAGCGGTTGAATGGGTATACGAGCAGGCCGACGAGCTGAATGTACGGAACGATCGAATCGCCGTCGCCGGCGACAGTGCCGGCGGCAACTTGGCGACGGCCTGTTGTCTGCTCGACCGCACCAAACGGCTGAATCGGATTAGCTATCAAGCGCTCGTCTATCCGGTCGTCAATCTCGGCTCGATCCCGACAGACGATTACGAATGGAAACTCGACGATTATGAGATTAAGCACAACCACGACTTGATTCGTGGCGTCGTCATGGCGCTCGGGGATTCGGACGGTCTGCTCAACCATGTGTATTTACAAGGCAAGGCCGAACTGACCGCCCCGCTCGTCTCCCCGTTGTTCGCCGAGGATGTGGCAGGTTTGCCACCGGCGCTCATCATCACGGCCGAGTACGACTATCTGCGCCTTGAAGGCGAGGCATACGCAAGGAAACTGGCGCGTGCCGGTGTGAAGACACGATTTATTCAATACCGCGGAATGGATCACGCGTTTATGGACAAGCTCGGCGACTTCCCGCAAGCCGAAGACTGCATGACCGAAATCGCAAATGGAATGAAGGAGATGACACGATGAAGACTTACACATTGAACTGGGATACATATAAACAATTGGCGCGGACAGCCGTCGCGGAAGGGGCCGTCCTCGTGAAAAACGAGCAGGCGACACTTCCGATTCAACCTGGGACGACCGTCTCGGTCTTTGGACGAAGTCAATTCAACTACTACAAGAGCGGCACAGGCTCTGGCGGGATGGTCAACGTCTCGCACGTGACGAGCCCGCTCGAGGCGCTTCAGGCGACGGAAGGGATTCAGTTGAACGACTCGCTTCTCAAGACGTACGAGACATGGGTCGAGGCGAATCCGTTCGACCAAGGCGTCGGCTGGGCCGGCGAACCGTGGTCACAGCCTGAGATGACGGTAACGGATGACCTCGTCAAAGAAGCGGCGGAGCAGTCGGACGTGGCCCTCATCTTTATCGGGCGCACAGCTGGGGAAGACCGTGACAATACGGCCGACCCGGGCAGTTACTTGCTGACGGACATCGAACGGGCGTTGATTGAGAAAGTATCGAAGACGTTCACGAAGACAGCGATCGTCTTGAACGTCGGCAATATCATCGACATGGACTGGGCGCATCAACCGAGCGCGATCCTCTACGCGTGGCAAGGCGGACTGGAGGGTGGAACCGGACTCATCGACGTGTTGACGGGCGCGGTCACGCCATCTGGGAAGTTGACCGATACGATTGCCAAATCGATTGAGGACTATCCGTCGACGAAAAACTTCGGCCATGCGGACAAAGGGATCTATCAAGAAGACATCTATGTCGGCTACCGTTATTTCGAGACGTTCGCCAAGGACGCGGTGCTCTATCCGTTCGGCTTCGGCTTGTCATACACGACGTTCACGACCGATGTCGTGAGCGCGAGCGAACAGGACGGCGTCATTGACGTGACGGTCGATGTCATGAACACCGGTGACGTGGACGGGAAAGAAGTCGCCCAGCTCTACGTCGAGAAGCCACAAGGCGTGCTTGGCAACCCGGCCCGCGCACTCGTCGCCTTCAAGAAAACGGGCTTACTCACACCAGGCGCGCAGGAGACGCTCACGCTCAGCGTCCCGGTCACGGACTTTGCGAGCTATGACGACAACGGGGCGACCGGGCACGCATCAAGCTTTGTTCTCGAGGCCGGCACTTACACGCTTCACCTCGGGACCGACGTTCGTTCGGCCCAACCGGTGTTCGCGTATGAAGTAAATGCCCAACAAGTCGTCGAGACGCTCAGCGAGAACATGGCCCCGGTCACTCCGTTCGACCGCATCAAGCCGGTCGTCGGTGAGAATGGCTATTTGGTCGAATACGTGCCGACGCCGCTCCGTGCGGTCGATGTCGAGGCACGCTATCTCGCCGAACGTCCGCTCTCGCGCGACTACGTCGGTGACAACGGCTTAACACTGAAGGACGTTTACGCAGGTAAGACCGAACTCGAGACGTTCCTCGATCAGTTGACGGATGAAGACCTCGCCTGCATCGTTCGTGGACAAGGGATGAACTCGCCGCGCGTGACACCGGGGACGGCCGCCGCGTTCGGTGGGGTATCGGATCGCTTGAACGACCTCGGCATCCCAGCAGCATGTTGCGCGGACGGCCCGTCCGGCATCCGGATGGACATTGGGACGAAGGCGTTCGCCCTTCCGAACGGGACGCTCCTCGCCTCGACGTTCAACGTCGAATTGGTGGAAGACCTGTTCGAGATGACCGGACTCGAGATGCGGAAGAATCGCGTCGACACACTCCTCGGACCAGGGATGAACATCCACCGCAATCCGCTCAACGGTAGGAACTTCGAGTACTTCTCAGAAGACCCGCACGTGACCGGCAAGATGGCAATCGCCCAATTGAACGGGATGCATCGCGTCGGCGTGACAGGGACGCTCAAGCACTTCAGCGCCAACAACCAAGAGGCGCACCGCCATGACATCGACTCGATCGTCTCGGAGCGGGCGCTGCGTGAGATTTATTTGAAAGGGTTCGAGATGGCCGTCAAAGAAGGCAAGGCGACGTCAATCATGACGACGTACGGCGCCGTCAACGGCGTCTGGACGGCTGGGCTTTACGATCAAAACACGCGAGTGCTTCGCGACGAGTGGGGCTTTGAAGGCATCGTCATGACCGATTGGTGGGCGAAAGTGAACCATCACGAAGATGAGCCGGCCAACCGCCAGAACACGGCGGCGATGGTCCAGTCACAGAACGACTTGTATATGGTCGTCGACCGTCCGGACACGAACTCGTTCGACGATAACACGGGTGCGGCACTCGAAGCGGGCACGTTGACGCGTGGCGAACTGTTACGGAGTGCGGCCAACATCTGCCGCTTCGTCTTACAGTCTCCGGCGATGGAACGTCTCATGGGCATCCACGACGGTTCGGTCGAGGTGATCGGGCTCGACGAGGAAGCCGGACAGGCGATCGACTTCGATGTGACGTACCGCCACCTCGAGAGTGGTGAGGCCGTCAGCTTGAGTGACGCGGACACATCGACGGGGAACACGCACGTCTTTGCTGTCTCGGTCGACGAGACAGGTACGTACGACGTGACGATCACGGCGAAATCGGATGCGGGCGAGCTCGCGCAGATGCCGGTCACGTTGTTCGCCAACAACATCCCGGGCCCGACGTTCACGTTCAACGGGACGGACGGGGAATGGGTGACGCAGACGAAGCAAGTGTTCTTCCTGAACCAACACAACTACTTGCAGCTCTACTTCGCGCTCGGCGGTCTCGACGTGAAAGATATCACGTTCACGCTCGCGGACTCGTTCAGCATGAAAAACGGCTAATGGATCAGAGCGCTTCATCGTATACGTCCGCCCGCCTTTCACACATCACGAGCTATTTTGTATAATGGAGTCAACATCTTGTGAGTAGAAAGGGGGGCGCATATACGTGGAAAATCGTTTGAGATTTTCTAAGTCTTCAATCACTCATGCAAAGCCAGTTGTCACAAGGGCGATCATTTGCATGGGGCAGAACGTTTCATTTGATCGCTTAATCGTGTGACCACGACGGCTTTGCTTCCTTATTGTCGGATTTTGAATAAGGAGCGAGCAGAGATGAAGTATGTAAATGCGCAACAGATTCTTCCGGAGAAGTTGCTTCAGGAAGTTCAACGATACGTCCAAGGGGAGACACTTTACGTTCCGCGGACCGGTCAAAACAAGAAGCGCTGGGGAACGGTCAGTGGTGGGAAACAGCTGCTAGAACAGCGAAATGAAGCGATTCGAACATCCTTTGCGAAAGGGGCTCGGGTCGAGCAGTTGGCCGCTGACTATCATTTGGCGGTCACGACCATTCGGAAAATCGTCTACGCTTCACATTGATGAACGGCACAGCGCATGGTTGCGACTGTGCCGTTTTTGTATAAAACAATTCTAAGTCAAAGTCGGTGCAATCGGGTCGTCCGAAATCCTTTACACTGAAAGAAGTCAGGATTGAGAAAGGATGACTGAATATGCAAGAACGTTTTATTGCGAACCACCAATTTAATTTCATTCGAGAACAAGTCGAGCTGATTCGAGATAGCCGAAAGAAAAGCTTACCACCTTCCGTGTTAAAAGCCGTCATCGATTTGGCCAATGCCAAACTTGCGTTTTTATTTCCTGAAGCGACACCAACTCAGCTTGCCATGCTGGACGTATCAACATTGCAAACCGACGAAGCCTATGACGGGTTTATAGATGGGTTAAGGCCTCACGTCCGATCGTTTCCGCAAGTGTCGGAACCACAAGTGAAAAAAATGTTTCCAAAACAGAAAAAGTTAAGATTGCCAGATGTAACGGAACTTCCTATGAATCGGACCTCCTATCTGAGCTGGAACGACCTGCGTTCCAATCGGAAATATATCCTTTGCGAGAAGGATCATCAGTTGATTGGCATCGAATGCAAGGCAAGCGCGAATACGAAACGAAATATTTGTGCCTTCTGTAATCAGTTGGCAGAAGTCTCGTATTGTGTCACCGTCACAAAGGCGAAACAAGCTAAAAATCCTGACTATTATAAAGCGATTGGGACGTATATCTGTACAGACAGTGCTTCTTGTAACGAAAACATGACGAATCTCGACGCCTTGATGACGTTCGTCGAAACGGCATTGAAAGAATAAGTTTTGGGATCGACCATGCGTCGGTCCTTTTATATTGGGTTTAATGGGAGATGACGTGATTTCGCCTTTACAAAACCCATACACGATTGACGCGATTTTGAAAAAGCATCTTAACAAATTTCCTTTAGTCTACAAAAGTCAGCACAAGCAGTACACATTCGGGAGGGACTAAGGACATGAAAAAATCGATGAAAAAAGTGATTCCATTGGCGGTCGTATCGACACTCGCACTGGGCGGGTTGATCGGGATGCAACAGGAAGAAGTCGAAGTACAGGCGAAGGAAGGGAAGAATGGCAAAGCGAAAAACGTCATCTTCATGATTGGTGACGGTATGGGCGTACCATATACGACGGCACTCCGTTATATGAACGATACGGAAGGTGTGGACATGCCACAGACGGCGTTTGATCCGCATTTGGTCGGACTACAGTCAACATATCCTGAAGATGAAGAAGAGAACGTCACAGACTCTGCGGCAGCGGCCACAGCGATGAGCGCCGGCGTCAAGACGTATAACAATGCCATCGCGGTCGATAACGATAAAATCGATGTGAAGACCGTTCTTGAACAAGCGAAAGAGAACGGCATGTCGACCGGGATCGTCGCCACATCTGAAATCACGCATGCGACACCGGCCTCGTACGGTGCCCATGAGGAAGAGCGCAAGAGCGAGAACGCCATCGCCAACGATTACTACGATGACTTAATCAATGGGGAACATAAAATTGACGTCATGTTGGGCGGCGGGACTGATTTCTTCGAACGTTCGGACCGCAATATTGCGAAGCAGTTTGAACAAGACGGGTATAGCTACGTGAAATCGGCAGAAGAGATGAAGCAGGACGACAATAAACAAGTGCTCGGTCTATTCGCCGAGGTCGGACTCGACAAGATGATCGATCGAGACGACAGCCAACCGAGCTTGGCCGACATGACAACGTCAGCACTCGACCGCTTACAGGATGACAAAGATGGCTTCTTCTTGATGGTCGAAGGCAGTCAAATCGACTGGGCAGGCCATGACAACGACGTCGTCGGCGCGATGAGTGAGATGAAAGACTTTGAGAATGCGTTCAAGGAAGTCGAGGAATTCGCGAAAGAGAACGGCGAGACGTTGGTCATCGTCACGGCCGATCACTCGACAGGTGGCTTCTCAATCGGTTCGGACGGGAACTATAATTGGGATGCGGCTCCAATCCAAGCCGCGAAACGCACGCCGGACTTCATGGCGAAGCAGATCGAGTCAGGTCAAGACGTCGAAGCCGTCTTGAACGAATGGATCGACCTCGACTTGACGGATGCGGAAATCAAATCGGTCCAACAGGCTGCCGAGACGAAAGACGTGACGAAGATCGACAACGCGATTGAAAAGATTTTTGACACGCGTTCAGGGACGGGTTGGACGACGGACGGTCATACCGGGGATGACGTGCCAGTCTATGCGTACGGTCCTCAAAAAGAGCAGTTCACGGGCATGATTGATAACACGGATCAAGCCGCGCGCATTTTTGAGCTGTTGGAGAACCGTGGGAAAATCAAATAAGTAGAACGAGTGTAAGGACGATGCGGCAGTTGCCGTGTCGTCTTTTTAGTTGGATTTAGTTTGTATGTAACGCTTTAATTGCGTGCCGCAACGTCTCGACGTCCTCGTTTCTCCAGCCAAGTCGGTCCACGGCGTTGATGAACTGACGAGTCACTTTGACAATGGCCGTCCTCACGTCTTCGATAGGCACAATGCCCATCTCGATTTTCTCCTGATTGTCCTTCAGGAAGATGAGTTCGACTTCGGTAGCGGTCACTTTTCTAGCCTCGACACGGATTGGACCGTCCATGAAGTTGAACGAATAGGTTTCATGCAACGGCGCGAATAAGAGGGCCCGGCAACTGTCGACCCACCACTTCAAGACGACGGCAACGAAATCAGACCAGCCTTGTCCCGGGAAATAATCATGAAAATCGATGACGAAGGCGATATTGCCAACGATGTGGTCGTCATAAGTCAACGAGTCGAGCTCAATGTCGATTGAAAGATGTGGGGGCATCTAGGGCTCACCTCCAGATGGATTATTTATTCTCAGCATACCAAAGAATATCTCGTCTGATTTGACTGGATAAAAAAGTAAGGCGTCGCGAGCAAAGCATCGTATGATAGAGAGGCAATATGTTCGATTCATGAAGGGGGATTCACGATGCAGCAAGCGGTCATTTTTGATATGGACGGAACGTTGTTTCGGACGGAAACGATTTTAGAACGAGCGCTCGATGAGGCGTTTGAACGGTTGCGAAACGAAGGACAATGGCAAGGTGCGACGCCGATTGCTACGTATCGCAACATCATGGGGGTGCCGTTGCCTGTCGTGTGGGAGACGTTACTCCCGTACCACGAGACAGCAGTGCGAGAAGCGACCGATACGTACTTCCTAATGCGTCTCGTCGAGAACATTAAGAGCGGGAACGGCGCTTTGTATCCGGGCGTGACAGCGCTCTTGGAGCAACTGAGCGCCATGGGGCACACAATATTCATCGCGAGCAATGGCCTCATCCCATACTTAGAGGCAATCGTGTCGCATTATGGATTGAATCGTTGGGTCACGGAAACGTATAGCATTGAGCAAATCGAGACGCTCGATAAAGGTGATTTGGTCGCTCAGATTGTAGCGGAATACGACATTCAAGACGGCTTCGTCGTCGGTGATCGTCTTTCCGACATTGTAGCGGCCAAAGCGAATGGTCTCATCGCCATCGGATGTCGGTTCTATTTTTCTCAAGACGACGAGCTGCGACAAGCCGATCATATCATTGATGGATTGGCAGAGATTCTAGACATTCTCGCCACGCGTCACGTTTCTCGTTGAACGAATCTGAATCGTTTTCGGGTATTGTCTCGTATAGAAGGTACAATACCTAAGCGGAGGGATGACAATGAAGACGCTCTATATGAAACAGAAAGTGTTTAGCTTGCGCGGACGTTTCACCATCAAGGACGCGGATGAGAACGATTTGTATGTCGTCGAAGGAAGCTTTATGAAGCTACCGAAGTCGTTCACGATTTCAGACAAGGACGGTCACGAGATTACGACGATTACGAAAAAGACGTTCAGTTTCTTGCCGAAATTTTATGTCGATGTCGAAGGTCAGGATACGATGACGATTTCGAAAGAGTTCACGTTGTTCAAGCCGCGTTACACGATCGATGCGGCCGGGATCGATATTCAAGGCGATTGGTGGGACATGGACTTCCAAGTGATGCAGAACGGTCAAGTCATCGGCAGCGTTCAAAAGAAATGGCTGTCCTGGGGTGACAGTTACGAGATTCAAGTGATGGACGAGACGATGGAGCACCTGCTCATCTCAATCGTCGTCGCCATCGATTGCGTCAAATCAGATCAAGCAGCAGCGAGTGCAGCAACATAAAGGGGAAATCTAAGGTGGAGACGCCAAATTTGTTTAAATATGCTACCAGTGAATTATCACAAGATGCATTTTTATGTTGGTTCATGGAATGGAGTCGGCCAGATTTGTTTTATATAAATCCGGAACTCCATCAAAGCGCAGTAGAGCTAATTAAAAAAATGTGTGCGAAACAAAACGTGTCGATTGGAAATATTAAATCTATAACAATTGAAAGGCAAGTCAAGGGTTTGGACATTCTTGTTATCCTCAACGATTGCATCGCTTTACTAATTGAGGATAAAACGTTCACATCAGAACATTCTAATCAATTAAATAAGTATAGGGAACAATTAAGAAAAAGGTTAGAGGGGAAACAACAAGTCTGCATTTATTACAAGATTGGTGAGCAAAGTAATTATTCAACGATTTATGCTTCTGAGTTTAATCTCTTTTCGCGTAAAGATATGTTGATGATACTTAGGAAGGGTGAGTCGAATGGTGTAACACACCCACTTTATATTGATTACCTGAACCATCTAAAAGAGCTAGAGCAAAAATACAATTCATTTGAATTTTTGCCAGTCCTAGAGTGGAGCGACTACTCGTGGCAAGGTTTTTATCAAGCTATCCAAACCGATTTGGGTGGAAAGTGGGGTAAAGTCTCAAATCCACGAGGAGGATTTTGGGGATTCTGGTGGATGAATAAGGCGAAGAACCCCTATTTTTTATTACTTGAGCAACATATCTTAACAGTCAAACTTGAAATAACAAACGGCGTCGATTTAAAACAAGAACGAGATCGAGTCATGAGTAATATTTTTGCTTATGCTCTTACCAATGGTCTTGAACTTAATCGCCCTTCTCGGCTTAGGAGCGGGAGAACGATAACCATTGCCCAGAGACCAAACTACATTCAAACGAATGAATATGGATTTTTAGATTTACAAGCAACCGTGAAAGAGTTAAAAAAGTATGAATATATGTATTGAATGAACATATGCATAAATGTTTGCCAGATAAGGGGATAGAACGATGGAATTTTGGGATGTATATGATGTGGACCGTAAGAAGACGGGGCGGACGTGGCAACGAGGCAACCGTCTCGAGATAGGTGATTATCACCTCGTCATCCACGTCTGCATCTTCAACAAGGACGGACAGATGTTGATTCAGCAACGCCAGCCGTTCAAGGACGGTTGGGCGAACATGTGGGACATCACCGTCGGGGGCAGCGCCACGGTCGGCGATACGAGCCAACAGGCGGCGATGCGCGAGCTTGAAGAAGAGATTGGGCTAAGACTAGATTTATCGGAGACGCGACCGCATTTGACGGTCAATTTTGACGAAGGCTTCGACGACATCTATCTCGTCGAGGCTGAAGTCGATTTGGATAGCCTGACGCTTCAGGAATCAGAAGTGCAGGCCGTGCAGTGGGCGGATGAGAGGACCATCCTCGACATGATCCGTTCAGGTGAATTCATCCCATATCACGAGGGGATGATTCCATTATTGTTCGCGATGCGAGGACAGTGGGGAGGAATCAATCATGTGGCAGCCGTACACGTGGATCAATGAACCGGATGAAGTAAATGCAAGTGAGCGCCTGACGTTCCAGACGTTACCAGACACCGACTTTTGGCGGAACACCCATTACGGCTTCAACCGGATGACAGCGCACGCTTTCGTTACGGACGTTTCGGCCGAACGCTTCACGTGCCGAGCGACGATTCAGATGGGGCCGAGCCATACATTCGATCAGGCCGGCATCCTGTTGTACGTCAACGACGACCATTGGCTCAAGACGTCCGTCGAGTACATCCCGGACGGACCGTCACACCTCGGGGCCGTCGTCACGTCCTTTGGTTATTCGGATTGGTCAACGCGCGATTTCCCGAACAAGGACATACAAGGACGGTTGACGTTCGAACTCGTCTATACAGATGGGGATATCGAGGTGTTCTTCGAATACGAGGATGGTACGCGTGAGCAGTTGCGGATTGCCCATCTCCACGACGTGTCGACGTTACGCGTCGGACCGTACGCCTGTAGTCCGGATACGGAGGCGCCTGGATTCACGGTCACGATTTCAGATTGGATCGTTACGGAAGCAACGACTTGAGTCATCAGTCGATGCTTTTTATCAAAATTAGGCGAGAATACTCCCGCTTCTAAACGTCGCGGGCGAAGCCCTAGTGAAAGTGGGCTATGAATCGCCAACCTCTCTTTTGGGTATAAATACCTAGAGGAGGTGAACATCTTGTTGAAGCATAAAGCGTATAAATTCCGGATCTATCCGACAAGAGAGCAGGAGGTCCTGATCGCCAAGACGATCGGTTGTTCACGCTTCGTCTTCAACCACTTCTTGGCGAAGTGGGAAGAGACCTACGAGGCGACAGGAAAAGGCTTGTCCTACGGCTCCTGTTCGAAAAAAATCCCTGTACTCAAGCAAGAGTTCGACTGGCTGAGGGAGGTCGATAGCACCTCTGTCCAAGCGAGCGTCAAGCACCTGGCCGAGGCGTGCGACCGCTTCTTCAAGAGACAGAACGGACGGCCCCGGTTCAAGTCGAAACGGAACCCGGTCCAATCCTACAAAACCAACATCCAAGGCAAGTCTCAACTTCCTGAGGTGTCGATCGTCGGGAACAAGCTCAAGCTGCCGAAGCTGAAGTGGGTCCGGTTCGCCAACTCCAGGGTTGTCGAGGGCCGGATCATTAGCGCGACGATCCGCCGGAACGCGACGGGCAAACACTTCGTCTCCCTATGCGTCGAGCAGGTGATCGACGAGCTGCCGAAGACCGGCTCAACCGTCGGCGTCGACGTCGGACTCAAAAACTTCGCCGTCCTGTCCGACGGCACGGTGTACCAAAACGACCGACACTTCCGTTCGCTCGAGAAGAAGCTCGCCCGCGAGCAGCGCAAGCTGTCGCGGCGTCGGTTCATCGCCCTGAACAAGAACGTCAAGCTGTCCGAGGCGAAGAACTACCAGAAGCAGAAGCGCAAGGTCGCCCGCATCCACGAGAAGATCACCAACAGACGTACCGACTTCCTGCACAAGGTATCGACCGAGATCGTCAAAAACCACGACGTCATCGGCATCGAGACCCTGCTGGTGAAGGATATGCAACAAAATCGCCGGCTGAGCAAGTCCATCTCCGAGGTCAGTTGGTCGGCGTTTTTCCGCATGCTCGCATACAAGGCGGACTGGTACGGCAAGACCGTCGTGAAGGTCGGAAAAACGTTCGCCTCGAGCCAGCTCTGTTCGAGTTGTGGCCATCGACACAAGGACGTGAAGCATCTCGGTCTGCGCGAGTGGACATGCCCGGGTTGCGGGATTCATCACGACCGCGATGTGAACGCAGGACTGAACCTCAAACGCGAGGCCGAGCGCATCCTGGCCTCTTCAACCGTCGGGACGACGGGGCTAGCCTGATCAGGTTCCGGTCGTCAGACCGGATGACCCAGGAATCCTCCACCTCCAAGCGAAGCGTAGGTGGGGGTAGTTCAAGTCATTTTCATTTCACTTCAAGAAAATGGTTGAATCTAGGTATGGGAAAAATTTATAATGTAATTAACGAAAGCGCTTTCGGAAAGCGTTTTCAATTTGTACGTCACTTACAGAGGCAAGGTCGATTGCGTCGTCCCTGCCTTCATTCATGCCAAAGGAGGAAATGTAATGAAGAAATGGGTCGCACTTGCACTCGGGACCGGTCTTGTCTTGTCAGCCGCACAAGGCGCATCTGCCGAAAAACCGGAGAAAAAAGACAACACGAAATGGAAGCTCGTCTGGTCGGATGAGTTCAACCAATCAAAAATTGACCAAACGAAGTGGAATTTTGACACGGGGAACTGGTTGAAGGACCAAGACGGTACGCCGGTCACACCAGGCTGGGGAAACAATGAGAAGCAATTTTACACGGACAAAAACGAAAACGCTTTCGTAAAAAACGGGAACCTCGTCATCCGTGCAAAAAAAGAACAAGTGACAGACGAACTCGGGTCATACGATTACACGTCGGCGAAGTTGACAACCAAAGGCAAGTTCAGTCAAACGTATGGCCGCTATGAGATGCGGGCGAAGCTCCCGACTGGCAAAGGGCTATGGCCGGCGTTCTGGATGTTGCCAGAACAGGACCGCTACGGTGCCTGGGCCGCGTCTGGTGAAATCGACATCATGGAATCATGGGGCAGTCAGCCGTATAAGGTCGCCGGAACGATCCATTACGGCGAGAACTGGCCGAACAATAAATATACGGGTAAAGACTATCACTTTGAAGAAGGCGACGGCATCGACAAATGGCATACATATGCGGTCGAGTGGGAACCCGGCGAGTTGCGCTGGTACGTCGATGGGGAATTGTACCAGACTCAAAACGATTGGTACTCGAAAGGCTTGAACCAAGCGACAAAATATAGCTATCCGGCACCGTTCGATCAAAACTTCTATTTGATTATGAACTTGGCCGTCGGCGGTTGGTTTGATGGAGACGTCGATGCGACGACACCATTCCCGGCCGAGATGAAAGTCGATTATGTCCGCGTCTTCGATTTGAAAAACCGCGACTATCGCGAAGCGGTCGAACCGGTGTATACGGATGAAACAATCGTGCTTCCGGACGGAGCGAAACAACCGACTGAAGACGGCAACCTCGTCTACGATCAAGATTACACTGAGCCAATCACGACCGTGACGAACGGTTCGCAGACGCTCGACCCTGTGAATTGGAACTATGTGGCGTTACCCGATTTTGGTGGGGCCGGATCCATCGACGTGATTGAGCAGGCAGGTTCACGCTTCGCGGATATCTCGATCACGCAAGCCGGCAGTCAGCCTTACTCGCACCAATTGATTCAAAACGTGTCACTCGGCAAAGGCGGTCACTATAAAGTGACGTTCGATGCGAGTGCCGACTCGGCCCGTTCGATTGCTGTCAAAGTCGGCGGCGGACCAGACCGCGGTTACGCCAAGTATTCGGATGAAGGCTCGTTCGATTTGACGACCGACGTCCAGACGTACTCGATGACGTTCGACATGACGGAAGACACAGATCTCGCGGCACGCCTCGAGTTCAACGTCGGACTCAGCACGGCAGGCGTTCAAATCGGGAACGTCCGTGTCGAACAGACACCGCGTGAAGCACTCGACCCGAATGCGACGAAACCGGTGCTCGGAGACGGGAACCACGTCTATAACGGCACGTTCGACCAAGGGGCGATGGACCGGTTGACGTACTGGCAGTTCGACCCAGGCGCGACGAAAGGGACAGGCACAGTTGACGAGGAAGCCCGTCATTTTGAGTTCGTCACGAACAAGAAAAAAGGCCAACCGGCGACACTCGTCCAAAACGGCATTCAATTGACAGAAGGCCGTGAGTACGTGCTCCGCTTCAACGCCAAGTCAGAACGCATCAAATCGCTTCAAGTCGGCTTGAACGGATTGGACGGAGACGCGTATCTCCCGCTCCAAGACGTGTCGTTGACACGTAAGTTCAAAGCAATCGAGATTCCATTCACGATGGGACAAGAGACGGACTTGTTGAGCCAACTCCAATTTGTCCTCGGCTCTACCAAAGGCACAATCACACTCGATGATGTGCAATTATTCGATGTGACACCGATTGAGGTCGATCCTTCACCGCTCAAGAACGGTTCGTTCACAGAAGGGTTGACGCATTGGGGCTCGTACGTCCACTTTGACGCCCAAGCGGCGGTCGAAGCGGTGAACGAGGCGGCTCAGTTGTCAATCACGCAAGAAGGACAAGAGCCATGGAGCGTGCTCATGGAGCAAGGCGGCCTCGAGTTGCATGCAGGTCAAACGTACGTCGTACGCTTTGATGCTTCGTCGACAGTGGCCCGCAACATGGAAGTGACGATCGAGAACGCGGCATATACGCGTTACTTGAGCGAAATCGTCCAAGTCACTCCTGAGACGAACACATATGAGTTCGAGTTTGTTATGGGCCAGACGGACATGACAGCAATGAAATTCTTGCTCGGCCGCACGGACGGCTCGCCGCTCGGCGCGCACGATGTGACGATTGACAACGTCAGCGTGACCGTAAAATAATCGAAAATAAGAGCGCCTCGCATGCATGCGAGACGCTTTTTTTGCGTTTAAGACTCTCGTTTTCGACTGATCAGCCGTGCTGTACGCATCAAGGACGGGAGTAACTTCCGTCGCTTGCGGATGGCCAAATATCTGGCTTCCCACGTCGGTTTGAACTTGTGTTTGAACTGACGGAGTCCACTGAACGGATAGATGTAACTGATGTTCTCGAAGATGTCGGCCGCAATTCGCTCCGGCCAGTACGCGAACGGTTGCTCACCGACCGAGGCGAGCGGTGCCATGCCGAGACCGACATGGGCGTAGTCATTGGCCCGAGCCCACTCGATCACATGCAGAATCAGCACTTCGATCGATCCGGGCAGGGCGTCACCGTGAGAGCGCATCAAATCGATGGAGACGGTGTCACTGCCGCGGAGCAACGTGATGAAGGCGACGACTTCTCCCGTCTCGTCACGAAGCAGGGCGACCGGATAGTGGGACAAGGCCTGCTCGTTGAAAAAGCCGAGCGAGAACCCTTTCTCGCCTCGATTACCGAGCCAATCATCCGAGATGCCGTGCAGTGACGCAATCAGCTCGGGCGACGGGTCCATGACGATGTCGGCCGTGTAGCCCCGCTTCGTGAATTGATTATGGAGCGAGCGCATGTTGGCGCGCTTTTTACCAGTGAGCGAAAACGTGGCGACGTCGACCGTCGCCTCTTCACCGAGTTTGAAGAACGTGAAACCGGCGTCGTGCAGGCGCGGCATCCAGTCCGGGGTGACTTGATAAAAGAGCGGGATATAGCCGAGCCGGTCCGTCTCTTCGATAAAGGCGAGCAACAGGTGTGATGCGGCGTCTCGCGCTCCTTGCACATCCCCGAGGACGATGGCGTGATTGCCGGATTCAGCGAACAAGAGACACGCCTCGTCGTTTGGCCCATAGTAGACGAGCTTATCGTTCATATAGGCCAAATCGAACGTGCTCGTCGTCGCATGCGTGGCTTGAAACGCCGCGAAGCGGGACGGTTCGAACGACGTGCCGAGCTTCGGACGTTTCAACCGGTTGAACAGCGTGAAGATGCCAATCAACAGCAGTCCGGACAAGACGACGGCGGCGAGGCTCAACCCGGCGGCAGCTTCCGGGTCGAAGAAAATCGTGTCGGTCTGACTGAACGACTGCAGCAGGAACGCGTGCGTGCCGACGTAGAGGCCGACATAGGCGACGTTGCGGACGAAACGGCTGACGGTCACGATGGAGCGATAGCGTTTGTGTTGGGTCCGGGTCAACCAGACGAACAAGGCGAACCCACCGACGACGAACGCTTCAAACAGATTGAAGCCGCGTGCGATGACACCGATACTGGCAATGAAAACTGCGACGCCGACGAGCCAGAGCACGCGTTTCGTCCTGATGTACATCCCGAACGTGGTCAGTAGCGTCAACAGACCGGCGGTGAACAGCGCGAGCGTGCCGACCCACTGTAACCAGAGGGCGGTCGAATAGAGCGGTGACACGCTCGGTAACAGCGTCTGGAACCACAAGACGAGACTCGTCATCAATGCGATCAGGCTTCCGGCGAGCCGTCCGGTCTTGGCGAGTGTGCGCGACACGATGCGCCAGACGACGGTTCCGATTTCATAGGACGACCCGATGATCGGCTTATACTCGATCTGTTTGACGACCTGGTCCCCGAAGACGAGCGCCGCCAAGAACAGGCCGATCATGAACGGGACGATGAAGTAGACGAAGCGATAGACAATCAAGGAAGACAAGACGATCTCTTGGTCGATACCGAGCTGGGTCATCCCGACGAGGTATAATAGATCAAACGAACCGACACCACCCGGGACGAGCGAGACGACCCCGACGATGGTCGCGACGATGAAGACGCCCATCATGGCCGCGAGCGGTGCTTCGCCTCCGAGAAAATGCAGGGCATACAAGGCGACGAGTCCGGCGGTCACCCATTCGGCGAGCGACGTCGCGATATAGCCGAGCAATGTCGACCAATCTAAGTTCGACCGCTTCCGCGTCACATAGATATAGAGCGGTAGGACGGCGAGTGTCGCGAGGAGCACGGGCCAAATCCACTGTTTTGTTTCGGTGAGCGCGCTAGCCGGGAAGAGCCCGAGCAGCACGCCTGCGGCAAGCAACGACAAGCCGCTGATGAGCGTCGGGGTCATCCAACCGATGGCCCGAAGCAAACGCAACGTGTCCGTATATGGACGATACAGCGACGTCCGGAGCGCGATGCCGATGACGCCGCCAAACCCGATCATGCCGTTCATCGCGTTAGTGATCCATGCCGCGCGAAGCAGCTTCGAGAGCGGGATATGGACGTCGAGCGAGCGCAGTAAAAAGTAGTCGTATCCGGTCATCGTCAAGACGGCGACGAGGCCGAGTCCGATCAAGGCGATTTGTTCGAAGCCTGTCAACGCCTCTAACGTTTGAAACGCCGCGGCGAGCGACAGGTTTTGGAGCTCCTGGCCGCTCTGATAAAGAATCAGTCCAATCAATAGGAATGGAAGCAACCATTTCAGTTGTTTCCAGGAAAATCGCTTTTGCATCGTATGTACTCCTTCTGACTTGATTAGCTAAAGTGTACTCAATCGAGTCGCGTAATCATAGTACGAGTCAAAGGGGGAGACGGATTCAAAATCAATGAGATTCGTGAATCGCGGGAATGTAGACTGTAAGGGCAAGAAACAGGACGAGTGAACGAAAATCAATCTGATACATTGGAACAAAGGGGGTGGACTGAGATGCTGACGTTTGAAGAGAAGTGGGAGAAAGTGCTCGCCTGTGACGCGGCGTATGACGGACAGTTTTATACCGCGGTCAAGACGACCGGGATTTACTGTCGGCCCTCGTGCCGCTCGCGGAAGCCGAAGCGGGAGAATGTCGATTTTTATGAGACGAAAGCGGAAGCGGAGTCGTCCGGCTTTCGGCCGTGCAAGCGATGTCAGCCCGAGGTCGACCGTAGTCCGGCGAGCGCGCTCGTCCATGACGTGACGGCGTTCGTGCTCACGCATTACAAACGACCGCTCAAGCTCGAGGAGATTGCCGAGCACGTCAACTTGAGCCCGTTCTATGTCGAGCGGACGTTCACGCAAGCGACGGGCGAGACGCCGCGCCGTCTGCTCGAAAAGGTTCGCATCGACAAGGCGGCTCATCTGTTGCGGACGACGGACATGAGCAATCTCGCCATCTGTTATGAGGTCGGCTTTCAAACCCCATCCAACTTTTATCGCGTCTTCCGACGGCTAAAGGGATGTTCACCGAGCATGTATCGAAAGGGGGAAGCCGATGAGCCGCTCATCGTTCGAGATCCACGTCACCGCTCCGTTTGATTTTCAGCAATGTCTGCTATTTTTACGACGCTCAAACGATGAAGTGATGCATGTGGCCCGCGAAACGTCCGTCTCGAAGCTGTTCGACGTCGAGGGAAGGTTGTTGCTAGGGGATATCATGGAGACGGCTCATGGCCTCGTCATCGCATTTTCGGAAGACGACATCACGAGCTCGGAACAGAAACACGTGGAGCGCTACGTCCGCGACTGGTTCGACCTCGACCAAGACGTCGCGGCGTTCGTGCGGATGGCCGAGACGGATGAACTGTTGCGTCCGCTCGTCCGAGAGTACGAGGGGCTGCGCCTGATCGGGTTCCCGGACTTGTTCGAGGCGCTCGCGTGGGCCGTCATCGGCCAACAAATCACGCTGTCATTCGCCTATACGTTGAAACGACGGTTCGTCGAGCAATATGGACCATCCCGTGAAGTGGACGGCGTGACGTACTGGGCTTTCCCGACCCCAGAGACGATCGCGCTCCTCGACCCGAGTGAACTGAGACAGCTTCAATTCAGCACCCGGAAAGCAGAATATATCATCGGCATCGCCCAGGAGATGACGGACGGACGATTGTCGAAACAGCAGTTACGCAACGAGCCACCCGACGTGATCCATGAACGGTTGTTAAGCTTACGCGGTGTCGGGGAGTGGACGGCCGCGTATGTCCGGATGAAGTGTTTCCAAGATCCGACGGCGTTCCCGGCTGCGGACGCTGGTCTGCATCAGGCGTTGAAGCATCATCTTGGGCGAAGCGACAAGTTGACGGCAGACGAAGTGAGGCAGTACGGGGAACGCTTTGCCGGATGGGAAGCGTACGCCACATTCTATTTATGGAGGTCATTGTATGGAGACGTATAGACTGGACTATGTGAGTCCGATTGGCATTCTGGAGATGGTCGGGACAGAGACGGCCATCCGCTCCATCCTGTTCGTCGAACGCGATGATGTCCGCTTTGAAGCGGAGGAGATGACGCCGGACGTGTTGACTACGTGCCACCGAGAAATCGAGGAGTATTTCAACGGACGTCGCCAATCGTTCACGTTCCCGTTTGAAGTCGAGGGGACGGTGTTTCAACAGGAAGTGTGGCAGGCGCTGGTCATGATTCCATACGCCGAGACGACCTCGTATCGCGAACTGGCCGTGACACTCGGCCGGGACCGCGCCGTGCGGGCCGTCGGCAGTGCCAACGGGCGCAACCGGTTGAGCATCGTCCTCCCGTGCCATCGCGTCATCGGATCGAACGGGACGTTGACTGGCTATGCGGGCGGCCTCTGGCGAAAGGAATGGCTGCTTCGACACGAGCAAGCCAACGCATATTCAGGCCTGGTAAAAAAACATCTACCCTTCCATATCTGATACAATGGAGAAGTCCTATCGTGACGTCTGAATCGACGTAGTGGTCTAGGACGATTCTCGTCACTCAGGAGCAATTTTTGGAGGGTACCATGATAAAATTACTAGCAGATTCAACTTGCGATTTATCCGATGAGATTTTAGCAAAATATGAGATTGGCGTCGCGCCGCTCATCATTACGATTGACAACAAGTCGTATGAGGACCGTGTCGACATCCAGCCCGATGAGTTTTACGGAATGTTGGAAGCGCTACCGGAATTCCCGACGACGGGGATGCCGAGCCCAGCGACATTTATGAAGCTGATGGAAGAGGCCGTCGAGAGCGGACATGACGAGATTCTATGCATCTGTATGTCGAGCGGGACGAGCGGGTCGTATCAATCGGCCGTGCTCGGAAAAGAATATTTCGAAGAGGCACATCCTGATTCGACGGTGAAAATTCATATCGTCGACTCTCGTTCGATGAGCCACGGCAGCGGCTGGTTGTTAATGAAGAGCGCCCAGATGCGTGAAGCCGGGGCGACGTTCGAGGAGCTCGTTGACTTCAACGAGAAGTATAAGCTGAAAGTGAAGCACTTCTTGTCGGTCGACGACTTGGACCATTTGATTAAAAGCGGCCGCATCTCGAATGCTAGCGCCATCATCGGCAAGCTGTTGATGGTCAAACCGATCATGAGCATGAAGAATGGCAAAGGGGCCATTGTCGCCAAAGAGCGCGGAACTCGTAAAGTGCTCAAGCACTATACGGACGAGTTCATCAAACGTTGCGACAAGGACATCACCAATTTTGTCATCATCGGCTATACGTCGGATCAAAAGATTGCTGAGAACTTGAAGGCGAAGATTCAAGCTGAATCCGATTTCAAGGGCGAGATTTACCTCATGCAGATGGGCGTCTCGGTCGGGACGCACGTCGGCCTTGGGGCCATCTCGATGTTCTTTGTGGAGAAATAAAACGTAAGCCGTCTCAATTAAGAGGCGGCTTTTTCTGTGGATAACGTTATCTACAGGCAGGGACGGTCCAGACGCGTTCCACGGACCAAGAGTTATCCACAATGTCGAGGCGATAGACGTCGGGATTGCTAAGTGTACGCCACGTGTCGAAGTCGAAGCGGTTATCCACATGTTGAAGAAGTAGCGCAAGCAGGTTGCCGTGTGTCACGAGGACGGTCGTGCCGTTTACGTCGTCGAGTGAAGTGATGACGCTCAAAATCCGGTGCGTCGCATCTTGACCTGACTCGGCACCTGGCACACGGAACGAGGCATCGGTGAACGAATGACGGAGCAACTCGAACCAATCGTCGCGCGGCTCAAGCGAGAGGATGCGTTCGCGCAACTTCGGCTCCGTCTCGATGGTCAGCTGTTTGGACGTGGCGAGTGGTGCAATCGAGGCGATGGCTCGCGTATAGTCGCTCGAGATGATGCGGTCGACGGGAATGTCTCGAAAGAAGTCAGCGAGGGCGAGTGCTTGTTGTTCGCCGGCTTCAGTGAGTGGGGCGTCCGGCTCTTGGCCAGTCGCCGAGCAATGACGGATGAGATAGAACGTAGACATAAAGTTCCTCCTTGATCATTTTTATGCAGAAGATAATAATGAAATATATGTAAAATAAAATACTGGTATTGAAATTATTTGAATTTAGTATAAATCATGTTGGAGGTACATATGACTCATTTTACAGAACAACTCAAAAATTCGTTAGAAAAGGGGTTCATTGATAAGCATCATCATCACGTGAGTCCATTTAAACCTGAGTTATTAATGAATGAAAAACATAAACGACAAGATGTACTCACTTCGCTTCTAGACGAACTAAAGGGATGCCAATCTTTCTTATTCTCTGTTGCGTTTATTACGGAAGCTGGCTTAGCTACGTTAAAATCTACGCTTTCCGACTTACATGACAAAGGTATCCGTGGAAAAATCATGACCTCAACGTACCAATACTTTAATCAACCTAAAGTCTTTAAAGAACTATTAAAACTGAAGAATGTAGATATTCGCATTTCAGAAGTTGAGGCATTCCACTCTAAGGGATACATTTTTCAACACGAAGAGTACTACTCATTAATTGTTGGAAGCTCTAATTTGACGTCTGGAGCGTTAAAGACAAATTACGAGTGGAATCTGAAGTTGACCTCTCACGAGAATGGAGAAATTGTCGGACACTTCCTCGATCAGTTTGAAGAAATGTGGAGTGTTTCAGTTCCATTGACACTTGAATGGATTTCAGCTTACGAACGTTCGTATCGTCCAGTCTTCGGAGAACGTGTAGCTGAATTTCCAGACTCGTATGGAGTAAATCGATTAAAAGAAGCGTTACAGGTAGAACCTAATTCGATGCAACTAGCAGCTTTAAATGGAATCGAGGCCGTTCGTGCGCATGGAAATACAAGAGCGCTCGTCGTATCAGCGACGGGCACGGGAAAAACATATTTAGCCGCTTTTGATGTTCGTCGCTATCGACCGAAGCGAATGCTATTCGTAGTGCATCGCGAACAGATTTTGCAAAAAGCAAAGAATGATTTTCATCGAGTCATTGGTGGTGATGAAAGTGATTTTGGTATCCTGTCAGGTTCGAGCCGAGCAATGGGGGCTAGGTATGTCTTTGCAACGATCCAAACAATTTCTAAACAAGAAACATTAGATCAGTTTGACCGAGACGCATTTGACTACGTATTGATTGATGAGAGTCACCGAGCAGGAGCGGTTACATATCAACGAATTATAGAACATTTCACACCACAATTTTTATTAGGAATGACAGCAACTCCTGAACGTTCAGACGGATATGATTTATTTAAGTTGTTTAATTACAACATTGCATATGAGATTCGGTTACAAGAAGCGCTTGAAGAGGACATGTTGTGTCCTTTCCACTATTTTGGAGTGACAGATCTTGAAGTGAGTGGAAATCAAGTTGAGTTTGATGTATTCACTCAGCTCGTGTCAGAGGAGCGTGTAGAACGGATTATCGAGAAGATTGATTACTATGGTTTTTCTGGAGAGCGTTTATGTGGTTTGATGTTCTGTAGTTCAAAACGAGAAGCGAAACGACTTTCTGAGGAATTGAATCATCGAGGTTTTAGAACATGTGCTTTAACGGGAGATGATTCGCAAGAAAAGAGACGAGTTGAAGTGACTAATTTGGAAGAGGGTCGTCTAGATTACATTTTAACAGTTGATATATTCAACGAAGGTATTGATATTCCAAGCATTAATCAAGTCGTCATGTTGCGACAGACAGAATCAAGTATTATTTTTATTCAACAACTAGGACGGGGATTAAGAAAACACAGCTCAAAACAATACGTGACCGTTATCGATTTCATTGCTAACTATAAAAATAACTATTTGATTCCAATCGCTTTATCCGGAGACCGCTCTCAAAATAAAGATTCGATTCGGAGAAAAGTGATCGATCGTAGCTATATTTCTGGTACGTCGACTATTAATTTTGAAGCCATCGCAAAAGAGCGAATTTACGAATCGATTAATCAAGCAAAACTAACGGACTTAAAAGTGTTAAAAGAGGCTTATCACAATTTGAAAAACCGTTTAGGCCGACCTCCGATGCTAAGTGATTTTGTTGAACATTATTTAATGGATCCAATTGTTATTGGAACAAAGAAGGGTCATTACGGTGCCTTTTTGAATATAGTGGAGCCTGATCTCCCTGATCTTCCTTCCATTCATTCGAAAGTTCTGTTGATGGTGACCCAAGAGTTATTATCAGGAAAACGAGTACATGAGGCATTGTTAATGCAACTTCTGTTGGAGCAGGAAAGTTTGAACAAACAAGATTTTATTAATCGCTTGCGTGAGCAGGGCATCCGAAGTGATAAAGCTACCATTCACTCTTTAGAAAACGTATTATCACTAAACTTCTTTAAAGATGCTGATCGATTGAAGTATGGAGGACACGCCTTAATTTCTTGGGAAGGTGAGGTGTATAGATTCTCATCTCATATGCACTCTTTATTAAAAGATGAATGGTTCACTCAGCTGTTTAAAGATGTATTAACAGCTTCCTTAGCTAGAGGTCAACGATACGATCAAACAAAACCATTAACCCGACTTGAAAAGTACACGAGGAAAGATGCTTGCCGCCTATTAAATTGGGATAAAGAAGAACAATCGACGATGTATGGCTACAAAATAAAACATCAAACTTGTCCGATTTTTGTCACATACCGTAAGGGTGAAGACGTTGAAGCTAGCGTCAATTATGGAGACTCCTTTATTAATCCAGAAGTGTTTCATTGGTATACGAGAAGCAGAAGAACGACAAAATCGGAAGAAGTACGTAAAATCATTGAAGCACAGGAAAGAGAAATCGATATTCATCTCTTTGTGAAAAAGGATGATGATGAAGGCGGAGATTTCTACTATTTGGGGGAAGTCAAACCGGATCGCGAATCTGTTCAAGATACGACAATGCTGAATCAAGACGGACAGGAATTGTCTGTTGTTACGATGAACTTACTCCTCCAAGAACGTGTCGATCAACAAATTTACGACTACTTACACGAACAAACACATTAATAAAAGCCGAGACGTGAGGGTTACACGTTCTCGGCTTTTGTCTTTTGATTAATGACATCGTTGACAGCAGGAATATCTGCTGGGGCCCACAATAGGGAATGTAAATTGTCGCGTTTCAACCAAATTAATGCATCGTGTTCTGTCGCGATAGGTGTTCCAGATTTCAACTCGGCACGTAATGAAATCAATTGAATGATGAACGTTTCATATTCGTGGACATGTTCATTAATCACTTCGTGTGCCGTGATTTCACAAGCTAATTCTTCAGAAATCTCACGTTCAAGTGCTTCTTGCAAATTCTCACCGTCTTCAACTTTTCCACCAGGGAACTCCCACATGTTTGGGATCAACATATTTGTTGAGCGAAGGGCGCAAAGGATTTCTTGATTTTCATTTTCAATCACTGCTGCAACTACTTTTACTTTCTTTTTCATCATAGCAACCTCATTCTCTTCAGTATTCGTTGCACTCATCATAACATCTCTAGTGACTGAGAGTTGTCTAAGGGAGAAACTCTAAAAGTTTTCCGTACTTAACCCTTATCAAACATCACAAAAGCGTTATAATCAATATAACAATTATAAACGGGGCGAGTCGGCGAATGGGGATTTACCGAATCGTCTCATACACAAATCCAGGGGAGAAGGATGGGGTTTTCATGAGCAGTGTTCAAAAGAGAACAGACGTCATTTTGATTGGTGCAGGCATCATGAGTGCGACGCTCGGGTCGCTCTTTCAAGAGCTCGTACCAGAGTGGGAAGTCAAAGTGTTTGAGAAGCTCGAAAGTGCAGGGGAAGAGAGTTCGAACGAATGGAATAACGCCGGGACGGGACATGCCGCCCTCTGTGAGTTGAACTATACGACCGAGAAGCCGGATGGCACGCTCGATATCTCGAAAGCGATCAACGTCAACGAGCAGTTCCAAATCTCGCGTCAGTTTTGGGCGCATCTCGTCAATAAAGGCTTGATTCAAAACCCGGAAGCGTTCATCCGTTCGATTCCACATATGAGCATGGTCCAAGGCGAGAAAGATGTCGACTTCTTGAAGAAACGTTTGGAAGCGCTAACAAATAATCCGTTGTTTGAAGGAATGGTTTTATCGGATGACCCGGAACAACTCCGTGACTGGATGCCGATTGTCATGGAAGGTCGTTCCGTCGATGAGCCGATCGCGGCGACGAAAATCGATTCAGGTACCGACGTCAACTTCGGTGCGCTCACACGGATGCTGTTTGATCATTTGACCGGCCAAGGTGTCGAAGTCAATTACAAGCATAGCGTCGAGGACGTCAAACGGTTGGCGAACGGGCTGTGGGAAGTGAAGGTAAAGGATATTCAGGCGAACACAATCGAGACGCACACGGCGCCATTCCTGTTTATCGGCGGCGGTGGCGGCAGCCTGCCGCTCCTTCAAAAGACAGGCATCCCGGAGTCGAAGCATATCGGCGGATTCCCAGTAAGCGGTCTGTTCCTCGTCTGTAAGAACCGTGACGTCATCGAACAGCACCATGCGAAAGTATATGGCAAAGCGAAAGTCGGCGCACCGCCGATGTCGGTGCCGCACCTCGATACGCGCTTCATCGAAGGACGCAAAGAATTGTTGTTCGGACCGTTCGCCGGCTTTACGCCGAAGTTCTTGAAGACAGGCTCGAACCTCGACCTCATCCAATCGGTCAAACCGTACAACGTCGTGACGATGCTCGCGGCCGGGGCGAAAGAGATGCCGCTCACAAAATATTTGATTGAACAGGTGCTCTTGTCGCATGACAAACGGATGGACGAGCTCCGCGAATTCATCCCGACCGCGAAGAACGAGGAGTGGGAAATCGTCGTCGCCGGACAACGAGTCCAAGTCATTAAAGACACGCCGGATGGCAAAGGGACGCTCCAGTTCGGGACGGAAGTCGTCAGCGCCGAAGACGGATCGGTCGCAGCGCTGCTCGGTGCGTCACCGGGAGCCTCGACGGCCGTGCACGTCATGTTAAAAGTGCTCGAGCAGTGTTTCCCGAACCGGATGCCGGAATGGGAACCGAAAATCAAAGAGATGGTGCCGTCTTATGGCGTCTCACTCTCCGATCACCCGGAATTGTTCAAGACGATTCACGAATCGACAGCGATGGCGCTCGGCTTGAAAGAAAAAGGCGTCGTCCACAATTAAGCGAGTTCAGGCGAGGATATGAAAATATTCTCGCTTTTTCTTTTTGATTTTTGCATAAAAAAAAGACCTCTTCGCACGGAAGGGGCCAATCAAGTAGTGGCGACAGGTTCTTCGCTCAAATAAGCAGCAATTTGTTGATCGATAATTTCTTCCGACAATTCAAGCGCGAGCGAAAGTTCTTTCACGAGGATCGTTTTAGCGTTCTCTAGAATCTTACGGTCCTGTTCATATAACTTTTTGTTCAACAAGATAGCTTCGCTTTGGCGGCGAGCAAGCGTGTTGATGACTTGAGCGATGTCGTGACGGTTACCCGAGTGTACGACGTTCAAGAATTCGCGATTGCGGTTGTTCGGATGGGGATTCCATTCGACACCCGGCGAGCGGAACGATTCGAGGATCTCTTTTGCTTCTTTCGCTTCAAGGAGCGTCAACATCATCACTTTATCACTATCGACGGGGATACTGATTTGCAACTTCTGTGCGTTGTTGATGGGATGGAGCGTATAGTACGACTTCGTCTCACCCGCGACCGTCATGTCGGAAATGTCGTCAATGCGGCAAACTCCGTGGGTCGAATAGATGATTAAATCACCAGTTTTGAACAAATCGATCACCTCTTCCTTTCATCAAGTATAGTAGTTCATGACACGAAATGTCAACTCGGTTGACATTTGAGGTGAGATATGAGACAAAAAAATCCCTCCCAATCGTTAGGAGAGATTACAAATTCCAGTCGGCCTTCAACAACATTTTCAGTTGACGGAACGCGTCGTCACCGAGTGATTCGGCGATTTTTTGTTCGAGTTCAGCTTTCAGTGCCTCGTTCTGTTCGTAGCAACGGACCCCGAGTTCGGTCAATGCGATACATTTGTCTTTTCGGCTCGTCGGATGATCGGTCACCGTGACGAGTTCTTTCATCTTCAAGTTCTTGATGAGCTTATGAATCGCTTGGCGGGAGATGTGGACGTTGCGTGTCACTTCGGCAATGGTCGGCTTCGTCTTATAGATGCGGGCGAGCACGTACCATTCGGAGTTGGAGATGTAGATATCGTGTTGCTCGTTCCAAGCCCGTTCGCTGATGCGACGGATTTGGTCGTGACGCTCGCTTAGGAGATCGAGGAGTCGTGTCGTCGGTTCTGTTGGAGTCAAATTGGTCACTCCTATTCGTTTTTGTCGTTCCTAACTATACAAAAGCCGATGTGTCGCGTCAATGCGCAAACGAGATCGTCATCCTCCAATAAGATTTACTGATTTAGGGAACAGAAAAACAGAGGAGGGACTTTCATGCCGACACGTACTGACTTGTTTCAACGCTATAAACAACATATTCTCGAACTGCCCGACCTGGAGGAAGCGACACTGAAGAGTGAACCGTTCTTACTCGAGGAGGACCCGAACAAGCAACTTACAATCTATTACGCTCCGTTCGAATACATCAATCCGAACGCCAAAGTCGTCATCGCAGGGATTACGCCAGGACTGTATCAAATGCGGCAATCATTCGAGGCCATCCGCGATTTGGCGGACGCGCCCGACGAGGAAGCGCTCCGAGCCGTCAAGCAACGGGGCAGTTTCTCGGGACCGATCCGCAAGAACTTGGTGACGATGCTCGACGACTTGGAGTTGCATCGTCACCTCGGTCTCCCGACGACGCTCGACTTATTTGGCGAGGCGAACCATCTTGTGCAGAACACGGCGGTGTTGCCCTATCCCGTCTTCTATAAAGGGAAGAACTACAACGGGTCGAGTCCAGACATGTTGAAGACGGACTTGTTCCGGTCTTATGTCGAAGGCAGCTTCGCCGACGAGATGGCCGTCCTCGAGGATGCGCTCATCTTGCCGATGGGCATCAACGTCCGTCGGGCCGTCGAGACGCTCGTCGACAAGGGCATCATCGCGCCGGAGCGCGTCGTGAGCGGATTCCCCCATCCATCAGGGGGGAACGGCCATCGGCATCGCATCTTTGCCGAGAACCGTGAATCGATGCGCCGTCATATCGCCGACCATTTCAAACAGCATCCGCTGAAGTGAGCCGTCACCGTGCGGTTCTTTTTTTTGTGAAGCACCTCACCTGACAAGTTTTCTTTAGTTCGCTAAAATGGGGTACGAGGTTGACCCAGTTTTCCCATGAGAGAAAGGAACCGTCTATGATCACGTTAACGAATGTCAGCAAACAGTTCGGCCGCGACTTAGCCGTCCGTGACGTCTCGCTTCAAATCGAGCGGGGTGAGGTATATGGCATCATCGGCGCGAGCGGGGCCGGTAAGTCGACGTTGCTCCGGTTGATGAACCTGCTCGAGACACCGGATACAGGGCAAGTCACGATCGATGGCGATGAGTTGACGGGCCTGTCGAGTCGACAACTACGCGAGAAGCGGCACGTCATCGGCATGATTTTCCAACAGTTTAATCTCGTCGCGAACAAGACCGTCTATGACAACGTGGCCGCCTCGTTGAAGCTGGCCGGTCGACCGCGGGCGACGCATGAGGCTCGGGTGCTCGAGTGCTTGCGTTTCGTCGGGCTCGAGTCGTTCAAAGATAAATACCCAGCACAGCTCAGCGGCGGGCAGAAACAGCGCGTCGCCATCGCGCGGGCGCTCGCGAACGAACCGCACGTCTTGTTATGCGATGAGCCGACGTCGTCGCTCGACCCGAACACGACGGCCGAAGTGCTCGGCGTGTTGAAGTCGATTAACGAGCGACTTGGCGTCACCATCGTCATCGTGACGCATGAGATGGACGTCATCAAACAAGTGTGTGACCGCGTGACCGTCATGACGGACGGTTCGGTGTATGAGACGATTGACGTCATTCCGAGCGGGGTCGCAGATATCGATGACAATCCGTCCTGGTTCGTCAATCAACTGAAAAAGGCAGGTGAACCACATGCCTGAGGTGCTCCTGCAATACCAAACCGAGATTTGGCGTTCGATCGGGGAGACGTTCATCATGGTCGGCGTTTCGATTCTCGCGGCCGTCCTCCTTGGTTTGCCGCTCGGGACGTGGCTCTACTTGTCCCGGAAAGGGCAGCTGCTCGAGAATCGGGCCATCTTCTCCGTGCTCAACTTGGTCGTCAATATCGTCCGCTCGTTCCCGTTCCTACTACTCGTCGTGTTTTTGATTCCATTTACGCGGCTCATCATCGGAACGGCCATCGGGACGGCGGCGGCAACCGTGCCGCTCGCCATTATCGCCATCGCCCATTACTCGCGACTCGTCGAACAGTCACTCCTTGACGTACCGCGTGGCGTCGTCGAGGCGGCCGTGTCGATGGGGGCGTCCATTAAAGACGTCATCTTCAAGTTCCTATACGTCGAGGCCCGTTCCGGTCTCGTCCTCGGGCTGACGACGTCAATCATCAGCTTCATCTCGTACTCGACCATCATGGGGGTGGTCGGGGGCGGTGGCATCGGTGACTTTGCCATCCGTTATGGCTATCAACAATTTAAGACGGAGCTGATGATGTATATGATTTTAATCATGCTCGTCTTCGTCCAGATGATTCAGTTCACCGGTACGACGGTGGCCCGGCTCATCGACAAACGCTAATTACCTACAGAAAGAAGGAAAACCAATGAAAAAATTAATGGCGCTTTTCGCCTCACTCACACTCGTCCTCGCGGCGTGCGGGAACGATACCGAAACGAACACGACGGAAGCCCCGTCAAACGAGCCGCAGACGCTCAAAGTTGCATCGCTCATCCCACCGATGACGGATATGCTTGAAATCGCGAAAGAACAGCTCGCTGAAGACAACATCGAGCTCGAAATTGTCGTCCTCGGTGACAACGTCCAACCGAACACGGCCCTCGCAGCGAAAGAAGTCGACGCGAACTTCTTCCAACACGTCCCGTACATGGAAGAGTTCAACCGCAGCAATGACGCCAACCTCGTCCCAATCGAACCGATTTACTTCGCCAACTACGGTGTCTACTCGAAAGAGTATGACAACATGGACGATCTCCCGGAAGGCGCGACAATCGCCATCGCCAATGACGTGTCGAACATCGACCGCTCGCTCTCATTGCTCGCGCAACACGATGTGATTAAGCTCGGTGAGAAGAACGGGTCGTATTACACGCAAGCCGATATCACAGAAAACCCGAAGAACCTCAAGTTCGAGGAAGTCGATTTGCTCATGCTCGCGCGTGCGTACGAGGACGTCGATGCGGTCCTCATGACGCCGGCCTACGCGGCGCCACTCGGCTTGACGCCGAAGAGCGATGCCCTCTTGACGGAAGGTGTCGAGAACGACTTCGCCATCACGCTCGTAGCTCGTGAAGACAACAAAGATGAAGAAGCGATCCAGAAACTCGGCGAAGCACTCACAAGTGACGAAGTCCGTGCGTTCTTGGAAGAGAATTACGAAGAAACGGCGATTCCGGCGTTTTAATGAAAAAAGATTGAGCCCACGCGGCTCAATCTTTTTTAGTATTCCTCGTATTCTCTTGGGTCTTGATTATCGATGCGGCCGTCCGGCTTCGTCAGGGCGTTGAGCGTCTCCATCTCGTCCTCGGTCAATTCGAAGTTGAAGACGTCGAGGTTCTCTTTTTGGTGCAACTCGCTCGACGAACGCGGGAGCGGGATGACACCGAGTTGGACGTGCCAACGCAGAATGACTTGGGACACGGTCTTGCCTTTTTGTCTTGCTAGTTCCGCGATCGTCTCGTCATGCGTGACGGTCCGGGCTCGGCTCAACGGACTCCATGCCTCAGTGATGATGCCGCGCTCTTTGTCAGCCTGACGCTGCTCCACTTGGGAGAAGTATGGGTGGAGCTCGATTTGGTTGATGACCGGTGTCTCACCCGTCTCCTCAATCAAACGGTCGAGGTGATCGGGCATAAAGTTCGAGACACCGATGGAGCGAATCCACCCGTTCTCTTTCGCTTGGATGAGGGCGCGCCACGCCTCGACGTATTTGTCTTGCTTCGGGTTCGGCCAATGCAACAGAAATAAGTCCCAATAGTCGAGGTTCGCCCGGTAGAGCGATTCTCGAATCATCTCGAGCGCATCGTCGTAGTCGAAGTATTGGGCGCGAAGCTTTGACGTCAAAAACAGTTGCTCGCGCGGGATGCCGGATTGGCGAATGGCCTCGCCGACTGTTCCTTCATTGTCATAGCGAATCGCCGAATCGATGAGGCGATAGCCGTTGCGGATGGCGCTCGTGATCGCGTCGACGCCCGGTTCACCTCGTAAATAGACAGTGCCGAGTCCGATGGCCGGAATCTCGTAGCCGTCATGTAGTTTGATGGTTGGGATGTTCATAAAATGCCTCCTCATTCAAAATCCGTTCTCTTGTCCGATATTCCACTTTCCCGGGGAATCAAACGTTTGAATCGGTTGGAGAAAGCTAAAATGAAGTTGCCTATTTTCCTATTTTTGGGATAATTGAAGAGAGGTGATGGGGATGAAGTGGTGGTGGATGTTCGGGATATTGGCCATTGGAGGAATGATGTTCGTAAATGAGGCTTGGTATGGAAACTCGGCGGCGTTTGGAACGGCGACCAGTATGATTATCGTGGCGTTGATTGGCCTAAAGAGTTTAGAAAACCGATATCGTATAAGAATGGGAGTCATCTTTTCATTATTGATTGCTGGAGCGATTTACTTTGGGTTGCCGAGTTATTCAGTCGCCGAGGCGGAACATACTTTGAAAAGAGAACACAAGAACGTGACATATGTGAATGATCTCGGTGTATCGGACAGGGGATGGAACCCATTTCGACCGAATCGCGTCTACTTGTTTGAAATCGATTCTGGAGACAGGATCTTGTTTCTACCAGACTCGGGAGAAATTATAAAAACGCGTCCTCCAATGTGAGGACGCGTTTCCTATTAGTTGCGAATCATATAATCGAAAGCACCGAGTGCGGCCGTCGCACCAGATCCCATCGAGATGATGATTTGTTTGTAGGCGCTGTTCGTGCAGTCACCTGCTGCGAAAACACCTGGGACGTTCGTCGCGCCGTGACGGTCGACGACGATCTCACCAAAGTTGTTGCGTTCGACCGAGTCGAGCCAGTCCGTGTTCGGGACGAGGCCGATTTGGACGAAGACGCCTTCGAGTTCGACGTGATGCGTCTCGTTCGTCTCACGTGACAAGTACGAGATGCCGTTCACTTTGTCCCTACCCGTGATTTCTGTCGTCTGAGCGTTCGTGACGACGGTCACGTTCGGGAGGCTGTGGAGACGGTCTTGAAGCACTTGGTCGGCTTTGAGTTCGGCAGCGAACTCGAGCACCGTCACGTGTTTGACGATTCCAGCGAGGTCGATGGCTGCTTCAATTCCAGAGTTACCGCCACCGATGACCGCGACGCGCTTGCCTTCGAAGAGCGGGCCATCACAGTGCGGGCAGTAGGCGACACCTTTGTTTTTGAACTCGGCTTCACCTGGGACGTTGACGTTGCGCCAGCGTGCACCAGTCGAAAGGATGACACTCTTACTCTTCAAGACGGCACCGTTCTCAAGTTCGACTTCGACGAGGTCTTTCTTCTCGAGGCGCTTCGCGCGCTGGAGGTTCATGACGTCGATGCCGTATTCTTTCACGTGCTCTTCCAAGCTCGCGACGAGTTTCGGGCCTTCCGTGTAAGAGGTGCCGATGAAGTTCTCAATCCCCATCGTGTCCATCACTTGACCACCAAAGCGTTCCGCGACGATACCAGTCCGGATGCCTTTACGAGCCGCGTAAACCGCTGCGCTCGCACCAGCTGGGCCGCCACCGATGACAAGAACGTCATACGGTTCTTTGTTTTCAAATGCCGAAGCGTCAGGACCAGTTCCGAGTTTCGCCAAAATCTCTTCAAGTGACATGCGTCCGTTGCCGAACGCCTCGCCGTTCAAGAAGACGGTCGGGACAGCCATGATTTCTTTCGCTTCCACTTCTGCCTTGAACGCACCACCGTCGATCATCGTGTGTGAGATGTTCGGGTTGAGGACGCTCATGACGTTGAGTGCCTGGACGACGTCCGGGCAGTTATGGCAGCTGAGGCTGATATAAGATTCGAAGTGGTACGTGCCTTGAATGTTTTGAATCTGTTTGATCGCATCCGCGTCCACTTTCGGCGCCCGGCCGCTCACTTGGAGCAACGCGAGGACGAGTGACGTGAACTCGTGACCGAGCGGGATTCCTGCGAAGACGATTCCTGTCTCTTCAGACGGACGGCTCACGCTGAAGCTCGGTGTGCGTTCGAGCGTGACGTTCTCGACCGAGATGCGTGACGACATGCTCGCGAGTTCGTTCACGAGGTCGAGCATCTCTTTTGAGACCGCGTCGTCTCCAGCGCTGACACGGAGGACGACATCGCCCTCCATGAGCTGGAGATATTGGTCCAACTGTTGTTTAATATCTGCTTCTAACATGAAATCCGCTCCTTACAACTTGCCGACGAGGTCGAGGCTTGGGCGAAGTGTTGCAGATCCTTCTTCCCATTTAGCCGGGCAAACTTCGCCTGGGTTGTTGCGGACGTATTGTGCCGCTTTGACTTTGTTGACGAGTGTGCTCGCGTCACGGCCGATGCCGCCTGCGTTGATTTCTACTGTTTGGATGACGCCGTCTGGGTCGATGATGAACGTACCGCGGTCAGCAAGGCCATCTTCTTCGTTCAAGACGTCGAAGTTACGTGAGATTGTGTGTGATGGGTCACCAATCATGATGTACTCGATTTTGCCGATTTTCTCAGACGTTTCGTGCCATGCTTTGTGCGTGAAGTGTGTGTCAGTCGATACTGAGTAGACTTCGACGCCGAGGTTTTTAAGTGTTGCGTATTCGTTTTGAAGGTCTTCAAGTTCAGTCGGGCAGACGAATGTGAAGTCAGCTGGGTAGAAGCAAACGACGCTCCATTGACCTTTGAAGTCGTTGTCTGATACTTCGAGGAATTCACCTGTTTGGAATGCTTGTGCTTTGAAAGGTAAGATTTCTTTGCCGATTAATGACATGGGATATGTCCTCCTTGGTTTTTTACTCTAGTGGGATTCTACCTCTACTAGAATAATTATAATGTAATACTAACTTCATATAACCCGCCAAAAATGTCAAGGCGTTTGCATGTCTGGTAAAATGTTGATGTATCAACGTTAAACGGATAAATCGCTTGATGAAAGGAAAGAAAACGATTACAAAATAAATGTGATTTTGTTTTCAATAACCTATGCAAAAAAAATAAAACCTTACTCATAGATATAGATTTGCTGAAGAAATGAACACATGATTCTCGTAATAAATCGTCACATTATCAATTACAAATAAAAAACCTCAATCTAAAGCAGATTAAGGTTGTTGAATCTTATTGATGATATGTTGATTAAATTCTACTCTGTCTGTACCTTTATGCAGGCGAGCGTGACAGTTCGGACAAACTGCTACGACTTGATCCGGTTGCGATAAGCCATCATCGGATTCTTTATAGAGCGAGTGGAGCTCGAGATAAGGTCCGTTTTCCGTTTCAAACGGAGCTGGTTGCCCACAAGCTTCGCAACAGTTATTGGCACGAGCCAGCACATAATAAAGAAGCGCTGCTGTTTGTTCGCGAACTTGTAGCTTTCGTGCGGACATACTTAAGCCGGTGGCTCGTTTGGGATCGCGTGATGCAATTTCCTCTAACTCTTCAATCGGTTTATAACGCATCGTCGATGAGAATTGATGGGCCTCTTCCTGAATCACGTGTAACGGTTCAAAAGCAAAGACGATGACTTCTCGTTGATTATGATATTTATCAATTCCAAATTGAATATCGAATCCAATTAAAATGAGTTGATCGACAAAGCGATAAGTCCCTCGTCCGAGTGATTCAAATAAATAAACGTCTTCGCCGTTCTCTACATGGTTAAGGAGCGCTTTGTTGCCGAACGAGAACGATTGATTTCCTTCCTGTCCTTCTCCGCTGTAATAATAGAGGCCATCATCTTCGTTCCAACCATTTTTGTATCCAAACTCTTCGTCCATTCCACTATCGAATATAAAGATAAGTTTATGTTTGTTGGGGGTACTAATCCCTCGTTGTCGACTCCCACCATAACGATCGTGAAGTTCAGAGCGTTTATACAACTTATTTTTTTCGAACAGCATATGACACCTCATTCCCAAGAATTTCTTCTACGTTAAATTGTATCACGTCTCCATACGAATAAATGAAAAAGACAGAGGTCGCCCTCTGCCTTTCCATTATTCTGCCATCAACGCACACACCGCATTCGAATAGGCGACCGGGTCTTCAATCGGTAGCCCTTCGATAAGGAGCGCTTGCTGATAGAGCAAATCGGTATACTGTTTCGCTTTCGCTTCATCTTCCTTATAGGTGCGCTGTAACGTCTGGAAGATGGCGTGATCGGCGTTCACTTCAAGCACTTTTTCGGCTTTCATGCCGCCGCCATTCGGCATCGTGTTCAAAATCTTCTCCATCTCGATCGAGACGTCGCCGGCGACCGTCAAGCAAACCGGATGTGACTTGAGGCGTGTCGATGCGCGCACTTCTTTAACACGGTCGCCCAGTTCTTGTTTCATGAAGGCGAACAAGTCCTTGTTGTCCTCATTGAGGGAATGGGCCGCCTCGTCATCGAGCCCGAGGTCACCGCTCGCGATTGACTTGAACTCTTTGTCGTCATACGACTGGAGCATCTTGATGGCGAACTCGTCGATTTCTTCGGTGAAATAGAGAATCTCAAATCCTTCTTCTTTCAAGCGCTCCGCTTGTGGTAACAGGTCGATGCGGTGAATCGATTCACCCGTCGCGTAATAGATGTACTTCTGGTCGTCTTTCATGCGCTCGACATACTCTTTGAGCGTGACGAGTTTGTTCTCGTTCGACGAGTGGAACAAGAGCAAGTCTTTCAACTCGTCCTTGGCGGCACCGAACTGATCGTAGACGCCGAACTTGAGCTGACGGCCGAACGACTCGAAGAATTTCTCGTAGTCTTCGCGCTCATTTTGGAGCATCTTCTCGAGCATGCCTTTGATTTTCGACTTCACGTTTTTGGCGATGACGCGGAGTTGGCGGTCCTGCTGCAGCATCTCCCGGGAAATGTTGAGCGAAAGGTCTTCCGAGTCGACCATCCCTTTGACGAAACCGAAATAGTCCGGGAGCAGGTCAGGCGACTTCTCCATGATCAAGACGCCGTTCGAGTACAGCTCGAGCCCTTTCTCGAACTCTTTCGTGTAATAGTCGAACGGGACCGTCGATGGGATGTAGAGAATCGACTGATACCGGATGGAGCCGTCGACGTTCAAGTGAAGGTGTTTGAGCGGCTCGTCGAAGCCGTAGCGCTTCTCGTGATAGAACGCCTTGTAGTCCTCGTCCGAGAGCTCGCTCTTCCGTTTGCGCCAAATCGGCACCATGCTGTTGACCGTCTCTTCTTCGATATAGTCCTCGTACTCTTCTGAGTCGTCTTTTTGACGGTGCTTCGTCACGTCGAGCTTGATCGGATAGCGGATGAAGTCCGAATGCTTCTTGATGAGCGAACGGATCTCGTACTCTTCGAGAAATGATGAGTACGTCTCGTCGTCCGTGTCGGCTTTCACGTGCAACGTGATCTCAGTCCCGATGTCGGTCTTATCCGTCGGCTCAATCGTATAGCCGTCCGTACCTTCCGACTCCCACAAGTAGCCTTGTTCGCTGTCGACCGAGCGGGTGCGGACCGTCACACGGTCGGCAACCATAAACGCCGAGTAGAAGCCGACACCGAACTGACCGATGAGGCTGTGATCTTCTTCCATCTTCGTCGCCTGCTTCATCGCGAGCGAGCCGCTCTTGGCGATGATCCCGAGGTTCGATTCGAGCTCATCGGCCGTCATACCGATTCCGGTGTCACGGATGGTGATTGTGCGGGCGTCTTTGTCGAACTCGACTTTAATGAAATAGTCGTCCTTGTTGAAGTCGATCGCCTCATCTGACAAGGCCCGGTAATACATCTTGTCGATGGCGTCACTCGCGTTCGAGATGAGCTCACGGAGGAAGATGTCCTTATGCGTATAGATTGAGTGGACCATCAACTCTAAAATTCGTTTCGATTCGGCTTGAAACTGTTTCTTTGTCATGATCGTTCTCCTTTTTATTTGTTCGATTTTGGCACTCTCCCAATAAGAGTGCTAACACTATTGATTATCCTAATTTTTAGGAAGATGTCAAGGTGCTTACTAAAGTATGAAATATAAAAATAGACTAGATGAAGGGATTGCTTCACCTAGTCTATTATGAAAATCCTAAATTATTCGGACCAATAGTCCACGTATAATTGTTCGAAGTTATCAAACGAAAAACTTTTTGCTTCAGATTGAGCCTTTCCAAAGTAAACGTAAAGTTGAGTCGTGAATTCGTATTCTTCCATTCCGAATTCGTCATCATACTCCCCGACCCAATACATTTTCGTATCGTTCGAAGTAGTCGACAAAAATGATAACTTGTCAGATCCTGCATCTTCGATGAGAACTTTGCTATTCTCATCGACTGGCAGCGAAATCGTCTTTTCAATCGAATCAATTGAAGATCCGTCTTCCACATTAATATTTAACTGATCAACAGAAATTCCTAAACCTTCGTAATAAGTGGCTACACCTAACATGGATAAATAATCAATGACGCGTGTTTTAGCAATGGCGTTAAATTTAGGTGCATCGCCTTCTGAGAATTCACTATTCTCGATTTTTTCAAAAGTGGCGTTCACAGCGATAAGATCATTTTCTACAATACGTTCATTATTAAATGAAGCAGGGTTATATTCGAGGATGGCAGTATGCTCATTGGCAGAATCGCGAACTCGAACGGTAAGTGTTTGAATCCCAGCCTCTGAAGTTTGCGTGTTGTAAACGTGTGCGATGAAGGAAAATTCTTTTCCTGTATAGTCTGCCGGTTTCCGCAGAGTTTGATTGATATCGTTCCCTTTCAGCTCTGTAAGCTTGAAATTATGTGCAATAGCTTCAGAATCATCCACGTTTGTTGCATCTGCTTCCTTAGCCGTCTCTTCTGTAACTGGTTCAGTGCTTGAATCAGTCTCTGTTTCTACTGGTGTTTCTGTTGTCGAATCTACTAGGTCTTTACTCTCAGTGACAGCTTGTTCTTCCGTGGAATTACATCCTACCAGTAAAAATGATAAGGCCAACATGGTTAATCCTTTTTTCAAAACTTGTTCCTCCTATTTTTGGAAATGATTAATCTGTATGGAAATCAAAAAAACACAAATCAAATTATAACATCCAATTAATTGAAATTGATATTCTAAATTTGTGAACAATTATTCTTGACGTGATTCATGTAAACGTATATTGTTGAGTACATGCGATGAGCTGGTCTATGTAAGACGGCGGACATTCCTTCGGGAGCACGTTGTGGAGCGTGGTTCGACGCGGTAGACTTTTCGAGAGCACCTCTAGTGAGAGGTGCTCATTTTTTTGTATATGGGGGATTTTTATGGAGTTACATACAATCCATCACGTGGCGATTATCGCCTCGAACTATGACGAGGCGAAGCGGTTCTACATCGATATCCTCGGTTTCGACGTCATCCGCGAGCATCATCGTCCGGACAAAGGCGATCACAAGATCGACCTGCGGCTCGGCGCGTACGAGCTCGAGCTGTTCATCAAACCGGATAGCCCGAAACGGCCGAGCTTTCCGGAGGCGTGTGGGCTCCGTCATCTCGCCTTTAAAGTCGACGACATCGAGTCGGTCGTCGCCGAACTGAATACGCACGGTGTCACGACGGAACCGATTCGGTATGACACGTTCACGGGCGAGAAGATGACGTTCTTCTTCGACCCAGACGGTCTGCCACTCGAGCTACATGAATAAAGCCCCTTCACGCGAAGGGGCTTTCGTTATGGGCGCACATACGACAAGAGCATCTCTCGCAACACCCGTTGTTGGATGTGCGGTTCGATATCGTCCTCTAAATAACTGATGTGAGACTTCAAAATGATATTGTTGCCGAACGTACCGAACGCGTTGATGACGGTGACGACGGTCGTTTTCACGTCGATGTCACTTCGAAGTGAGCCGTCCGTCTTCCCGTGCTCAATGAGCGGTTCGAGCGTCTCCATAATCTCGCGCTGTAGTCCGATGTAGTTATCGATTCCGGGAAGGGGACTTACGACGAACGAGGCATGACTCTCGAACGCTTCACGGAAGCGAGAGTGACTCGTCCGTTTCATTTGTTGTTCGAGCAAATAGTCAATGATCGCCTCGAGTCGCGAGTACGCATCTCCCGTCCGGCTCGTCAATTCCTTGAACGCGTCGAGCGTCGGTGCCAAGTTACGGACAGCTGCTGCGACAATCAACTGATCTTTTTTCGGGAAATAGCGAAACAGTGTCGCGACCCCGATTTCGGCGGCATCAGCGATATCCTGCATTTGGACGCGCTCGAATCCGTCTTTCAGAAACAGGATTTCAGCCTGACTGATGATGCGATTTAATCGTTCTTCTTTGTTTTGTTGACGTTTACTCATATCATCACCTCTTTGTTCTCTTGTCATTATAACGCTTTGAAGCAGTTTCGTTGAGAATCGAATGTGCATCGACTACTATTATGATAGTTAGACTATCATAATTTAAGATTGGAGCTGGAACAATGCGGTTAACGGGGAAAGTAGCGGTCATTACGGGGGCAGGCAGCGGTATGGGTGAAGAGACGGCCAAACTGTTCGCACGCGAAGGAGCGACGGTTGTCGCGACAGACATCAATGTAGACGCGGTGACACGTGTCGTCGAAACGATCCGGGCGAACGGAGGAGAGGCGCTCGCACTTCAGCACGACGTCACTTCGCGCAGTGATTGGGAAAGAATTTATGATGAAGTGCAATCGGTGTGCGGGAAGCTTGATATTCTCGTCAACAATGCGGGCATCGCGCTTGCAAAACCGTTCTTGGAACAGACCGAGGACGACTGGGCACGGACGTATCGAATCAATATCGATGGCGTCATGCTCGGGACGCAGTATGCCATCCCGCTCATGGAGCAAAATGGCGGCGGTTCAATCGTCAACATCTCGTCAATCTCGGCGCTCACCGGTATGGCCGGGGCAGGTGCCTATACGGCTTCAAAAGGGGCCGTTCGCTCACTTACGAAGGCTGCGGCCGTCGATTACGGGAAGCACAATATTCGCGTCAACTCGGTCCATCCGGGCTATATCGTGACGCCGATGAGCGCGCCGCACATGGAGCACCCGGACTATAAACAGCATTTCCTGAATCAAATCGCTTTGCCGAATCTCGGTCAGGCGGGGGAAGTGGCTGCGGCTGTCTTGTTCCTTGCATCGGACGAGGCGAACCACATCACCGGAATCGAACTACCCGTCGACGGGGGTGTCACGGCCAAATAAGAAAAATCATTTGTCCAGGTCAGAGGAAATTCCTCTGACCTTTTTCATATTATTTTTTGAAAAAACCATATTAGAGATAGACAAATTGAGCGTTTCCTAAAATAATGAAATGAAGTGATTTTTTGGAGTTAATTGTTGGAACCTTCAAGCCATTATCTCGCATACATGAATTGACGGATCCGTCGGTCGTAGCTATGGACATGTAGAAATGAGGAAAACAGATGAAAGCAACATGGAAACAAGTATTATCATTCGTCACGGTGCTCATGCTCGTCTTGGCCTTGATCCCGCCCCACGTGAGCGCGGATGCAGGAGCGGGCATGCAAGATGCGAAGACGCTCAGCCCGGGAGTGGAGGTCGCGTTTGAGACCGGGACGGACGCAACGAATACATATTGGTTCAAGATGGAGCGGGGTGCCCCGTCATCAATGACACATATGGAAATCCAGTTCGAGTCAACAAAACTCGCAAACATCTCGGTCTATCCGAGCGCCGACATGGCAGCGAAAGATGAGACGTTCGAACAATATCGTTCGAGCGCGACACAAGAGGAAGAACAACAGGCGGCGACGATTCGTCTCCCGTATGCATGGGAAGGCCCGTACTACATCAAAGTGGAGTACCTTCCAATGACAGAAGACGCGGAGGAGGCCGCTGCGTCTGACATCAAGCTCGTCTACAACCCGGTCAAATTGCCGGTCAAATATGAGAACATCGAGACTGAGGCCGGCATGTGTGCCGTCGAGTCGATTTTGAATCCGACACCGGAGCGCGACTCGATGTTGAAGCTCATCCGTCGCATTCAGACGGAAGTGTTGTCGCAGTCTGAGGCCGGGAACGATTTGGCCGCCTTGTACTATCGCACGTCTCCGTACTTGATCAAAGCGATTGTGAAAGACGGAGCCAAACGTCAACAAGCGTACAATGATTTGAAGGCGCTACAGCCACTCATGAACGCGCTCGTCGACCGCAAGGCGTACACGCTCACGAAAGCGGATGAGGCTGCCATCAAGAGCTTGCAGGCCTTCGTGACGACAAACGTCCCGACCGCGTTACAGGCAGAAGTAAACAAAGTAGCAGCCACACTCGGCACAGGTACACTTGCCGGGACACCGCTTCAAGATGTGATGGTCAAATTCGGAGTATCGATTGAAATTGATGATGCCCCGCGTTATATCGTCAAATACAAGTCGTCACCGAGCAAGTCGCTCGGCAAGATGAACGCATTGTCGAACGTCTCGGCAGAACAGATCGATATCGGTCGCCCAGGTGACCACTTCGCGGTCGTCGATGTCGAGTCGGCGAGCACGAAAACGCAGGCGACGGCCAAGACGACGCTCGAGCGTGACACGAACGTCGAATTCATCGAGCCGGTCCAGACGTATCAAGCGTTCATGGCCGACACGAGTTACGACTATCAATGGTCACTCAACTCGAAATCGGTGTTGCAGCCATTCCAGGAAGCCGGAATCGGAATCGATGCGTATGAGGCTCTCAAATTGCCGGTCCGTTCGGTGAAAGTCGCCGTCCTCGATACGGGTGTCGACTATCGCCTCCTTGATTTCAAAGGACGGGTCGACATCGCCAACGAGAAAAATTTTGTCGACCCGAACGGGGAAGGCAGCGCGCTTGACGATCACGGACACGGGACACACGTGGCCGGCGTCATCGGTGCGATTCAAAACAACGGGACATCGATGCGCGGGATGATGCCTGCTGTCTCGATTCTCCCAGTCAAAGTGCTCGACGCGAGCGGTTCTGGGGATACGGAACAAATCGCGCTCGGAATCAAATATGCCGTCGATGCTGGTGCGAAAGTTATCAACATGAGCCTTGGCGGCAGCGAGAGCCGGACGATCGGCTACATGTTGAAGTACGCCTATGACCGCGGTGTCGTCGTCGTGGCGGCAACGGGGAATGATGGCGATTCAAGTCTCTCTTACCCAGCTTCATCGAAGTATACGATTTCGGTCGGTGCGACGAACACGTTCGGCATCGTCTCGGATTACTCGAACTATGGCTATGGGGTCGATGTCGTGGCGCCGGGCACGAAAGTCGCGAGTCTCGTCCCGAACGGAAACGTCGTCTATATGGACGGCACGAGTATGGCGACGCCACACGTCTCAGCCGTCGTTGGATTACTGCTATCGACACGTCCGGCACTCAAAGTCGAAGAGATTCGTCAGTTGCTCCATCGTACGGCAGAGCCGCTTGCTTTCTCTGGCGGGGATGCGACAGGTGGAATGAGCTATGAAGACGGCCTTGATTATTTCATGGAAGACTCGGAGGAAGAACTTCCGTTCAACTATGACTACATCAGCGGCTATGGCAAGGTTAATGTGCACCATGCGGCTTCGATGCTACGTCTCTACGCCAAGCCAGGCGTCGTCCGTGACAATTCGACGGTGTTTGCTGCTAGCGTGCAGAGCGGGACGACAGTGACGGTCTATAACGGCGAGAAACGTCTCGCGACCGGAACATCGAAACAAGCTCGTGTCGCATTGAATATCGGAGCTCAAAAAGCAGGCACGGTTCTCCGGGTCGTCTATAGCAACGGGAAGCTCGTCTCGAGCGAACGCCTTCTCGTTGTGAAAGGTGCCCGTGCGAAACAACCGACCGTCTCGACACCACGTGCGAACGCGAAGCAAGTATCGGGTCGCGCGGATGCGGGAATGACGGTCATCGTCCGAGACGCGAAGCGCCGCGTCATCGGAAAAGGGACGACCGGCCTCACGGGAACGTTCGTCACGAAGACACGCACCCTTAAAAAAGGGGAGCGCCTCTCGATCCACATCGAGGACGCGAAAGGTCGCGCGAGCCAGATGAAGCACGTCACCGTCAAATAAGTACACATGAAACAAGGAGTTCGCCGCCGCGAACTCCTTGTTTTTGTCTTCTACTCGAGAACACCGAGAAGCTCCATGACCAATAGAACGAACAATCCGGATCCAAGGACGGCTGCGAAGAAGACGAGCACGGCGTACTCTTTTTGTTTCAAGATGGCCCACCAGCCGGTCACGAACGCTCCGAGCCCGAGGACGGAGAACGTGGTCATATAGCTGAGCCGTAGCATGTTCGCGGCGTTGTCGCTCCAGAGCGTCGAATGGAAGGTCGTATCAAAGTTATCGAGCAGGAGGAACGGCACGTACATGGCAAGGAACAAGCCGATGAGGATAATCGACCACTTGCCGACCGAGGTACGAGGGAACAAGGCGCCATTCATGACGATTCACCTCTTTTCGTTACAAAATCATCTGTATAGGACTATTCCCGTTTTGGCGAAATGTTGACGGATTTCGTTGAAACGACATGATATAGTCGAAATGAGAGAGTGAGGGATGGCTATGGTGGAACAGTTCAAACTGAGACGGATTTGGGAAGACGTGTTGGAAATGGAAGTCGTATTGACGCTGAAAGGGAAATGGTGCGAGGTCACGGTGGACGAATATGTCACAGACGCCGACATCGAATCACTCGTCTCCACGTTACGGGCGTTCAATGCCCGGAACGGGAAGTCGCCCCAGACGTGGAGACTCAATGTTCCGCTCGTCCACGTCTCCTTGACGTTCGAACTGGCGAATGCGAGAGGGACCGTGCAAGTCAACGCCGTGGTCGAACAAATGAAAGGCGATGGGGGAGACATGAACGCGTCCTTCTTGTTCGAGACGACGATGGGGCAGCTCGATGATCTGAGCGCCCAGCTCAAACGTTTCATCCGTCGTGAGACCGACCATGTCGCATCGCTCCGACCAGAATAAAGCAGCCCGAGATGTCTCAGGCTGCTTTTCAATACCATTCTTTCGGTTCGTAATTCAATTCGCGGAACAACTGTTCGCGCTCTTTCTTCGATAGGTCGCGCCATTGTCCTGGCGGGAGCTTACCGAGCGTGACGTTCATGACACGCACGCGTTGAAGACGGTATACCTCGTAGCCGAGCACTTCACACATGCGACGGATTTGGCGGTTGAGTCCTTGCGTAAGCGTGATGTTGAAATCGAACTTCGACAGTTGGTGGACTTTACACGGCAACGTCTTCTGGCCGAGAATTTTGACGCCGGCTTCCATCTGTTCGACGAACTCCGGGGTAATCGGCTTATCGACCGAGACGATGTATTCTTTCTCGTGCTCACCCTCTGCGCGAAGGATCTCGTTGACGATATCACCGTCGTTCGTCATCAAGATGAGTCCTTCCGAGTCTTTATCGAGACGGCCGATATTGAAGATGCGGAGCGGGTGGTTGACGAGGTCGACCAAGTTGCCTTTGACCTTTTTCTCGGTCGTGCTCGTGATGCCGACCGGTTTATGGACGGCGATATAGACGTTGTTTCGTGCGACGCGGGCGGCCGAACCGTTGACGAGCACTTCGTCTCCTGGGTTCACTTGGTCGCCGATTTTCGCTTTCTTCCCGTTGATGGTGACCCGTCCTTCTTCGATGAGGCGGTCGGCTTGGCGGCGGGACGCCTTGCCGGATTCACTGATGAATTTGTTGATACGCATAGATCCACGTCCTTTTTTGGCTTCGTCCTCTCACTATAACGTATTTTACATGTGCCTGAAAGCGGGAAACGACCGAGTAGAGAGGATGTGGCACGATGGAGCAGGCACGTGTGCTATTGCAAGACGCGATACGATTTCAACAAGCGCTCATGACGTCGTCGTTTCAGGCAGAGCTGATTGATGGGGCGTCCCCGGTTCTATGGTACGGGCGACCGACGGAGGAACAATGGCTCACCATCGGGACGAACCCGTCGCGCGGAGAGTTTTTCGAACGGGACGGTAGCGTCAGAAGTGGGGAGTCGCAAAAATTTTATTGGCGTGACCAATCACTCGATGCCTATCTTCAAGACGAAAGGGCGCACGAAGCGACGCTTGAACACGCCGCGGCCTATTTTGAGGCCGGACGAGCGACGACGAGTTGGTTCGGCAAGCGGGGTGGGGCGAAACTGGAAGCGTTGCTGGAGGGCATGGGACGCTCGTTCTACGACGGGTCCGCGCTCCATGTCGACTTCTTCAAATATGCGACGTGGCGTCAGATGGGCCGGTTGCGGACGGGACGACAATGGATGGATCACCCGACGTCACTCGATTTGCTGCAACGGACGATCCGTTATGTGAACCCGTCTCGTCTGATTGTCCTTGGGCGGGACAACTGCGCGTCGTTTGAAGGATTCACTTACAGTGAGCGAATCGAGGCGTATCCGAGTGCCCGGTTCGAGCTTGGTTATCATACGACGCTCGGTGTCCCGATGGTCGGACTGCATTTCAAACCATCCGAAGTGTTCGTCGGTCTCGGGAACGGTCGAGACGTATTCGGACTCCATCACGGTTCGTACGCGAAGCGAGACCATCTGATTCGAATCGGGGCAGCCATCGAGACGAGCGCTCGTCGTTATTTTGCCTGAACGTCAAGCTTTGGCGGATGGACGCGCGTGATGCTGCCCCAAAAGTTGAACTCGTTGAAATCGATATAACGGACGTCACGTACCCGATTATCGAGCACCTCGAGCAAGATGACGTCGGGAAAGCCGGGTTTGCGGAAGATGATGTACCCGATTCCGGTCACAGAGTGATTTTTATAGAACCCGTTCGCCATATTCAAGATGAAGGGACGGTCGGCCGCGAGTTCGCGCTCGAACGTCGACCATTTCCATAGATAACGTGAGCTGCTATGCCCTTTGTAGCCGTAGTGGGCCCACAGTTTCGTGACGATTGTCGCGATGCGGGTCGGGGGTGTGCCTTTCTCGTCTTTGAACTGATGGGCGAGGGCGATCTCGCGGGCATCTTGTTGAATCTTGAACACGTCCTCAGGGATTTGGTCATAGCCTTGGTCACGGTAATAACGAAAGACGGCCGTCATCGAAGTGAGCGTACAATTGTTTTTGCCGCCGTTGAACGTTTTTTGCAGGAGCGCCGGAACTCCTTCAATCCGCTTTTCGGTTTTGATCGTCCAATGGCCGTGATAGCGGTCGTTCACATAAGCCACAGGGTCGACGATCCCGGCATAGCCTTTTTTCGCGACCTCGAGCTGACCTGCGTAATGATGTTCCATGACGCACCTCCTTTTTCTTTAGTATACAAACAACGCCTCTTCTCAGGAAACTACGAGAAGAGGCGTTGTGTCGTCAAAAGACCAAGTGGGCGATCCCGACGATAATAGGTAACGTGATAAACGTCCGGAGTAAGAAAATGAGGACGAGGTCAAAGAATGAAATCGGCAGTTTCGATCCGAGCAGCAGTCCCCCGACTTCCGACATGAAGATGAGCTGCGTGACCGATACAGTGGCGATGACGAACCGCGTCAGCTCACTCTCAATCCCGCTCCCGAGGACAGCCGGTAAGAACATATCGGCGAACCCGACGACCATCGTCTGAGCAGCCGCTTCGGCTTCAGGAACTTGGAGCAACATCAAAATCGGTTCGAACGGTTTACCGAGAATCGTGAAGAGCGGTGTATATTCTGCAATGACGAGCGCAATCGTCCCGACGGCCATGACGACCGGCAAGATACCGAGCCACATGTCGAGCACGTTTTGGAAACCATCCTTGAACGTGGCGACGGCACCTTTGCTAGATTTCGACTTCAACAGTGCTTGGCGCAACGCCCACGTCCGCATCTTCACGTTGGCCGGCACCGGTTCTTCCGGTTTTAGTTCAGTTTTTTCGTACGGTGTATCAGCCTTTTTCGACAACGGATAAATCCGAGGCATAATCAGCGCTGCGACAATCCCTGATAAGACAATCGCTCCATAGTATTGCAGGAAGTAAGCGTCGAGCTCCATATACGACAAGATGACGATGGTGAATGTGATCGAGACGACGGAGAACGTCGTGGCGATGACGGCAGCTTCTCGTTTCGTGTAATAGCCGTTCTCATATTGTTTCGTCGTCAAAAGAATCCCGATCGTCGCGTCCCCGACCCAAGATGCGAGCGAGTCGAGCGAGGCCCGGCCCGGAAGTTTGAAGAGCGGGCGCATCACTTTGATGAGCATCGTCCCGACAAACTCGAGCAGACCGAAGTTCAAGAGGAGCGGGAGCAACATCCCAGCAAATAAAAACGTCGCGAATAAAATCGGAATCAAATCATACAACAAGAGTCCGCCAGTGAATTCGGATGTGATCATCTCCGGTCCGATCACGAGAAGCGTCATCACCCCGGCAATAAAACCGACGACTCGCATCCCGAACCAGAACGGTGTGACGTTGAACAGGGAATTGAAGTGTGGCCGTTCTAGGATGAACGCCGGTTTAGCCAAATACGTCCATAATGATCCAAGCACTGAGATGCCCATCATGATGACGGCAAGCGTCGGAACGATCCCGCCGATGAGGTCGATCAACTGATTCGACAAGAGTGCGACCGGAATCGTAAATCCGTCCTCGGTCGGAACGGGCACGATGAAGAACATGAGGCCGATCAAAGAAGGAATTAAGAATTTCAGAAAGTCGTTGGACGTGAATGACGTCCCGCCTTGGTCAGGCTTGTTTGGTGTCTGATTCATGTGTTTTACCCCTTTTCCCCGAAAAAGTAGTTGGCGCGCCTCACTCGCATGTCCCCATCATGCGTGAGTGAATCGCTATGAAAGAATAGTTTCTTCTCGTTCATTATAGAGAAGGGGATACGTAGCAGGCAACAACTCGTTGCAATTTTCTGAAAAAAAGAAAACGGTCACACGAGCGAACTGCTCGTATTCTCGGGCTCACTTTAGTATGATGACGGCGAGTCTTACAAATTCGAGATATTCACCATATATACTTTAGGAACGGAGCGATACAGATGAGATTAAGTGTACTCGATCAAGCGCCGGTGACATCCGGCCATACGTCAGAACACGCGTTGCAAAGCGCGGTCGAACTCGCCCAAGTGGCAGAAGAACTAGGATATTACCGGATGTGGATGGCCGAACACCACGGAGGCATGTCGTTCGCGAGCTCGGCCCCGGAAGTCGTCGCAGCGTATATCGCCGCGAAGACGGAACGGATTCGTCTTGGGTCGGGTGGCATCATGATGATGCACTATTCGCCGCTCAAGATGGCCGAAGTGTTCAAGACACTCAGCGCGCTCGCACCGGGCCGTATCGACTTCGGGGTCGGCCGGGCACCGGGGGGAGACCCTAACGCCATCTACGCGATGTCACAAGGTCAAAAACCGATGATGGACGGTTTGTATGAAAAACTTGGAACGACGTTGCAACTGATTAACGACGAGACCCCGGAAGAGCGATGGTATAAGAACACGCCGGCCGCTCCGACCGGGGTGACGCTTCCTGAGGCGTGGCTCCTTGGATCGAGCGGAAACAGCGCCGTTCAAGCAGGGCGGATGGGGCTCGGCTATTCGTTCGCCCAGTTTTTCAACGGTGAACTGAGCGTCGATGCGCTCGACGCATATCGCCATCACTTCACCCCATCCGCGTTCATGGAGAAGCCCGACATTAGCGTCACGTATCTCGTCACGACGGCCGAGACAGAAGAGGAAGCCGAGTATTTGGCCCGTCCGTCGGATTTGTCGCGCTTGTTCTTGATGAAAGGCCAGCTCCGTCAACTGCTTAGTCCGGAAGCGGCGCACGATTACCCCCTCACCGAAGTCGATAAGATTCAAATCGCCAACAACCGCAAGATTCATCTTGTCGGGACACCGAAGCAAATCGCGACGCAGCTACAAGAAGAGTCGGCCCATTATGGATTTGATGAGGCGATGATTTGCAGCATCCAACATACGCAAGAGAGTCGTCTGAACGTCTACCGCCTCCTCGCCAAAGAGCTTCTCTGACCAAAACGCACCTGTCCTAACGGATAGGTGCGTTTTCGATTAGAGAAACAGTTGCATGATGACGAACAGGGCGACCAGTCCACCGAGTGAGACGGTAAAGAAGACGGCGACCGAGCGCTCATGGTTGCGGAAAATCGTGTAAAGTCCAATGACAAACGCACCGAACGCGGCGACGACGGCCGATATCGACACGACGGCAGCCCACGTGTTGTCGAATAGGGTGTCGAAATTGAATGGTTGACCCGACTGGACAATGAGGGCAGAGATGATTAAGAGAAAGAACACAGCGAGCAACAAGAGGACCGACCATTTCCCTGGACGTGTCTGTGGGTAGACGTTTCGACTGAGCATGATGGTTCACCTCGCTTTTTCAACTTTTACCTATCTATACCCGATTTTAAGTACATCTCAAAAAATGCTTCCCCTTTTTTTGAACGGTTTCGTGAACAACATCGTCTAAAACAACTAAACTAGAGGAAACGGAGATTGCCTGGAGGTACAGTATGCAGCAGATGAAGATCGACCCGTATTATTTGTTTGATGTTTTCGTTCATTTATACCGGATGGTGTTTTTGATGGAAGTGACGCCTGACGGTTACCGTTATGTGCGCGTCAGTGAGCAGGGGAAACTGGCGTCCTCACTTCCGGAAGACGTAGGGGGACGTTATCTGCATGACATGTACGCGGCCGAGGTCGCCAACGAGCTGATTGTGCATTACGACGCAGTCGTCGCCTCGCATGAACCCGTCTATTTCATGTCGAAGATGAACATCGACGCCAACACGGCCCGATTCGCCTCATCCGTCCTCATGCCACTCGAGAACGAGGCGGGAGAGGTGCGTTACGTCCTCGGCTTGACGACGGACTTATCGGAAGAGGCGGAAATGAAATTGTTGAGTAGCATCGAGAATATTGACTACTTGACCGGGATGCCGAACTTGATGAAAGTGAAGCTCGAACTCGAGAAGTTGTTCCTGAAACAAGAAACGGAAGCGACGAGCGTCATGCGGCTGCACATCAATCGATTCAAAATCATTCTGTCCCTCCAAGGCGTGGAGCGGTCACATCGCCTGATTAAAGAGATGACTCGGCACTTGTCGAACCTATTGCCGAAAGGCTCAATCATCGGTCGCGTCGACGGGGAGGATTTTATCGCCGTCTTACCATACACGTCGGTCGAAACGGCGACGATGCATGGGGAGCGCCTGCTCGCGGCGATTGCCGACTACACGTACCAAGTTGCCGAGACGGAATTCGCCTTGTCCGGCTGCCTCGGAATCAGTGCGGGAACCGAGGATGCAGACCGGGTCATCATGAACGCGTCAACAGCACTCCTGGAGGCCAGACAGGCTGGGAAACAAATCATCAAAGTGTACGAGAAAGATGACTACGTGCAGCACTACATCGATGAGATGACGATTGAGATGGAACTCGTCAAAGGGTTGAAGGCGGATGAATTGAGCGTCGTCTACCAGCCGAAAGTCGGCTGTCAGGACGGAACGGTTCATTTCGAGGCGCTCGTGCGTTGGCAAAGCGCGGCACTCGGGAACGTCTCGCCGGAAACGTTTATTAAGATTGCCGAAAAGTCACTTTTGATCGAGGATATTACCGAGTTCGTCTTTGATCGGGTCTGCCGTGACATGATTGACCAGCCGGACTTGTTTGAAGGCCGACGTGTCGCAATCAACGTCTCGCCGGTATTGTTCCGCCAAGATTATATTCAGCAGTTGTTACCGATTCTCTCGGCGTATGGCCTGCTGCCGGAACAGTTCGAATTTGAAATCACAGAGCATACGCTCATGCAAGAACCGCTCCTCGGCATTCAAACAGTCGATTATTTGAAAGCGAAGGGGTTCCGGATTTTGATTGACGATTTTGGGGTCAGCTATTCGTCGCTCAACTATTTAAAAATGTTTGATATCGATGGCATCAAGATTGACCGTTCGTTCATCAATCAATTGGACAAAGACAACGGGCTGAAAGAGTACGAAATCGTCAAACTGATCGTCTCGCTCGCCAAGAAATTGAATTTAGAGGTCACGGCTGAAGGTGTTGAGACTGAAGTACAGTATCGTGCGATTGATCAGCTCGGATGTGACGAGGTTCAAGGATACTTCTTCAGTCGACCCCTTCCACCCTCTGACCTCAAGCAGGCGCTTGAAGCGCTCGTCTCACAACATGCGGCGTTGCGTCAGGGCGAGTCAGATAAAGCCATGGCGGTGACGTCACTCGATGAGACGGAGGCCGAACGACTGAAGACAATCCTTCGGCTTGAAATTTTGAACACCCCGCGAGAAGAACGGTATGATCGGATCTCACGGCTTGTCGCCCGGACGTTGGACATGCCGGTCGCACTGATCTCGATTTTGACGACGGATCAACAATGGATCAAATCGTGCCAAGGGGTCGCGCTTGAAAATTCGAGCGTGGAGCGGAAGTGGACGTTGTGCGACCGTGTCGTGACAGGAAAATCGGCGCTCGTCATCGAGGATGTACGGACGGCCGAGGCGATGTCGGACAATCCGTTACTCGAAGGGATTGGTTTTTATGCCGGCGTGCCGCTCTTGACACGAAGCGGCCACGTCATCGGTACGCTATGCGTGACCGACGAACGGTCACGTCGCTTCGATACCGAGGCGCTGCAAACGCTCGAAGATTTCGCCAGATGGGTCATGGCGGAAATCGAATTGACCGAGCAAGCGCGAGCGCAAGCCCGACGGCAACAGACGCTCGAGTCGCTCTATGAAGTGACGGCCATTCACGAACCGTTCAGTGATAAATTGAAACGGATTCAGACGGTGCTCCGTGACTGGATTGGATATTCCCACGCACTCGTTTTCTCGACGGAGTCCACCTATCGCGTCTTATCAGAGGATGGGGAAAGCAAACTCGATTGGACGGGAGACGAGTTGCAGCAACTACACGCGTTGACGACGATCGGTCATCAAAAGCTGGGTCGAAACGAATTCGTCATCGATGGAATCGAGTTTGCCTCGATGATCAGCCTGCCACTAGCGAATGAAGGGAAGACGTTCGGATGGGTCGTCTTTTTGGCTGAACAAGGCAGCTTGGACGATGTCGTCGACACGGTGACGATCAACGAGATGACCGATACGATCCTGCTCGTGACCCGCTGGATGGAGAACGAGATTCGACGTGAACGCAAGCATCAAGAAGTGATTGAGCTCATCACCCAAGATGGGCTGACGAAGCTGGCGAACCGGCATTCGCTCATGACCGATTTGAGACAGAAAATGAATCGGAAGCAAACGGTCGCTCTGCTATTTATCGATTTAGATGACTTTAAACAAGTAAACGATTCCTACGGTCATTTGATCGGGGACGAGGTGCTCATCGAGACGGCGAAACGAATCCGTACGTTCAGCCAAACGGTTTCAGGGAAAGCGTACCGATTTGCGGGCGACGAGTTTTTAATCGTCATCGAAGCAGAGCCGGAAGCGCTCGATCCAACCGTGTTTGGCGAGTTGAATCATGTCATTTCCCAGGAAATGACGGTCGGGAACGGCTTGAGACTTAGATTATCAGCCAGTGTCGGTGTCGCCTACTCTAGGATGGACCAAGCATCCCTTGATGCGATCATCCATCACTCGGACGCGGCCATGTACGTCGCGAAAAACTGTGGCGGGGACGGATACTACGTGTACGACTCATATCAAGAACACTGAAAAGGAGACGGACGATGGGGAAGTTGTGGCTGATTGAAGGGTTGCCTGGGAGCGGAAAGACGACATTCGCCGAAACGTTTGTGGCGAGAGGGAGTTCCTACAAATTCTATTCGGAAATCGATGCATCCCACCCGGTCGATTTGCATGACGTCCATTGGGTCGAAGGGGACATACGGTTCGAGGGAGATGTCATCGATCAAGATGGAGATGGTCGATTCGTCCGCTATCGGGCTGGAGAGGCCATCTATGGCACGGACGTCTATGAGTTACCGTTCGAGAAACATGTCGACCTCATGATCGGCCGTTGGCATCGGTTCGTGGAACGTGCACAAAGGGATGAGGTAGACTATGTGTTTGAGTGTGCCATTCTTCAAAATCCGTTCACGATCGGCATGGTGTCGCAACACGTTCCGAACGAACAGATTGAGCGTTATATTGAGACCGTGGCGGGCCTGATCACTACGCTTGATCCGACGGTTGTGTACTTGGAGACGAACGATGTCCCGGCTGTGTTTCGTAATGTGTATGCGGAACGTCCGCCCGAGTGGCAACAAGGTTTCGTCGACTACTATACGACTCGTGCGTATGGCCGGGCGAACGGATTGGTTGGAATCGAAGGAACGATTCGACTTCTGGAAGAACGGCAACAACGTGAATTGAAGGTGTTGAGTCATTTGCCGCTACGAACGATTCGAATCGTCAATGACGAACGGAGAGCGCTCGAAGCGTTCGACAAATTATGGAATAAGGAAGGAGCCGGTCATGCAGACGCTTAAACAATATTCCGACCGCTTTTGGTACATGACCCCTGTCGCCGAGACCGATCGTCCGATTTTAGGAGCTGTTGTCGGTGACACGCATACACTCATGATTGATGCAGGGAACTCCGAGGCGCATACGAACTTATTTTTAGACGCCTTGACCGTACAAGGAATCAAGCGCCCAACGCTCGTGGCGTTGACGCATTGGCACTGGGACCATGTTTTTGGATTGTCGGCATTGACCGATACTGTCTCGATTGCAAGCACGGCGACAAAAGCCGGAATCGAGCGACTGTTTCCCTACACGTGGGACGATGAGGCGTTGGCCGAACGGGTCGAGGACGGACGTGAAATCGCGTTTTGCGCGGAGGCGATCCAACTCGAATACGGTGAAGACAGGTCGATGCGTGTCGTCTTACCGACCGCGACGTTCGATGATACAATCACGCTCGACCTTGGCGGGGTCCACGTCCTCTTAAAGCATGTCGGTGGAGATCATGCTGCCGATGCGGTCGTGGCTTACGTACCAGAGGAAAAGGTACTGTTTTTAGGGGATGCCCTCTATGCGAACTTGTACGCGCCGTCTTGGCGGATGACGCCGGCCCAGACGCTTCGCCTTTTAGAGGTGCTCGACCAGTTCGAGGCCGAGGCGTACGTCTGGTCGCACGGTCAAGTCGTGACCCGTCTCGAGTACGAGAAAGACCGAGACATATTACGGAGTTTGGCCCAAATCACTATTGATTTCCCAGGAAATAAGGAAAAGATAACCGCACAGTACGAACGTTTGACGGGGCGCTCGGTCGACGAGGAAGAACAAGAGCTGATTTCGTTCTTCGTGAACGGCTCGAGTGGGGAAGCGTGATGGAAATCAAACGGATTCACGACGAAGACGAAACGTTTCAACAGTTTTTGACGAGTCGGTTGCGAACGTTCAATGACGCTCACTCGATGCACCATCGCGAGATCCGCAATGCTGACGTCCCGGTCGTTCAGCTGAAAGTGGAACACGACGGGGAAATGATCGCAGGGTTGTTTGGGAGCGTCTATTGGGGCTGGTTCGACTTGGACCGGTTATGGGTCGCGTCAGAACATGCGGGAACAGGCCTGGGAAGCCGTCTGCTCGAGGAAGGGGAGCGGTTGGCCCGCGAACTCGGGGCGACGCGCGTCAAGTTGACGACGTTCTCGTTTCAGGCGAAGACGTTTTATGAGCGCTTCGGTTATGAGGTAGCGGGCGTCCTATACGACTATCCGCCTGGCTCTGATTACTATATGATGACGAAACGATTGATTGATGCATAAAAAAAGCGGCTCACGCGAGCCGCTTTTTTTAGTACACTTTATCCCCGTTGAAGATTGAGTTTTTCACCATGACGTAATCGACGGTGCGCAATGCATCGAGATTGTCCCCACCCGAGTAAGAGATGGCCGATTGGAGGTCTTGCTCCATCTCGGTCAACGTGTCTTGGAGCGCCCCTTTATGCTCGACGAACACTTTCTTGCCTTCGACGTTTTTCCGTTCCCCTTTTTGGAATTCAGAAGCCGACCCGAAGTATTCTTTGAGCAACTTCCCGTCCTGTTCGAACGTCTCGCCCGGTGACTCGTCGTGGCCGGCGAACAACGAACCAATCATGACCATCGATGCCCCAAAGCGAATCGATTTGGCGATGTCCCCATGTGTCCGGATGCCCCCATCCGCGATAATCGGTTTCGTCGCCGCCTTGGCACACCAACGGAGCGCGGCGAGTTGCCAACCGCCCGTGCCGAAGCCTGTCTTGATTTTCGTGATACAGACTTTGCCCGGTCCGATACCGACCTTCGTCGCATCCGCCCCGGCATGCTCGAGTTCCCGGACTGCTTCCGGGGTCCCGACGTTGCCGGCGATGACGAACGAGCCTGGAAGGTGGTGTTTGATGTGTTGAATCATGCGGATGACCGCGTTCGAATGACCGTGCGCGATATCGATCGTGATGAACTCCGGCGTATGCCCGGATTCGGCCAGCATCTCGACGAACCGATACTCATCTTCTTTCACACCGACACTGATCGATGCATACAACCCGCGTCCATGCATGTCTTCGATGAACTTGAGCCGCGTCTCTGGATGGAAGCGATGCATGATGTAGAAGTAACCGTTCTCGGCCAGCGATAAGGCGACTTTCTCATCGATGATCGTCTGCATATTGGCAGGCACGACCGGAAGTCGGAACGTAAAGCCCCCAAGCGTCACGCTCGCATCACATTCAGACCTGCTGTCGACGATACATTTTGCGGGAATCAATTGAATATCTTCATAATCAAATACTTTATCCATGTTGTCACACCCCTATTTACGAACAATTAGATTCGTTGAATGATAAATACTTCGCCCATTCGGTAATGTAACGTAAATTAGAGCATATGTCAAAGGGATATAGCGATAAAAGATAAAAATTCTTGATGATCGCTGGTTAATCCTCTTTAATGTTCGTGTTTAGGTACTGTCTTCTGTGTTTCACGTGAAATAAGACCGCTCAGGAGCGGTCTTTAAAAACGACATATTGATTTCGTCCATTGGCCTTGGCTTCATATAGTGCCAAATCCGCGTGTTTGAGCAATTGTTTCGTCGACATTCCTGGTCGGTAAGGGGCGACCCCGACGCTCGAGGTTGTAACGAACGTATGTCCTTCGATTAACCACGGAAGTTGGAGCGCGGTGACAAGCTTTTCGGCCACTCGTCTCGGGGCATCGGATTCCGTGTAGCGGATGAGCACCGAAAACTCATCACCGCCAAACCTTGCAATCACGTCTTGGTTTCGCAAGACATCGGTCAGGCGAGCAGAGAATTGGCGTAGCAGTTCGTCGCCGATGTCATGTCCGAGTGTGTCGTTAATCTGTTTGAAGCAGTCGATATCGAGCGAGAGGACGGCGAGAGACTCGTCTCCTTCATCCAATCGCACCAACGTCTCTTCCAAGTAGGCGAGGAAGTAGCGCCGATTCGGCAAGTCGGTCAACGTATCATGGTAAGCCAGGTGCTTGAGCTGTTTCTCCAATACTTTGCGTTTCATGATCTCACGCGTGACCGTCAAATAATGCAGCAGCTGGCCGACGTCGTCGTAAATCGCTTGAATCTTCGTCTCGAGCCAAATCCAACGTCCATCCTGGTGCAGGTGACGAAATTCGAGGGTGAGCGGTTCGCTCGACGCTGTCATCGTGTCGAGTTGTCGTCTCGCGGACTCGACGTCATTCGGATGGATGAAGTCGAGCGTATTTTTACCCTCGTAAAGCTCGGGCGCATATCCAAGCACGGTCTTGTGAGACGGCGAAGCATAGCGCACTTGACCGTCACGCTCGAGGATACAGACGAGGTCGCTCATGTTCTCCGTAATGAGGCGATATTGCGTCTCACTTTGGTGCAGGGCGCGCTCCATCTCACGCTTCTCGGTGACGTCGCGCAACAAAGTCATGACGGCAGTCGTGCCTTCGTAATCGATGAGCAGGCTGCCGATGTCCATATGTAGTCTTCGTCCTCCCGGCGTGAGGAGCACGATTTCCGTGTCTTGAACGGGATCACCTTGCCGTAAGGCTTGGAGGCGCGCCTTTGTCGTCTCATGAAATTCCGAGGCGACAAATTTAAAGATTGATTCGCGCTCGATATTCGTCGCCCCGATCGTTTCTAGCGCTAGGGCGTTGGCGTATAGAATGACGCCGTCTTTATGAACGATAATCCCTTCCGGAATCGTCTCGATCAGTTGGCGATAGCGACGCTCGCTCTCTTGGGTCGCACGCTCGGCATTTTTCTCCGGAGTATGGTCAATAATGATGGCGAACAGACCCGTGATTCGGCCTCCGACTTCAATCGGAATATTCAAGATGGCCAAGTCGAGGAAATCCCCGGTCTTTTGAAGCGCCGTGATCCCGTATTTGTGCGGGGTGCCGGACAAGGCAAAGCGGAGACCGTCGTCGACGAGCATTCGTTCTGACTCTGGCAACCATGCTAAAAATGACTCGCCTAACAAATCATCTTCTCCGTAACCCGTGATTTGCGTGGCAGCGGGGTTGATCGATTGGACGCGAAACGCGTCATCGAGGACGAAGATGCCATGCGGCGAGTAGCGCCGGAGCGACTCGTGCTGGTCTTTCAGAATCGACAGTTCGAGTTCACGACGCTTCCGCTCCGTCACTTCCCGGACGACCGAGATGACGTGTGTGCAGACGCCTGCCTCGTCGAAGACCGGGGTCACCTCGGATTCGTAGTAATGAACCGGTAGTTGAATCTCATGTGAGACGGGTTGGACCGAGTAAGAAGGTTCGGCCAGGCGGTAGTCTTCGAAGACGATACTCTTTCGCTCCCGAACAGCCTCCTCGTAATGTCGTGTGACGAGAGCGGCTGTCTCGGGCGGGACCATGTCCTCGACACGTTTCCCGATATCGGCATCTGTCCAGCCGATCGCCTGCTTCCCCGGCTCGTTTACAAATATATAGCGATAAGTTGAACCGTCCACTTCCATGAAGAAGACAAAATCAGAGATTTTGTCGAACGTTCGGAGGAGGACGGAGGAATAGTGTTGGATTGTCTGGTCGGCGTGCATCATGTCCCTCATTTCAATCAAAAACTTTTCGGCGCGTCATTCTCATATTACCGTAAGTGACGATGAAATGTGTGAACATTCTAAAAAAGACAGGACTGTAAAAAGTCCTGTCAGGCAGCTTGTTTCATTTCGGATCGCTCGTGGCGACCGTTCATCAAGTAATAGAGGAACAACGTAAAGAAGACGACGCCGGCAAGCAACAGATAGAGCGTTGAAAAACCGGTCAACGGAATGAGCAAGCCAATAAAATAAGGCCCGAATCCTAGACCCGCGTCCAAGGCGATGAAGAAGGTCGACGTGGCCATGCCCATCCGGTGAGGGGACGCCGCTTTGACGGCGATCGCTTGTGTGCCGGATTGGATATTCCCGAATCCTAATCCGATTAGCGCCCCGGCGAGTAACAGCATGACTGCGTTGTTTGCTTGGCTCAAGACGAGCATGCCGATCGCAAAGAAGGCGATGGCCGGGTACATGACGATGTTGGCCCCTCGCGCGTCCATCAGGCGCCCGGTGATCGGCCGCGAGATCAGGACCGCAATAGAATAGACAAGGAAGAAAATACTCGCCGCTTCCACGAGATCGAGTTCACTCGCATAGAAATTGATATAAGACAACACGCTCGAGTAACTGAGGGCCGCGACGCCAATGATGAGTGCAATTGGCAACGCCTTTGGTTCGACGAAGGCACTCAGTGACAAGCCCCGAACAACTTCCGGATTGTCGGCCTCAGGGACGTTCACGAACAAGGCACTTCCTAGACTGATGAGTCCGACGACGAGACAAGTTAGGAAGATGACCGAGAAGCTCGTGTACTGACTCATCATCAAGCCGACGAACGGGCCGATGGCGGTGGCGAGCGTCGAGCTCATGCTGTAATAGCCGATGCCTTCGCCTTTTCGAGAGCCGGGGATGACCTGGGCGACGATTGTTCCGGTCGCCGTACTCGACAGTCCCATTCCGAGACCGTGAACGAAGCGGGTGAACAGTAAAAAGCCAACGCCGAGGTCGATAAAATAGAGCAAAATTGTCGCCGTGAAGAAGGTGAGACCGATGAGAAGCGTCTTACGCCGTCCAATCGAATCGATCAAGCGTCCGATGAAGAGTCTCCCGACGAGCGTCCCGATAATAAAAATGCCGGTGACAAGCCCGGCCTCGCTCGTCGAAGCCCCATATGTGGAAACGGCATGAACGCCGATGGTTACCATTAGTAAGAAGAAGATGAGCGTCAAGAAGAAGTTGACGAGGGAGATGATGAGAAAATCTTTCGTCCATAGTTTTTGTGCGGTCAGTTGCATCGTCGGCCCGCCTCCTTATCCATTTGATTCTAAATAGTTAACAAACATAACTAAAGGAGTATAACAAAAGGATGGAGGTTTGTCCGAACAGACGCTTGTCACTAGAAAAACCGATGCGCGTTCACGCATCGGTCGGTCGTCAGGCTAGATGACGGCGATACCAGAGGACAAGCGGGACGAGCACGAGGGAGATGACGCCGCCGAGCAGTGACAAGGTCAGATAACTCGACTGGGCGGCGATGACGCCCGAGAGCATCCCTCCTGATGCGCCGGCTAAGGCAATCCAAACATCAACTGAGCCTTGTGTCTTCGCGCGCGTCTCCGTCGACGTCGCATCGACGAGGATGGCGGTCCCGCTGATGAGACCAAAGTTCCACCCGACACCGAGCAGGACGAGCCCGACAATCAACAAGAAGAGAGAGTCGGCTGGGGCAAAAGCGGCGACGACCCCGGCGAAGAACAAGGTCACTCCCGAGGCAATCGCCATGATTTCACGACCGATCCGGTCGACGAGCACGCCTGTCACGAGGGACGGCAAGTACATCGCCCCGATATGGAACCCGATGACGAGCCCGACGGCACCGAGCTCGTGTCCGTGGTGGCGCATATGAACGGGCGTCATCGTCATGATGGCGACCATCACAATTTGGCTGAGGATCATGACGAACGCACCGACATAGACACTACGGCGGTCATGCGTCGATTCAACCGGATGGACTGATGTGTCGATGGTTTCTTGCCGTTTCGCCTCGATGGCACGGGCGACGAGAAGCGGGTCAGGGTTCAAGAATACGAGCAAAATGAGGCCGGCGAAGAGATAGGCTACCCCCGCAAGCAAAAACGGTCCTGATAGTGTCGGCAAGCCGAGCCCGTCGGCGACACGTCCCATCGGCTCGACCAAGTTCGGTCCGGCGACAGCCCCGAACGTCGTCGAGACCATCGCGATACTGACCGCGGTCGCTCGCTCCGTCGCATTCGCCAAATCTGTCCCGGCGTAACGGGCTTGGAGGTTTGTCGCTGTCCCCGCCCCGTAGATAAGGAGTGAGATGAACAAGAGCGGTACGCTCTCGAGCGTCGCGGCAATGATGACCCCGACCGCTCCGAGCGCACCGGTCAAGAACCCGGTCGCCAGTCCGAAGCGGCGTCCGACCCGCTGTGACATCAACCCGATCAAAAAGGCGGCGGCGGCGGAACCGAGCGTGAACAGTGCCGTCGGAACGCCCGCATATGCGTCGGTCCCGAGTAAATCACGGGCCAGCAAGGCGCCGACCGTGATCCCGGCGGCGAGGCCGGCCCCTCCAAATATTTGTGAGAGCACGACAGTAACTAACGTTCGTTTGTATAACTGTCGTTGCAGTTCAAGGTTTTCCACATAGGTAGCAAACTCTTTTCGCATCCAGTCTTTCCTCCTTTACGCTATATACCCCACCTAGTATATCGCTAGAGCGGAGGGGAAGGGAAGCACGTAAAAAGGATTCGACCCACCGTTTTGGGTCGAATCCTTGAACTGTTCACATTAGGCGCGGTCCCAGAACCGTCCTTGCGCGATGCCGTCGATAAACGTATCGAAACCATCGAGACTATGTTGTTTGAACGTGTAGACACCTGGTTGATCTGTCTTCACCCGGCAGCGGTCGAGCACTTCATCGTGGTGCAAATGTAGCGCGAGTGGCTTGAAGTGCTTATACGTGTTCTCGATGAATTCGAGCACGTCGTCCTCGACTGAGGTCGCTGTGCTGACGAGGAAAGCGGCATCGAACAGGCTCGAATCGACCGTATCATACGTCTCTTTCACTTTAAGGTCGCCGAGCGTATACGACTTCTTCCCGACGAGGCTGTAATTGACCTTGTTGTCAGCGAACACCTGGACCCACGCCTTCACTTGCGCGGCATCGACGTCTCCGGCGAGCAGGACGGCGACGCTCTTCGTGTCCGGTTTCGCGATTGTATTGGCCATGCTGAGCGCCGGTGAGGTCTTGTCCGAGACGACTTCATTGTTCTCGTCCGGAAGCTCGACGCCTAAGTTGTCAGCGACGACAGAGGCGAGGTGACGGTCGATGCGATTCAACAAATCGACGGCGTTCTCTTTGACCATGTCCGACTCACATTTGCCGAGCTCGAAGCTGTAAGCGTCTTGAATGTGCTGCTTTTCGACGTCGGTCATGCTGTTATAGAAGAGCTTCGCTTGCGAATAGAAGTCGAGGAAGCTGTCGCTTCGACCACGAATCTTGTGCCCGTCGATTTTCTCTTGATAGTGCTCGAACCCACCTTGCTCGGCTGGAACAGGCTCGGGTTGATTGTTGTTGAGCGCATTTTTGTGGTAGCTTGTCTGTCCTTTATGAACGGCCATCTGATGCATCCCGTCGCGCTGGTTGTTATGGAACGGGCAGACCGGTTTGTTGATCGGGAGTTGATGGAAGTTCGGTCCTCCAAGACGTGATAACTGGGTATCGGTGTACGAGAACAGGCGTCCTTGCAGGAGCGGATCGTTTGAGAAGTCGATCCCAGGCACGAGATGGCCAGGGTGGAACGCGACTTGCTCGGTCTCGGCGAAGAAGTTATCGACGTTGCGGTTGAGCATCATCTTGCCGACAAGTTTGACGGGCACGTCTTCTTCCGGCCAAAGTTTCGTCGGATCAAGAATATCGAAGTCGAACTTGAACTCATCTTCTTCCGCGATGATTTGAAGCCCGAGTTCCCATTCCGGGTAATCGCCTTTATCGATTGCTTCATACAAGTCGACACGGTGGAAGTCGGCGTTCTTCCCGAGCGCTTTCTGTGCTTCGTCCCACACTTGCGAATGGACGCCAAGTTTTGGTTTCCAATGGAATTTGACGAAATGTGCCTTGCCTTCCTTGTTGACGAGTCGGAACGTGTGCACGCCGAACCCTTCCATCATGCGCAGGCTGCGCGGGATGCCGCGGTCGCTCATCGCCCACATCACGTGGTGAGCCGCCTCATGGTTTTGACCGACGAAGTCCCAGAACGTGTCGTGGGCACTTCCGCCTTGCGGCACTTCCGTGTGCGGTTCCGGTTTCACGGCATGGACGAGGTCCGGGAATTTGATGGCGTCCTGGATAAAGAAGACGGGCATGTTGTTCCCAACAAGGTCATAGTTCCCTTCATCCGTATAGAACTTCGTCGCGAAGCCTCGGACGTCGCGGACGGTGTCCCCAGAACCGCGCGAGCCTTGCACCGTCGAGAAGCGGACGAACACAGGCGTCACTTTCGACGGGTCGTTCAAGAAGTCGGCTTTCGTATAGTCAGCGAGCGACTCGTACACTTGGAACTCCCCGTGGGCCCCGACGCCGCGCGCATGCACGATGCGTTCAGGAATCCGTTCGTGGTCGAAGTGCGTCATCTTCTCACGGAAATGGAAGTCCTCGATGAGCGTCGGTCCGCGTCGCCCGGCTTTGAGCGAAAACTCATCCTCCGCCATCTTTAGACCTTGGTTCGTCGTGAGCCCGGCTTGCTGCTCGTTATCGATCATATGTTGTTTCAATTGCTCTTCTTTCTTGTTCCCCATGTTATTGCCTCCCCTTTAAGTATGCACACGCGCTGTAAGCCACGTTTTGGCCTACTTAACGAGTTTTCCCTAACCGACCGAGAAAAAACCCCCATTTTTAAAATGGAGGTTAGCGTAACATGGATAGGGTTTTCGTCTTGCCGTCCGACAGTTTGTAGCGCACGACGTAGTGGCGCGATGTCGTCTGGACCGTAGCGGACGTGATTTTCGTCGCCTTTTCGCCGATATGGATCAGCGTCAAATACTCGACTTGCTTGCCGCGCTTTGTCGTCACGACTTGATTGCGGCGTTGCCAGTCATAATCTCGGTATGACACGTAACTCGCACCGACGGCGACTTTCGGGGTCGTGCCGACCTCGAGTTGCAACAAGTGGATGGAGCGGTTCTGGTTGTCTTTAAACATGGCATGACGGCTTCCGCTCGAGACCCGGTTCAAACCGGTCCCAAGATGGAACCGCTGGACGAACGAGGTCGTGGTCGGACTCGTGATGTCATCGTACACGAGCACCGTTCCGTCGCGGTCGTAGGCGAGGCGACGGGTGTGCGTCATCCCCTGGCCGAGCAGTCCGCTCGTCCCGGCTGCCGTCCACTGTGTCGATGAAGCACCGACCGAAGTGATTTGACTGCGTCGCAAGTTGCTCGGCGTCAATTTGAAGTTCTGTCCGGCAACATGGACGGTATTATGGGCCGCTGCCTGCATGACGACCTTTCGTTCGGGTCGATTCGTATAGGCGTAACGACCGCTCTCGACGATAAAGTCGCGTCCGTAACCGTAAAGGTCGATCGATAAATCGTCGGCATGTTTATGGATGTTGCTGTGATAGCCGGCCGTCATCATCACTTGGACCGCGTCGTGGAACGGACCAGAAGCTCCGCCCCAATGCTGACGGAAGAAGGCGTACTGGTTCGACAACTTGCCGACCCGTGTCGACGGTTGCGCCCCAGATCTCCCTTGTGTCATCGCATAATACAAGTGTGGATAACGCTCGACATAGGGAATCGCGTCCGGACGGTGAACGATGGACGGGGTGTCGCCGAACATCGGGAGTGTCCCGTTCGGCTTCAACATATACGTCAGCGCACCAGGCATGTCTTTGACGTCTCCCATCCGGCTCGACAAGGCGAACCGGTTAGCGGCGGCCCAGTCGTTGAAACGGGCGAGCGTGTCATATAAATAAATCTGATAGAACGGTGAGTGCTCAAGGTGGACCCCGTCCGTGCTCAAGCTATGGTTCAACTGCTGGGTGAGCCGGTTCGTCGCCAGCGAACGCCATGACGACGAACGATAGAAACTTCGGTGCGTCTCCGCGACAGCGGTCAACGCCATGTCTTGGAACATGCCATGGTTATTGTTCGGCTTATAAAAGCTCGGTGTCGCGAGGAGCGTCGCGTGCTCATAGAGCGTCTTGGCGAACAGTTGCGAGAACGCTGGGTCGGTGTTGACCGTGGACGAGCGGAACTCGTTCCAGAAGTTGAGCAGATGGAACGTCCGGATCGCCGTGCCGTGGTCGTGATACGGCCATGGATAGCGTTTGTAGTTCCCAACCGGATATTGCTTGGTCCAACTCGTTACGATCCGCTTTCCGTAACGGAGATACTCAGTGTTTCCGGTCGCGGCGTATGCTTGTGTCAACTGGTTCAACGTCGTGAAGTAATGGATTTGGAACTTGAACGACTTCGAGTCGACCTCTGGGACGCTGACGTCGAAGCGGTATGTATCGATGTTCGGGACGCGCAGCTGATAGGGCGGGGAGGGGATATACCAGTTCCCTTTCATCGCTGCGTCAGCCCGGATGACGGCGGTCTTGGCTGTCAACTCATCATAGTAGTACGGCGTCTGGCCGCGGGTGAGCGAGCGCATATATTCGTGGGTCAGACGTGCATAGGTCGAACCAGAAAACGTCGTCAAGGACAGGTTTGTCGCCACTAGTTTGACGGCTTTCTTTTTCACGTAATAGATGGTTCTTCCGTCCTGGACTTTATAGTAATAACCGGACGTGCTGAGCGCCTTGAACCGCTTTGCTGTTCGCAACGTCGCTTTCGGCTTGAGCGTCTTGCCGACAAATTGATAAAGCGTTGTGCCGGAAGGGACGCTCACCTCATAAGGGGGTGTCGTCGCGGCCGCGGCGGACTGTGGCGTCATAGTAGAACCCATCACGAACAACAGCACCCACAAAATCATCAATCGTTTCATAACGTCTTCCTTTCTTTGGCCGTTCAACCAGTTACGTGTATACAATTAGTATACAATTATATATTTAGCCAAAGAAAGGAAAATTCGATGTATTTTCCTGGAGGATTCAGGTTATAAAGCGGCCCAAACATTCTGCTTTAATACAATTTGTTGGACAGTTTCCGGATTCAAGTCGTATTTCGTGGAAATGGTGCGTGTCACCTTCGCTTTCAAGTCAGGATCGTCCGACTGTTCCGCTTCATAGACACGATTCCATGCTTGCCAGACACGTGCTTCCTTGTCCGAAAGTTGCGTGCCCCATTCTTTTTCTTTCAACTGCCACCCGAACGTCATGTCTTCATAAGAACCGGCTTTTACCGTATCAGCAAGGCTCCAATCTCCACCAGGCGCAAATACGGCCTCGCCGAGCGGAGATTCTGTACCGATATAGGCTTCGTGGTCATAAAAACGGATGAGGGCGGCTTGGAACGTGTCTTGTACGGCCACCTCGTCGATCACATCCTGGCTGATCGATTGGAGTGTCTCGACGTCGGGTTGGCCGTGGACGATGACGTCATATGCATAGCGGACGGCCTCGTCTTCCTTCACGGCCTGCCTCGTCTCGATCGTATAGCGTCCCTCCTCATGTGTCGCCTCTGTTCGGGTGATCGCGCCATCGCGTTCCTCCTCGATAGACTCATGCGGCCAGACATAGGCGGTCAAGATCATGGCGGGGATGAAGAGAAGACTGCGCCTTAGACGATACACCCATTTCGGTTTACGTTTCGTTGTCATTTAAATCACTCCAATTCTTATGTATAAAAAAATCCCCTGATGTCAGGGGATTAACGTGTGCGGTCGAGCCGTACGATTCGAGAATCGGGACTGTCGATCCCACGAACCAGCTCACTCAAAATTTTAGAACCTAACATGCTGTACACCGTTCCATTGCCCCCGTATCCGAGTAAATAAAAGAGATTGGGGCGGTCCGGGTGTTCCCCGATAAAGGGCAGTTGGTCGATTGACTCACCGAACAAGGCTACCCAGGCGTATTCAACTGTCAAATCATACATCGGGAACAAAGCCTCGACTTCTTGGCGCAACCGCTCGGCCCGTTTTTGAATGAGCGCCTCGCTATGCGGCGTCTCTGGTTTCTCTTCATCGAGCCCGCCGGCGATGATGCGGCCGTCGACGGTCGTCCGTAAATAGAGGTACGGCCGTTTCGTTTCCCAAATGAGCGCCTGGCCATCCCATTCTTTAAAATCAGGGACGGGATTCGTCGCAATCGCATAAGAACGGTTGAGTTCGATTCGATGCGTGTCGAGGAGCGGGGCCGGGCGATAGCCGGTCGCGAAGATGACGTGACCCGCCTTGAACGTTCCTGCTGGAGTCAGCACGAGCCAGTCGTCTCCGTCGGCGACGACTTCCGTAACGTCCGTCTCTTCAAAGATGGGGACGTCCTGTGTCGACAAGTAACGGACGACTTGGCGGCTGAGTGTGAGCGGATTGACCTCGGCGTCCCCGTTCGTGATCAAGGCGGCCGGTTTGTCGAACGGATAGCGTGCGCGTAACGCCTCCCGGTCGAGCCATTCGGCTTGAAGCTCATGTTTCGTCAGCATCTCATACTCCCGTTTCAATTTGGAGACATCTGCCTCACTGCTGGCAAAGCAAAGGCTGTCGCGCCGGATGTAGACGTCTTTGGCATCGACCGTCTCGGCGACCTCGTCGAGCGCATCGACCGCCTCGGCACACAATTTATAGAAGCGGACGGCATCCTCTTCGCCGATTTGCTCGGCGAGTTCATGCAACATGATGTCGTTCGAGTATTGAATGAGCCCGGTATTCGCGGCCGTGCTCCCGGCACCGACTTTCCCTTGGTCGATAACGGCGAAATCGACACCATCCTTGTGAAGGGTATAGGCCGTCAGCGTTCCGGACATGCCGGCGCCGATGACGAGTACGTCGTAGCGTTCTTTTTTGATTGGTTTTTGTAAGACAATCTGTTCCGATTCCGTGATCGGCCAATATAAGTTCCCGTTGTGCATTTCCATGACGTCATCCTCCGATAATCAGCATCTCCTTCTTAATCCCCGAATTTCACGATTGAAAACGCCAAAAACCGCAGACGACGTGTCTGCGGTTTTTTAAATCGGATGTGTGTTCGTTACTTCTTGATGACGACCGTGCTAGCGGATGCGCCTTTCGTGTAGCTGATTCGTTTCACATTTTCGGCTCCACGAATCTCGGCCAAGTTCGTGCCGTCGACGATGACTTCTTTGACAGTTGCGCCGTCGAAGTCGATGATGGCACCGGCTTCTTTCGGTTTCACTTGAACGACGATGTTTTTAAGCGGGTCACCTGTCAACTCCGTGTAAGCGCCACGTACGAAGATACCGTTCTTGAAGTTCGTGCCCTTGCCGATCGTCACGCCGATGAAGTCGTCTTGAAGGACGAGGCGAGCAGCACGGTTATTTTCGACCGTGTAACGTGTCAATTCCACTTCCGGCTCCGGAGTGAGGTCGATTTGAGCGAGCACCGGATCGTGGTCACTTGCGCGACCAGACATTTCCGTGAAGTCCGCGTTGACGTGGATCATATCGATCTCGGTCGTCGCCGCTAAGTGGTTCGACACGAGGATATGGTCGAGCACTTGCGAGTTCCCTTGGTAGACGTACGAGTAACGGTCGACGGCAGGTACTTTTTCGACCATGTTCGTCATCAAGTCGCCTTTGAAGATTTGCATCGCGTCTGAGAACTCGAAGTCGTTAAAGTCACCGAGGGCGACGACGTTTGCGTCCGGGTTGTCCGTCTTCACATCGGCCACGAAATCATGGACGATTTGTGCGATTTGTTTCCGTTGGACTTCGCTGCCAAGAACGACCGGCTGTTTCGAGCCGAAGAAGCCAGTGTCGCCACCTTTCGAGTTCCAGTGGTTGGCGATGACGACGACGTTCTCGCCTTGGAAGTCGAATTGCGCCGCGAGCGGTTTACGTGAGCTGTTGAACGCCGGGTTGAGCGGGTCGATGCGGCCCGGGTTGTGCGTCAACTTGCCGTTCTCATAACCGACAGCTGTCGTCGCGTCACCGGCAGGGATGCCTTCTGTGAGCGAGACACGTTCCGGGTCATACAAGAAGCCGACACGGATGTTGGCGTTCGGTGCACCGCCATCTTTGTTGTTTTCTGGGTCGATGTTGACGTACTTGTACGATTTGCCGCCGATCGAGACGATATTGTCAATCAAGCGTTGATAGCTTTGGTCGGCCGCAGAATCGCCTGTGCCCTCACCGTTGTTGTCTTGAACCTCGGTCACGCCGATGATGTCCGGGCTGTTCAATTCCTCGACGAACGCTTTCGCGAGTTTAAGTGCCTTCTCATCCGATGTTTCCTTCACGTTGTTCGAGAAGTTCTCGAGGTTGTAAGAGGCGATCGTCAATTTGTCCTCTTCGGCTTCGATGAACGTCGTCTCGCGCTTGGCATCGCCTTTGACGAAGGCGGCTTTCATTTCGTCGAGTGAGGCTTGAATCTTGTAGTTTCCGAACGAGTATCCGACGATTCCGACGATCGGGCCGTTGAATCGGTCACCGGTCGCGACATCGAATTCACGCGCTTCCGCGTTTGGTTCGAGACGGAATTGGATCCGTTCCGGGTTGGCGTCATCTTTTTTAAGAAGCACACCACCGTTGAACGTCTCCGTCGGTGTTCCTTCGAGCACGGTCACGAGGTCGCCGTATTGTTGTGGGGAGACAGATTTAAGGTTGCCCGTCTCGACGCGCATCCCTTCAAGGCTCTCCCAGAAGTCGATGGCGTCTTTGTCCGGGTTGAAGACGGCGAGGGCGTCGCTGTCGATGAACTCGGTCGGCAAGTTCGACTCGTCGATTTTCACTGGCGTCGGGAGGGCGACACCGCTCTTGATGACGTCAACACCACCGTTACGTGTATCGATTTGCGTCATCTTCATGTCTGTCTGTTGACGGTCGCTATATCCTTCGATGGCGTACTCGCTGACGAGACCTTTCACGCTGACGAGGTCTCCGACTTGGATGCCGGGGATCGAACGGCCACCATACAAGATGATTCCTTCTGACGTGCGTGCGTCTTGGTCCGCTTCCATGTCAGGTGTTTGAATGTAGTAATACGTCGTTCCGTTCGAGACGAACGAGTACGTGACGATTCCTTCGACACCTTCGACCGTCTGTCCGTTCATCGGCGACGTGTGGCTCGCGCCTTGAATGTCGTGGATGCGGATCTTGTCCGTGATTTTATAGTCGAACGTCGTCACGGCGCTGAACGAATCACCTGATTTGACGGCCACTTTGAGCGTCTTCGTTTCTTCAATGCGGACTGGTGATGTATAAAGCGTACCGTTCACTTTCGGGTCCGACCCGTCGAGCGTGTAATAGATGTCAGCGCCCGCTGTCGTCGTCGAGAGTGTCACGTTTTGTGGACCGACGAACGTGCCCGCACCTGGCTTCGCAGTTGCCGGACGGAGTACCGACGCGTCGATGACCGTGTCAGATGCGTCACGCGGGATGATTTGATACGTGTTATCGAACTGTTGCACGATTCCTGTGATTGACGAGTAGTTGACGTCCGTCTGTAAATCGAGAATGCCGCGCTCATCGCGCACGACGAATTCTTTCGTTCCGTCCGTGGCCGTCAAGTTTTGACCACTGCCCGAGAGCGTGACGTTATTGACGGTGACGAGTTCAGACTCGACGTCCTCATTGATCTGTTCGCCAGTGAGAACTTGCGCAGCCGGGACGCTCGCCGCTTGTTTTGAAACGACGACGGCGCTGTTCAATTGAAGCAGTTCACGATACGAACCGATCGCACCCGTGACGACGACTTCATCCCCGACGTTGACGGCGAGTGACGTCGGACGGACCGAGAGGCCGCCTGTCGCATCTTGAATCGAAATCGTGTTGGCCAGTTTCGCCGTGACGACGCCTTTAATCGTGACCGTTTCACCTTCGGCTTTCGTACGGGCGTCACTGATCGAGATCGGAGTGACCGCCGCCGGTGGTTCTACTGTACCGCCATCGCCGTAGTCGACGCCTTGGAACGTGTGGGCTCCGAGGTTCGTGAACGTATCGATTGGTTGTGTGTTCCATTCAGTGGCCGGGTCGAACGCATCGGCGCCGTTCGCATCCCCTGTCGTGACCGTATCTTTTCGAACTAACGACTGGTCAGCCGTGGCGACGCTAGTTCCCCATTTCGTACCCGGATCGAATCCGACTTGACCGAAGACGTCGAGCACCGTGTCGCCTTTTTTCAAGACGAGCGTGTCATCGCCGTTAAAGTTCGTCACACCGCTTGTCGTGTTCGACTTCGCTTTCAAGGCATCGCTCGCGTTGGCGTTGACGATGACATACGTGCCACCTGGCTCGAGCGTACCTGTCAAGTTGAGGGTCGTGCCTGGAGCCGTCCCGCCGTTTGAATACAGTTCAAGTTTATAGGCCGAGAGGTCGATGGCCGCATTCGTTCCATTGAACAGTTCGATCGCTTTATTGTTGCTAGAGCCTTCAACATATTCCGAAATGAATAAATCTGTAGCGTTCAACGTCTCTGCGTGTACGTTTGCCGCAATCGGCGTCATGCTGCTGACGATGAGTCCAGCCGATAAAGCGAGGCCGGTCATTTGTTTGAATGAACGTGCTTGTGGTTTCCCCATGTGTTAGTCTCCCTTTGATTATGTAGATGGCCGATACGATGTCCCAGTTCGTGTGGTCACTTGCTTGAGCGGATGCCCCCTTTAGGCCAAAACAAAATGATAGCGCTTACATTACTCGACTTGATGTAAGGAAGATGCGTTCGTATTCCCTCCATCGATTGACGGATTCCACTATCATTTACCAACTTTTCAACTACATGTTAAACATAACCAAGCAGACGTCAGAACTCAATCCACTTATTGCGAAGTTCATATTACAGTTTGATTACAGACCAGAAGAAAACAAGGCAGAGGTCAATCGGGTTGACGGGACGTCGTCCAACTCTTACAATTCATTAATACAATTAAGTATATCGGTTAACTGTGGATTAAATAGGGAGGAAACGAATGACGACAATTACTTATCCGGTCATCCCGGGAGCGGGCGCGTTTTATTATGAAGGAAATGAAATAGGAATCTTATTGTGTCACGGCTTTAACGGGACGCCTCAAAGTGTGCGTGATGTCGGGATCGCCTTGATGGAGAAAGGATTCACCGTCTATGCGCCTCGGCTCAAAGGACATGGGACGGACCCGGAAGAGTTCCGGCACTCGACGCGCCGTTGCTGGTACGAGTCGATGGAAGCCGGCATCCGTCTCTTGCGCGAGCGATGTCGACACGTCATCGTCGTCGGGCAGTCGATGGGTGGAACGCTGGCGATGAAGGCGGCCTTGTCCGGTCATGCCGATGCGATCGTCACCATCAATGCGGCGTTGTCGGTCCCGGGCTATGCCTGTCACGCCACAGATGACGTCTGTCGCTTCATCGATGAAGACGAACCGGACATCTGTGCACCGGGCGTGTATGAGATCGTCTATGACAAAGTCCCGACCTCAGCCATCCGTGAACTGCTCGCGCTCATCGAGGAGGTGCGCCCGATGGTGGCTGAGGTGGCCGTCCCAACGTGCGTCATCCATTCCGCCATCGACAACGTCGTCCCTCCAGAAGATTCGGTATGGCTCTACGAACAAGTACAAGCACCGAAACAACGGGAAGTGCTCGAACGCTCGTACCATGTGGCCACGATGGATTATGATCGCGAGCGGTTGGCCGACGTCATCGGTGCGTTTTGTGAACAAGTTGCGACAGCCCCGAAAATGTAGTCTCCGGACTACATTTTTTTATATCTCATTATTTGCAAACGCTTGCACAAGTGCTATTGTAGGATTAGATTGAGCCTAAAACAGGTATTGCTGTTCAAGTATATAACTAGAAATCATGACATATAGGAGGCAGGCGGCGTATGGAGTCGATGGTCAGTAGACAACAAGAGAAACAGAAAACGGTCACCCGCACGTGGTGGAAAGAAGCGATTGCGTATCAAATTTACCCACGCAGTTTCAAGGATTCAAATGGGGATGGGATTGGTGATCTCCGTGGCATCATCGAGAAGCTCGATTATTTAGAAGACCTTGGCATCGATGTGATTTGGCTATGTCCGATGTACAAGTCCCCGAACGATGACAACGGCTATGATATCTCAGACTATGAAGACATCATGGAAGAGTTTGGGACGATGGAAGACTTTGACGCCTTGCTCAAGGCCGTCCATGCACGCGGCATGAAGTTGCTCTTGGACCTCGTCGTCAACCACACGTCCGATGAGCACCCGTGGTTCGTCGAGTCGAAGCGCTCGAAGGACGACCCGAAACGCGACTGGTACATCTGGCGCGACGGGACGGATGGGGGACCCCCGAACAACTGGGCGAGTATCTTTGGTGGTTCGGCTTGGGAATATGATGAAACGACCGAACAATACTATTTGCACGTCTTCTCGAAAAAACAGCCAGACTTGAACTGGGAAAATGAAGAAGTGCGCGGCGCCGTCTATGACATGATCAATTGGTGGCTCGACAAAGGTATCGATGGATTCCGGGTCGACGCAATCAGCCACATCAAGAAGATGCCGACCGAGACGATGTTGCCATCTCCAGACGGCAAATCGTTCGTCACGGCGTTCTCGATGTATTCGAATATCGACGGCATCCACGATTATCTTCAAGAGATGAAACAAGCGACATTCGCCAATTACGACATCATGACGGTCGGCGAAACGAACGGGATTGAACCGCAAGCGGCCGACTTATGGATGGGGCCGGACAACGGGGCGATGAACATGGCATTCCACTTTGACCACGTCGACATCATGCGCAAGTCACGCCTGGCACCGCTCGATGTCGTCGAATTGAAACGAATCTTTGACAAGTGGCAACAAGGCCTGCTCGAGACGGGATGGAACGCTCTCTATATCGAGAACCACGACATGGTGCGCGCCGTCTCGCTCGTCGGGGATGAGAACCATTACTGGCGCGAAAGCGCGACCGCCCTTGGCATGATGTACTTCTTCATGCACGGGACGCCGTTCATCTATCAAGGTCAGGAAATCGGCATGAAAAACGTACCGCTCCCTTCGATTCATGACTATGACGATGTGGCGACAAAAAATGAATATTTCGAACGGATTGCCAACGGGATGAGCGAAATCGATTCGATGCAGCACGTATGGGGCACGTCGCGCGACAACGTCCGCACCCCGATTCAATGGGACGCGTCACCGAACGCGGGCTTTTCGACGACGAAGCCGTGGATGCCAATCCACGAAGAATATGAGACGCTTAACGTCGACGCCCAATCGAAGGATGCCCACTCGATTCTATCGTTCTACAAGGCGATGATTCGTCTTCGTCGGGCCGAAGAGACGTTCACGTACGGCAGTTACCGTGATTTGCTGCCGGACCATCTGCAAGTGTTCGCCTATGAACGGAAGTTTGAAGAACAGACATTTTATGTCGTCGTCAACTTGACGGCAAACCCTGCCGAGGCGACGCTTCCTGGTCTCGACAAAGCGACGCTCGTCTTGACGAATGAGATGGATCCTGAGACGATCGAGACGGACACGTTTATGATGCGGCCGTTCGAAGCAAGGTTGTATCGTTTATAATTGAGAAGGCACCTTCACGTCGAAGGTGTCTTTTTCTAGGAGGTGGGATCATGCATCACTTCGAGATTAGAAACGAGGAGACGACATTCCGGTTCGTCATCTCGGAAGCGTCACGAACCACGTTGCGGCTCGTTCACGACCAGGAGCCAGAAACGGTCCGGACAAGTGATTACGTCCAGTTCGCGAATGATTTGACTCGCGTCTATCACGAGTTGAACGGTGCAGCCAGGCTTCAAAATGCAGACGGGCGAGACATTTTGACAATCTCATTTGAACGCGGCCGGGTCGAGGTCGAGACGGCGTGGGGGCAAACGAAGCGTCGATTGAGGACCGATCAAAGTTACTTGACGAGAACGGTCAGTCAAATCGGCATCGTGGAATAGATTGTGACAAACGCGGGAAAAGAGCATATGATAGAGGTTGACTATACGGAAAGGGGTGTCGGGTATGGATGGCACAAAACGCGCGGACATTCGCCCAGGGCTCCACGTCCAGATTGTCCTAAAACAAGATCAGCGGAGTGGGAAGTTGACGTCAGGCGTCGTCAAAGACATTTTGACGAACTCGCCGCGTCACCCGCACGGCATTAAAGTACGCTTAAGCGATGGACAGGTCGGTCGGGTGAAAGTGATCGAAGCTGGAGGTGAATGACATGAGTGAAAAGAAATTAAGTTTTCAAGAGGCGATGAAGCAAAAGCTCGCCGAGAAGAAACAAAACGATACGAAAGTGCCGACAGGACTTCGTGGGACGAAGCAGAAACCGTTGACGAACCAGTTGACGAAGAAGCCGAACAACCAGAAGAAACGGACGGGCATCTAAAAAGCAGCCGCTCAGTGAGCGACTGCCTTTTTTATTTCCCGCTATCTAGATGTGTAGTCCAAATAAAAGTAGTATCTGTTATACAATCAAACCTATTCATAAAGCGAATGGTTTGAAACAAGTTGAATGTAGACATCAAAAATTAGTAGGGAAATAAAGATTTATTATTTCTTAGGTTTAACTTTGTAAGCGCTTTAAATAAAGCTATCACTCACTTTTTGTTATATAACATATGAAGTTTGTGTGAACTGACCTATAAAAAAATTATTGCTAATTGTCAGAATCTTTGTATAATTCAGAACTAAGACATCATAAAACATTTCAACTTTAGATTCACACAACAGGGAGGAACTTATTCATGGAAGCTGTACAAAACTTGCTGCAAGGAAGCGTCGACTTTTTAAACAACATTTTATGGTCGTACGTGCTCATCGTCGGATTGATCGGGGCCGGGATTTACTTTACGGTCAAAACAAGGTTTATGCAGTTCCGTTACTTAAAAGAGATGTTCCGGGTCGTCACCGAAAAATCAGATGTCACAGACAGTAAGAGCATCAGCTCGGCGAAGTCGTTCTTCATTGGAGCGGCAACACGGATCGGTACAGGGAACTTGGCCGGTGTCACAGTTGCAATCACGCTCGGTGGACCAGGGGCGGTCTTCTGGATGTGGGTTGTCGCTCTCGTTGGTGGAGCGACCGCGATGATCGAGAGTACACTCGCGCAAGTGTATAAAGTAAAAGACGATGTCGCATACCGCGGCGGTCCTGCTTACTACATCGAAAAAGGTTTGAACAATCGTGTCCTCGGTATTGTGTTTGCGGTTTTGATTGCCTTCACATTCGGTCTCATTTTCAACTCAGTCCAATCGAACACAATCGCGGCAGCGTTCGATAACGCCTTCGGTCTTGAAGCCGCTGTTGGTGGAATTGCACTCGTCGTCTTGACTGGACTCGTCATCTTTGGGGGCGTCCAACGTGTCGCCAACGTCTCAGCAATCGTCGTACCAATCATGGCTGTTCTTTACTTGGTGATCGCGCTTTACGTGGTCGTTGTGAACATCGCAGAAATACCAGCTGTGCTCGGTATGATCTTCAAGAGCGCATTCGGTATCGAGCAAGCGTTCGGTGGATCGGTCGGTGCAGCCATCATGATGGGTGTCCGTCGTGGTCTCTTCTCGAACGAAGCAGGTATGGGTTCGGCACCAAACGCCGCAGCGACGGCAGAAGTGTCACACCCAGCCAAACAAGGTTTCATGCAAACACTCGGTGTCTTCTTAGACACATTGATCGTCTGTACAGCAACAGCAGCCATCGTCCTTCTCTCTGACAGCTATGCGGCAGGGAATGGCGAAGGAATCGCACTCCTTCAAAACGCATTGTCTGAACAAATCGGTTCATGGGCTCCGGCCTTCATCGCTGTCAGTGTCTTCTTGTTCGCTTTCAGCTCGATCGTCGGTAGTTACTACTACGGTGAGACGAACATCGAGTTCATCAAGAAGAGTAAAGGTGCCGTCTTCGGCTTCCGCCTTCTCACGATGGGCTTCGTCTTCCTTGGATCTGTCGCAAGCCTCGGGTTCGTTTGGAGCCTTGCCGACTTGTTCATGGCCGGGATGACGTTAATCAACTTGGTAGCCATCACGCTTCTCGGCGGCGTTGCCTTCAAAGTCCTTCGTGACTACGAAGAACAGCGTGCCCAAGGTCTCAACCCGCGCTTCTCGGCCCGCAAACTCGGCATCGAGAACACGGAATGCTGGGATGTCGAAGAAGAAGAAGTCGCACAAGGAGCGGTCCAAGCGGCTGCTGCCGACTCATCTAAAGCTTAATTTCATTCAATCAAGCAATAACAGGGGCCCTGCGCATCGGGGCCCCTGTCTTTTTATGCGTTTTGACGGATCGATTCAATATTTTTCTCGGCAGGTTTCGCGTTCAAATGGACGTACGTCCCGGCGACGAACAAAGCGCCTCCGACGATGTTGCCAAGCGTGGCAAACAAAAGATTGTTCAACGCCAGCCCGAGGTTGATCGCCTCAGATGGGGCGTAATAGAGCGCGAGCCCGAAGATGCCCATATTGGCAATCGAGTGCTCGAAACCGGCGGCGAAAAAGACGACGACCGGGAGCATCGTGAGCATAATCTTCGCAACGTCATTTTTCGTCTTCAACGGCATAAAGATAGCGATACAGACGAGGATGTTGCACAAAATCCCTTTCAAGAAAATCGCGAGTACGTCTCCGCCCATTTTTTTCGCGGCGACGACCGATAACAGGTGGTCGGCACTGACATCGCCCATGCTATGGGCACCGATGACGAGCCCGACGAGGATGAGCGCACCGACCAAGTTACCGAGCCAGCTGATGCCCCATACGGCCGTTAAATCGCGCCAGTCGACACGTCCGCGTTTCGCGCCCGTATACAAATACATCGTATTGCTCGTGAACAGCTCTCCGCCCGTCCAAACAATGAAGACGAGGGCAACCGAGAAACTCATCCCCGCGAACAGCATCGTTCCTGGCACATCGATGAACATGTTTCCGACGGAGAAGGCAAAGACGACCCCAATTCCAATCAGAAAACCGGCGACGATGGAGCGGAGTGCGTAGTGACCGAACGCGTGACGCAACAACGTCGCTTTTTTATAGGCGGCTTCTTCCATATACTTGACAGCTTGTTTTTCCATTTGAACACGGCCTCCTTTAGACAACTTAAGTCTAGGAGGTCTACAAAAAGTTTGCAATTGTTTTCACAAACTTTTTTGAAAGCCGTTTCAACTGTTCACATCGTTGCCACGAGTTCGACTTTCATCCGGTCCGGATCTTCAAAGTAAAGCGCGGTGTAGGACGGTCCTCCGGCGTGCGGGAACCGATCGGCGTAGAGCTCGGTGAATCCGTGCTGTGTCAGTTCTTCACGGAAACTTACGAGTTGCTCAATCGACTCGGCGTGGAAGGCGAGATGGTTCAACCCGGTCTTCTTGCGATGGTACGGCGGCTCGAGATAATCGGCCTCGGTTTGGACGAAGACGAGATACGTATCGCCGAAACGATAACTCCTTCCTTCTTCCCATTGTTGGTAAACGGTATAGCCGAGCTCAGTGAGGAGCCAGTCCCACGCCATGAGGCTCTTGTTCAAATCAGAAACGTACAGTTCGACATGATGTAACATCGGTCTCATCCTTCCGTCGGACGTTTCAAATTTGTCCGTTTAGTATAATGGTTATTATATAACGAATGCAGGGGGAACCATATGGACAACACGGGGCTTGTCTCGAACATATTGATTGCGGGGAAGACCGGGGTCGGCAAGAGCGCTTTTTTAAATTATATTTACGGGCGTGATGTGGCCGAGTCACGTGCCGGCAGCCCAGTGACGGCGGAAGGGCTGCATGAATATGAATACTATGACCTTGAGCGAGGCATCTTGTTCCGTTTCTTCGATACATGGGGACTTGAGGCGGACCGATCCGACGAATGGCATGAAGCGGTATTGTCCATCGTCAATCAACGGGAAGGTGCACTCGATATCGCCGATTGGTTCCATACGATCTATTACTTACTGTCCATCAACTCGGGACGCGTCGAGGCGTACGAGTTAGAAGCCATTTTAAAACCGCTCTATGCGAAACGAAGCAACGTCACGATCATCTTGACGAACTATAACCCGGACAGTGCGATGAACGTCGAGAAGGCGGAGGCGATGGAAGCAGTCCTCATGCGTGAGCTCGGAATTTCACGGGATGCGATGATTCGCGTCAACAGTGTCGAAAAGAAGTTGCTCGGTGGACAAGTCGTGCCGCATATCGGATATGAGGCAGTGTGGCAACGTAATCGGACCAACCTCTGGAAAGACGTCGAACGAAAACTGCCACACAACTTGACGCGTCATTTATTGACCGAGTTAGAGGCGTGGCGCGCCCGAAGCTATCGTTCGGCTGAAACAATCCGCATGATCACCCCGCAAGTGATGATCAGCTGGAAAGCCCGCCAAATCGAAAAAGACTTGGAACAAACACTCGAAGCGGCCGCCGAGACCACAGAGGCCGCGATGGCCCAAGGTGTTCGTCACTACATTCAACTGATGGAGCGTTATCCGCTCGTCGGTGCCCCGTCTGACCTTGTGTTCAAAACACGCCGGGTCGAGCTCGGGTTTGACTATTCATTCAATCGCACCGTTCGGAAGATGGTGCTCGGGATGATTCCGGGCGTCCACTTCATCTATTGGGCGTTCAAACGGAGGACGGCGGAGCGAGGTATCAAAAAAGCTGTCGATCAGCAATACGAGTTGGTCAAACAGACGATTGAGCTGGATGTGCGCCGTGGTTTCGAGGAAGAGATGCGACGGCTTGGCCGAACGCTCAATCAATGAGGAGGAACTGACATGGAGAAAAAAGTCCCATTCAATTTGGATACGTACGATTTAAAAGAAGAACTCGACCGGTTGCGCGGAAAAGTAAAAAAACCGAACATCTTGATCGCGGGAGCGACCGGGTCGGGCAAAAGTTCCGTCGTCAACCACGTCTTCGGTCGTGACTTGACGAAAGTCGCCGCCGGCGAGCCGGTGACGCGCGGGATCCATCAGTTCATGAGTGACGACATCGCCATCGTGCTTTATGACAGTGAAGGGTATGAGATTGGGAGTGCCCGGCAACAAGCATATGCTGATGAAGTCATCGGTTTCGTCGAACGGGCCCAGACGAAAGGGGCGGCCGAACAAATTCATCTTGTCTGGTATGCCATCAACGCCTCGATGAAACGGGTCACGCCGCTTGATCGGGCGCTCATCAAACAATTGAACGAAGCGACGTCGGTCGCGGTCTTGTTGACGCAAATCGATCAAGTCGACCTAGATGAACTGACGGCGCTCCGAAATGAGTTAGTGGACGTCGTCCCGGAACAGGCCGTGTTCCAAGTCAGTGTCGCTGAAGAGCTGTTGAACGATCCAGAACTTCGGAACCATCTCGATTGGGAGCGTCTCGTCACCTGGTCTGTCGAACAACTCGACCAATCGCTCCAAGAAGGACTGCTCATGGAGATTCACGCAGAGAGCGAGGCGATGCTCAAGCTGAAACGGAAGAAAGCGAACCGGATCATCTCGGGTTATGTCGCCAGTGCCGGGACGGCGGCGGCGGTCCCGCTCCCATTCGCCGATGCGATCGCGCTCACGCCGATTCAAGTGACGATGAGTGTTCACTTGTTCCGTTATTGGGGTGTGAAAGCGAATGACGATATGTTGAAGACGCTGATTGGGAGCACCATCATCCCTCAAATCGGTCGGGCGCTCTCGAAGACGATTTTATTGAACGTCATGAAGTTCTTCCCAGGGGCAAACGCCGCCGCGAGTGTCATCAATGCGACTGTCGCGTCAGGCATCACCTGGGCGATTGGGCTCGCCATCAACGAAGTTGCGTACCGGAACGCGATGGACTCATCGAAAACAATCGAGCAACTGCTCAACAGTGACTTCGGCTCGCTATTCGAGCAGTTCATGGAGCAAAATCCAGTAACGAAAAAGAAACCTTGATTCGACACGTTTGATAAACTGGTCGAGACAAGACATAGGGGGAGACGGAATGAAGAAACGCATTTACATTACGAGACGGTTACCGGAAGAAGCAGTGGCGCCACTGCGAGACAAGTACGAGGTCCGCATGTGGGAAGAAGAAGCGAAGAGCGTCCCGCGCGACGTCTTGTTGAAAGAAGCGGCGTCAGCGCATGCGCTCTGGACGATGCTCAGTGATACAATCGACCGGGAAGTGATTGAACAGGCCTCGCAACTCGAAGTCATCTCGAACTTGGCGGTTGGCTATAACAATATCGATATTGGAGCGGCCAAGGAACGCGGCATCGTCGTGACGAACACGCCGGACGTGTTGACAGAGACGACGGCCGATCTCGCGTTCGGATTGATGATGATGACGGCACGTCGGCTCGGGGAAGCAGAACGCGATTTACGAGACGGCGAATGGAAATCGTGGACGCCGATGGGTTACGTCGGGATGGACTTGTACCGGGCCAAACTCGGGATCATCGGCATGGGTCGAATCGGGGAAGCAGTCGCACGTCGGGCCCGCGGCTTCGACATGGATGTGTTGTACCATAATCGGACGCGTCGCCATGAATCGGAATCGATGTATGGCTTCGTCTATGCGGAACTCGACGAGTTGCTCGAACAGTCCGACGTCGTCGTCGTCCTCGCGCCGCTCACCGAAGAGACACGTGGGATGTTAGGCGCAGAGCAGTTCGCGAAAATGAAAGAGACAGCGGTCTTCATCAACGTCGCTCGTGGCGAGATTATCGATGAGACGGCGCTCTATGAAGCACTGAAGGAACGGCGGATTTGGGCGGCGGGACTTGATGTGTTCGCTAAAGAACCGGTGGCGATGGACCATCCACTCTTGACGCTCCCGAACGTGACGACGTTGCCGCATATCGGCAGCGCCTCCATCAAGACAAGGCTTGCCATGATGGCGCTCAATCGGGAAGCCATCGTGAACGTGCTCGAAGGAGAAGAGCCGAAAAACCGATTAACGTAAAACAAGGACCTGACCGGGTTGCGGTCAGGTCCTTGTTGCATCTTGATTAGAAACGGCGGATATTGTCTGGATCTTCGTAATCGTTTCGGAGGGCCCGGTCATCGAGTCCACGCAACTTGTTCTCACGGTCAGTCAACTCGGATTTTTTATCCAATTTGTCCTGCTCAGGGTCGACGGCCCGGTTCGGATTGTCGGCCGTCGATTCGTTGAACGGTTTCGAATCGATTTCTACACCATCAGACGTATGGCGATCGTCCCGGTTCGCGTCACGATGTTTCGGGTCATTGTATGGCTCCGAATCAATCTCCACACCATCGGACGTGTGATGATCTGAGCGGGTCGAACGGGTCGTGTCAGGTTTCGGATCATTATACGGCGTCGAATCGATTTCAAGCCCATCGGCCGTATGGTGGCCTTGGTGACTCGTATCGTGTCTCGAGTCGGTATAAGGTGACGAATCGATCGTCAGCCCTTCATTATGACGACGCTCGAAGTCTTCATCCACATAGATTAAAATCTTTCCAGCCTCGACATCGCTGTAGTGGCGCTTCACTTCGTCCTCGCTCAAGCCCATATTGCGAAGTCCGGCATGGACATCCTCATGTCCGCTCAAGAAAGCCCGTACCTTATCAAACCAGCCGGCGTGGTGTGCTGCTTCGGTATGGACGTCCGTTTGACGACGCAAAATCGAGACGTTATCTTCATGTTTGGCGACGACATAGATGTCTGAGTCTTTATAGCCCTTCGCACGCAACTCCTCGACTTTTCCGAGTGCCGCGTCCTGTGTGTCATACATGCTGATAAACCGTTTCTCACTCATCTTCGTTTCCTCCTTATAATCGACGGTGGTCTTCTAGACCGGAATGTCCGCGGACGATCGGGTCCTCTTTCGTACCGCGAGGTTCTTCGTCGTGATCATTGAACGGCTTCGCGTCGAAGGCGATGCCATCCGCTTCTTCCCCTTTATCATGGTCGAGTTCACTATCTTTCTTATACATATTCGGATAGCGTTCGTATGAGTGTTTATCGATGTAAAGCAATAATTTGCCGGCATCGATCGACGTATAATACTCTTCAGCCTCCGCATCACTGAGTCCCATGTTCCGCAATTCATCACGAATGCGGTCACTGCCGTGAAGGAACGCTTTCACACGGTCCAGCCAGTTGACATCACGAATCCCCGATTCGGCGTTCACATCGGTATGGTAGCGCAAGGCGGAAATTTCCCCGTCCCGCTTGGCCACGACATGCATGTTTTTCTCTGCTTCCCCAGCTTGTTTGAGTTCGTTCACCTTATCCATTACTTCTTGCTCGTTATGGAACAACCCAATAATTTTGCGATCCGACATGTTGTGCCTCCTTCGATTTCGTTTCATTTTTAATTGACGTCACGCTATTAGTAATTTCCGTTCTAGCAAAGGTTCAAACAAAAAACGCCATCTCCTAGAGAGAATGGCGTGATCAATAATAAATCATCAATGTTTCGTTTCCAAGATGGCATCGCGTGTTCTTCCAAACGAACTCGACGAGCGTCCACATGGCCATGAATCCACTGATCGCAAGCAGGATGAGTGCATACACAGGCGTCAATTGAATCAAGAACGACCATCCGAGCGAGAACAGGATAGGTTGGGTCAATAAAACGAACCCGACGTATACGGCAATGATGAGCAAAGCAAATAGAATCCGCCGTCCAAGCGTTTGGAAGTGGTGACGGAAACGGGTCAGTAGGCCAAAGATGGCACCGGTCAATAGAACAGGGAGGACGAAGCCGAAATAATCGAGCGGGTAAGGCGTAGCGGGTGCCGTGAACAAGCGCAGACTGAACACATCATCCATTACAAGCAATAAGTTGGCGTAGGCGAATGCCAAAATCATACCGAGTAGCCAACCGAATTGATTCCAGACGCGACGAGATGACTTGATTGCCTCAATTTTCGTATAGGCTAAAAAGGAGACATCACGCATCTCGACATCCTGGAGCTTGACTTGAACTTCGTTGAGCCGCTCAATCGCCCAATCGAATTCCCGATTCGCCTGCGCTTTCTCATGAGGTTTCAATTCATCCGTCGCCTCAATCATCATATGGTAGCGACGTTGGTATTCTTCGTTTGTCGCCGGTTGTTCAATTAAAAATCGAGCATAGTCGTGCGCGTTTTGTTTCGTGAGTCCTTCGAGAGGCTGCCCGTTCTTTTCCGCCTGTTGAATATAGCCGGCTAAACTGTCGAGCAAGCGATCGGCTTGCTGCTTGTCATCTAATAAGTCGTTTAAATGCGTACGGACTTGATCGTAAAACTGTTGAACGACCGGGTCGTTCGATACGTGTGGTTTCAGAAAAATTCCTCTCTTCTCATAGTTAGATTATTTCGGGGGTGGGTCGTTATGCGACAGCGTCAATGATTCGAAATCACCTTGTTCGATGCTGCGGATGAGAATCTCACTGCCTCCCATATTCGTCGCCAACGGGATGGAATACACGTCGCAGAGACGCATCAAGGCGCTCACATCGGGTTCGTGTGGCTGGGCCGTCAACGGGTCGCGGAAGAAAATAATCATGTCCATCTCGCCGCGGGCGACGGCGGCGCCGATTTCTTGGTCCCCGCCCAGCGGACCGGATTGAAAACAATGGACCGGCAAACCGGTCGCTTCGGCGACGCGCTTCCCGGTTGTGCCGGTCGCGAACAATTGATGCTTTTGCAAGACGTGGGCATAAGCTTTTACGAGCACGATCAAATCATCTTTTTTCTTATCGTGGGCAATCAGGGCGATGTTCATCTTGATTCCTCCTCAAAAGACTTCTTCTTTTAATTCGTATCACATTTACTTGAGAAAGACACGACTTCTTTCTTACTAGAATCACTTTCTAAAAAAACGTTTTGACTTGAATCATGTATAGAGGAATAAGAACTGGCAAGGTTTAGGCAACTGCAAATGTTGGTATTTATACAAAGAGTCAAATAAATGAAATCATTTCAAAAAGAGATTGGAGGAAGATGTTAAATGAACAATACTACTTATAATTTCAACACGTTCATGTCATGGCTGCCTGAGCTTTTGCTTGCCTTGGTCATTCTTGTCGTCGGATTCATTTTGGCGAAAGTTCTAGAAAACGTGACGCGCAAAGCGCTTCGCAAAGCACGCCTTGACGACCGTGTAGGGGTAAAACAAGAAGGTGAACCCGGAAAGCCTGCAAGAGAGGAAAAGCGGTGGACGCCTGAACGCATCATCGCAAAAGTCGTCTTCTTCGGCGTACTGCTTCTCGCATTCTTAATTATCTTTGAATTCTTGAACGTACCAGCTGTCGCTCAACCGTTCAGTCAAATCTATGCCGGCTTCTCTGGCTTGATCACAGGCGTGATTAAAGCAGGTCTCATCCTGCTCGTCGCATGGATTATCGCCACGCTCTTGAAAAAAGGGATTCAAATGGCAGGTCATCGTCTCAACTTGAACAAGTTGATGGAGAAGACAGGCCAAGAGTCGACGAGCGTCAATCAGACGAAATGGGTCGACACGGTCGCCAATATCGTCTTTTACCTCGTCCTATTGTTAGCTCTTCCAGCGGTACTCGATGCGCTTGGGTTACGAGGCATCAGCGGTCCGTTTGAAGACTTGTTGAACAGTTTCCTTGCCTTCATTCCAAAACTTGTCGCTGCAGCCCTTATCTTCGCGATTGGTTATGTCGTTGCGAAAATCGTCCGCGATATTTTGACGAAGTTCTTGGAAGCGGCAGGTCTTAACCGCTTCGCCGAGAAACTTCACTTGGCTGATTACGTGAAAGGGTCAAGTCTCGCGAAAGTGGTCGGTACGATCGTCTTCATCTTGATTATGATCCCGGTCACGATTTCAGCGCTTGAAGCGCTCGATATTCGCGGAATCTCGGATCCAGCCATCTCGATGCTCAACGACGTCTTGGCAATGATTCCAAATATCATCGTGGCCATCGTCTTGATTCTCGCAGGTGTCTTCCTTGCTAAATGGTTGAAAGGCGTCGTTGTGTCTCTCCTTGAGAACTTAGGCGTCAACTCACTCGCTAGTAAGATGGGTCTCGGTGGTCGCTCGTCGTCATCGACATCAATCGCACAAGTGATCGGAACAATCGTTCAAATCATCATCATCTTGTTGTTCGTATCGGAAGCACTTCAAGTCGCGAACCTCGACTTTATGGCTTCACTCGCAACAGCAATCTTTGCTTACTTGCCAATGGTCATCGCAGCCATCGTCATCTTGGCGGTCGGTTTCTGGCTCGCGAACATGGCAGAGCGTCTCGTCGGCAGTGTGCTCGTAGATGGAGCTGGTCAACCGAGCGTCTTGCGCTACGTCGCGAAGTACGCGATTCTTGGAATCGCCTTCTTCATGGCGATCAGCCAACTCGGCATCGCACCGATAATCGTCAATACGGCATTCTTGCTCATCCTCGGTGCGGTTGCTCTCGCCTTCGGCCTTGCCTTCGGTCTTGGCGGACGTGAGACAGCGGCTCGATACTTGAAGAAAGCTGAGAAACGAATCGATGAGACAGAAGTATCGAAAGAAGGTCTCGAGCAAGAGAAAGCCCAAATGAACCAAGAAGCCGAGGCTGCGAAGCGACAGGCGAAACAAGGTATGGAGCAGTCGAAGCGTGAAGCGGATCAAACGAAACAAGAGTTGAAACGTGAAACGAATCGTCCGCAAGCCTCACAATCTGACGTGACGAACGTGGACGGTCCAGAACCGAACCCGTTCCATGAAAACGTCACGCCAGATCAAGACAATCGTTCACTTGATGACAACGAAGGTCCACGTCGTCCGTAACGGTGAAGGACGGGTCCCTAAAAAGGGGCCCGTTTTTGTATTTCTGTAAAAAAGTGTCACTTTTGTCGATATAATAAGAAAGAGGTCGACGAAAAGGCAGGAGTGAGGGGAAGATGTTTCAACGATTTCAACACACATTAATCATGAATTACATATGGGGTTCAGGTATCGCCGTGTTCGGTGTCGGGGGGCTGTTCATCTTTCAGACGCTCGATTTATCCAAGACGGAGATACTCATCCTCTTGGCTATCATGGGGCTGTCCGGGATGATGATGATTGGGCTTGAACTGCTCCTTTATCGGCGTCACATCCGGCCGATCTGTCGTGTGTTTCAAACAGAGACACTAACGTATGAGGAGCTTCAACAGGCGTTCGATCAAACGAGTCACTTTCCTACGTTGACGGTGAAACGGATTCTCGGTCCACATTTGTTCGGCTTGTCCGTGCCGGCGATGAGTATGACGGCACTCGCCATCGAACAAAGGTGGATTGACTTGCCGTATCGGTTGATTGGCTTGGCGGCGTTCGGTGCTATTTTAATCGCCATCTTGCATGCGTTGATTGAATTCTTTTTGACCTATCGCTCGGTTGAACCGTTGTTGCTTCAGTTGCAGGAGATGAGCGGAAACTTGTACGGGCGGCCGCTCCAAGCGACGTATCGCTCCATTAGCGTCCGGACGAAACTATTGATCAGCATGCTCGTCATCGGTGTGTTCCCGGTCGCATTGTTCATCCTCGCGTCCGGGGTGCAACTGTCGACTGTCAATCAGGTCGATGCATACTGGCAGTGGGCGGCTGTGATTTTAGTCGTTATCATCGGGGTCGCGACGTTTAGCAGCTTTTTGCTGTATGACAACATCAAACGTCCAATCAGTGCATTAACCGAAGGGGTCGCCGCATTAGATGCCGGACGATTGAATCAGATTGATAACCCTTACTCGGATGAGTTCGCCCAACTCGTCACGGGCTTTAATCAGATGGTCACGAACGTCACGTATCGAGATGCGGAAAACGAGCAACTGTTGAACAGTCTGTTCGTCTTGTTCGCTGCAACACTCGATGCCCGGGATTCGTATACGGCCGGGCATTCCGAGCGAGTCGCCGCCTATTCTGTCGAGTTGGCACAGGCGCTCCAGTTGCCGGCCGGACAAATCGAGCTGCTCCGCAAATCGGCGCTACTCCATGATATCGGGAAGATTGGTATCCGTGACGATGTGTTGTTGAAGGAAGGGAAGCTGACGGATCATGAGTTCGCGCAAATTCAAGAACACCCGACCATCGGAATTCATATTTTAAATCAAATTTCCCTACCGGCTGCGTTACAACCGATATTGGCAGGTGTCCGGTCCCATCATGAACGGATTGATGGGTGCGGATATCCGGATCGGTTGGTCGGAGAGAAGATTCCGCTCTTCGGTCGTATCATGGCAATCGCCGACGCATATGACGCTATGACCTCTGACCGTCCATATCGGGACGGGATGCCAGTCGAGAAGGCTCTATCGATTTTAGAGAGCGGTCGCGGTACACAGTGGGATCCGGCGTTCGTCGATGTATTCATTAGGTTACGACGTCAGGCCATCTCTGCTTAAACAAACAGGTCCGCCCCACAATTGGGCGGACCTGATTGTTAAAGGAACGTTTCAATGAGATACACCCCGACGATGCCGCCGATGACGACGAGCATCAAGTTGACCCGAAGGAATGCGAGCGTTGCGGCGACCACCCCACCCGCTAAAGCTGACGTAAGACTGGTCGTTGCCTGCAGGATGCCCGGGAAAATGAGACTGGCGAGCACCGCATAAGGCGTGAAGAGTAAAAACCGTTTCAAGAGCGGAGGTAATTTCAAGTCCCGGAGCCAAAGCAGCGGCACGAGTCGCGGGATATATGTGACGAGCGCCATGGCAAGGACGAGCAACAAGAGGCTGATCATATTTCGTCCTCCTTATACAGCAAGGCTCCGGCTCCAGCGGCGACAATCGTGGCCAAGATGATGCTCAAGCCGGACGACAGCGGGATGAATGGAGAGACGCCGAAGTAGAGAATGGCTTGAGTCAAGACGGCGATTGCAGCCACGACGATGACCGGTTTGCGGGTAAGGGATGGGACGAGTAGGCCGATGAACATGGCGTACAAGGCGATGCCCATACTCGCTTGGACCGAGGCGGGCAAGCCGAAGGCGAGAAAGACGCCAATCCATGTTCCGACGTTCCAAGCGAGAAAGGCGATCATATTCAACCCGAGCACAAAGTGGCCGCGCGTCGATTCGTCACGCGTCGAGGCGACACTGAACGTCTCGTCGGTCACGCCGAACGCGATGGCGGCCAGAAATCGATTCGAGGTCGTCTCGAGACGCTGGGACAACGACGCCGACATAAGGAAGTGCCGCAAGTTCAGGATGAACGTCGTCAAGATAATCTCCCAATACATCGAACCGGCCATGATCAGTTGGACGCCAATAAATTGACTGGCGCCGGCGAAAATGAATAAAGACATGGCGAGCGTGATGACGTTTGGCATATCGAATGATTTCGCAAGCAGCCCGAAAGCGATGGCAATCGGGATATAGCCGACAGCGACCGGTATACCGGCCCGCATGCCGGAACGGAAGGCGTCCTTATTCGGGATCGGTGTCATTTGCGAGACCGGAGTTGCCATGAGAACCCCTCCATTTCAGAGATGATTAGTTGTGGATTCGAGATTGGGTCACGCTTTCCTGCTCGAACCCGAAAAAAATAGGGTATATATAGGCGATAAGGAGTGTGAATATATGAGTCGTGCAGAAGAATTTATCGCATCGTATCACCGGATCGAGGATCATTTGAGTCGCGAGATGGGGGACGGCCAGCATTTCAGTTTCAGCAACATGGTCAATCGTCTCGCCAAACATAATCCCATTATCGAACGCTATAAAGAAGATTTACATCAGATGAGTCAGTTGCGCAACGCCATCGTCCACGAGCGGCGTGAGCCGGATTTCATTATCGCCGAACCGCATGAATCGATTGTCAAGTTGATTCTTGAAGTCGAACGGGAGTTGCTTCACCCGCGTCAAGTCATTCCGATGTTCCGTAAAATCGTGACGACGTTCGACGCCGACGACTCGTTGGTCGACGTGCTCGGTGAGATTCGGGATAAGAACTACTCGCAGTTCCCGGTCTATAATCATGACGGGTCGTGGCGCGGATTATTGACGAAAAAAGGAGTGACCAGTTGGCTCGCCGAAACGGTCGACGGGCCTCGTGTGTCACTCGAAGGCGTGCAGGTCAAGCACGTGCTCCATCACGACCCGCACCTGCGACGGTATCGGTTTATCGCGAAAGAGACGTCGGTCATCGAGGCGCATCATCATTTCATCAACATGAAAGACGGAGTTCGGCTCGATGCCTTATTGATTACCGAGACAGGACAAGAAGATGAACCTTTGCTCGGGATCATCCGGCCGCAAGATATTTTATACGTCATCGGTTGAGGCGCCGTGCTCGATGGCGACCTCATATTGGGTGACCGTGTTTCCAAGGACGATGGGCTTCACTTCAGAAGTACCGTCGTCCCGTTTTTTATGGGCATGTTTATACGCTCCGCTATCACGCCAATTTTCGAAGCTCGCCGCATCGCGCCATGTCGTCATGATGACGACTTGATCTTTCGTCTCGTCCGACGTATCGGTCAACACTTGCATCCGAACGAACCCATCCATCGACTCGATGCCTTTCGTCGTCTGGAAACGGGCCGTGACCGCAGCGACTTTCCCTTTTTCAACGTCTAGTTTGTTCATGACAATCCACATGCACATGTCCTCCTCTGCGATATCGTACGCGTCCATTATACCTTGAACGCATTCAATGAATCGCTCGAGATGCTCGCGTCAACGTTTCGCCCACCAGTCCTCGAACGTCCAGTTTTGTTGTTTGATTATCGTTGCTTCTTTTACACCGACATAACGAAGATGCCACGGTTCATAATTGTAGCCGGTGATTTTCTCTTTGCCTTTCGGATAGCGAACGATGAACCCGTAACGGTGTGCCTGTTGGAGCATCCATTTTCCTTCAGGGGTTTGGTCGAACGAGGCATAGAGCCCCATCCGCATCCGTGCACTCGTCATATCGACGGCGAGTCCGGTCTGATGTTCGCTATGGCCGGGACGGGCGACATATTTTGAGGCATATGCCGTGCCGCGGGTATTGACCCAATATGTGTAAAGCGATTTTTGCGTGGCATAGGAGCGATAGGCGCTGAGCGCATACAGCGTATGTCCTTCTTTTCGCCCGGCATAATAGAGACGAGCGAGGGCGTGAGCGGCTTCAGCGGCCATGAGGGTGCGCTCGCTTCCTTTTGTATAGACGGTCGGGATGGTCAACGTGACGAGTTGACGAGAGCGATACGTGCTCGATAGTCCGTGTTGTTTATTGACGAGTCGAAGCCGTTCTGTGGCCGTAAGTTTTGGGATCCCGGCTTTCAAATTACTAGACGGAGTGTAGTAGCGTGTGCCATTAATGTAGACGTTCGACCAGCTTCGGTTGTAGGTCGTGTAGCGGACAGGCGTATTGGTCAAAAGCGTCTTGGCGACCGGAGACGATTGCATCGCCCGCCAATACAATTTCGTCGTCTTGATGGTATAGCCTGGCTGAGGTGAAGGCGTCGCGGCAAAGGTGGACGTGGTGGGGAAGACGAGCAACAGGACGAGGAGTACACGGATGAGCTTCACAGGAAAGACCCCCTTTTTGCTGGATAGTCTTCTTTTCCCGGTTTTTAAGGGGATGAAAAGAAGAAAAATTGGGGAATAGTGAACAGGACTGTCTCCGCCTCTTGACCTGCTTCCTGTACTGCGCGAGCCCGATGTGATGGAGAGCGGGAAGTAGTACACTGGATGTAAGAGAATGGTTGAGACTAGAAAGGAGTGAGCGTATGGAACTCATTTTTGGTTTACCGTTATTGTTGCTCGTCTTGTTCTTCGCCTTTTTGTATTTCAACATCAAAGGGTTATCGAACATGTGGAAAGACTATGATCGGACGAAATCGATGATGCCGCTCGGGTTCTTTATCGTCGGGATTATCGGGATCTTCACCGGCGTTTGGACGTGGCTCGTCATCTTGATTTACTATGCAGTCCGTCCGAAAGCCTGACCTGACACCGTGTGCGAAAGCGCATGGTGTTTTTTTGCTATACTGGGGGTGAGGTGTTGTCATGGAGAAATTGATCAAGGCGTGGTTCATCATCACGCTCATAACGTTTGTATTATTCAAACTCGGCGAGACGATGACTGCCGCCTATACAGAAACGGCGGGTGAAGGGAATCCCTACGTGCTCGTCTTGCTCATCGGTTGGCCGTTCGTCCTGTTGTTCATCTGGATTACGATTCGGCTTGCTCGGCGTGCGGTCGAATCGGTTCATCGCCTGGGACGAGTCGGTCTTTTAGCCGGGAGCCTCGTGATGGCGGGAATCGGTCTATATATCAACGCCGGTCAAGCGGCTTCGCTCCGGGCTGGAATCCGTGCTTCTGAGAATGCGGCGTACGCCTCAGGATGGAACCAGTTCACGAACATCATTTATGCGAACCAATTGACGTTTTTCGTCTTGACGGTCAGTTTCATGGCAATCGGGGTAGCGTTTTCCTTCGTCACGCGAAAACAAAAGAACGAGGAACGGCTCAACTAGCCGTTCCTCGTTCTTGTTCACTGCAATTTGTTTTGATAGAGACGAGCGTACCGGTCGGCCGCGATGATGGCATCGGCCACTTGTTCAGCGGTCACATCGAACCCACTATGAATCGTCTCACCTTCCGCCGTTGCCGCTTGACCGACTTTTAGGATGTCTTCACGGGAAGCGTCTTTCAACTTCACGTCTTCGAGTGTGACCGGCAACTCGAGCGCCATATACAAGGCGACGTAGCGGTCGAACTCTTCCTGCGTTCGGCCTTCGAGCGCAAGTTGGACGAGTGTGCCGAACGCGACTTTTTCCCCGTGCGTCAAATGGTGGATGTCTCCGTGGAGGGCGGTGAAGCCGTTATGAATGGCGTGGGCCGCTGCGAGCCCGCCGCTTTCAAAACCGAGACCACTTAGAAGTGTGTTCGCCTCGACAACGGACTCGAGTGCCGGAGTGACGACTTTGGCCTTCACCGATTCATAAGCAGGGATTCCGTAATCGAATAGCACCTCTTCGCAGCGTTTGGCGATGGCTTCCGCCGCAATCGTCGGGACACCACCCGCCATCGTTTTGCCACCGAAGGCGAGGACGCTCCGGACTTCGACCCATGTCGCGAGCGCATCGGCAATCCCCGAGGCAAGGAATCGGGCCGGGGCCTCGGCGATCAATTTCGTATCGACGAGGACCAAATCCGGGTTTTTTTTATAGAAGCGATAGCTTTCAAAGTTTCCTTCATCCGTATAGATGACGGACAAGGCGCTCGTCGGGGCATCCGTTGAGGCGATGGTCGGGACGATGACGATGCGGGCATCGAGTTCGTCGGCGACAGCTTTCGCCGTGTCGAGCGTTTTTCCGCCGCCCATTCCGATGACGAAAGCAGTATGGCTCTCTGCTGCCGCTTTGGCGATCCGTTCAATCTCGTGACGTGACGCTTCCCCGACAAAATCGGCCTTTTCTGCGTTCACGCCACTCGACTTGAGTGAATCGGTCACCCGTTCCCCAATCAAGCGCCAGACGATGTCATCGGCAATCAAGAGAGCCTGTGATCCAAAATGGCTAACGTGTTCCCCGATGCGATCGATTGTATTTTTTCCTTGCACGTACTTGGCCGGACTGATAAATACGCGTTCTGACATATTCAACATCCTTTCTAAAGTAACAGTGACGACAGGACAACAGTAGGTTTGTTCCCGATACAGCCCCTCCTTCAAACAGTCCTACATGTGACATCTCGGTGAAACTGTTTTGGACTTCCTTCACAACCCGCCAATAATCACGAGTACCACAATCAAAGCGACGACGGCAAGAAATCCCCAGTCGAGTACATGCTTCATCACGGTCGTTCCCTCCTGCCAGCTGATGAGACCAGTATAGATGGTGGATTGATTTCTGCCGTTCTAAAAATAGGACCGGGTCAAAAAAAGAGTAGCGTTACGGGTTACAAGGTTTGAATGAACTCACAGCGGGAACAACTCTTTCGTATGCTTAATTTAGAAGGAGGAATTTGCAATGTCTAAACATGTACTGATTGTCACGACTTCTGCGAATCAACTGGAGAACGGTCACGCGACAGGGCTTTGGCTCGAGGAGTTTGCTGCACCGTATCTTCAATTCGAGAAACAAGGTTATAAAGTCACAGTAGCGAGCATCGAAGGTGGAGACGTGCCAATCGATGCGAACAGCCTAGAAGGCGATTTGCCGCAAGAGGTGTTGGATACGAAACACCTGTTGAAAGATACGGCGCGACTCGATCAAGTGGCCGATGACACGTATGACGCAGTCTTCCTTCCGGGAGGACACGGTACGGTCGTTGATTTCCCGAACAGTGAAACGTTACAGCGTGTCATCCGTGATACGTATGAAGGCGGAAACGTCGTCGCGGCCGTCTGTCATGGACCGATTGGACTCGTCAACGTTAATTTGAGCAACGGAGATCCGCTCGTCAAAGACAAGCGCGTGACAGGATTCACGGATGCCGAGGAACGCGAGATGCAGCTTGACTCAGCGGTACCTTTCCTCCTTGAATCGGCGATGCGCGAGCGCGGTGGAAAATTTGATGGCGCAGACAACTGGGCTGTCAACGTAACGGTCGACGAACGTCTCGTTACCGGACAAAATCCGCAATCTTCAGAACAAGTCGGAGCAGAAATCGTCAAATTGCTCGGATAATCCCACAGACAGCTTAGGTTACTCCTAAGTTGTCTTTTTTTCGGACATATGTCCTTTTCAAGCCTTCTCATCTCACGTAAAGTCAGACGAGGAGATAGGAGGAAATCGGATGGGTCTGTTATTTGCCGTGCTTTCGGGCACGTTCATCGCATTGCAAGGGATCTTTAATGCCAAGCTCGGCTACGCGGTCGGTGCTTGGATGTCGGTCACGGTCGTTCACCTCATTGGTCTTGTACTTGCTCTTCTCATTTATGCGTTCAAGCGGGATGCAGACATGACGGCGTTTCGGCGCGTACCTTGGTACTATAGCTTGGGCGGTCTGTTCGGGGTGTTTGTCGTTTTCGGAGAACTGACCGCTATTCAACAGCTCGGTGTGACTTGGGCGATCTGCGTCTTGCTCGTCGCCCAATTGATCGGGGCGTTTTTGATTGATGTGAACGGATGGTTTGGTGTGAAACGGAAACCGCTCAACCAAGGTCAGCTCACAGGACTTGCCTTGATGGTCGCCGGGATTGGCATTTACACGTTCACGTAAGGGGGAGACGGATGAAAGTAGAGGCAGCACTAGAACGACTCGGGTGGGCCCACCTGTTCTCGGAACAAACATTAGAGGCATCGACGATTGTGACGTATCCGTCCGGAGCGATGCTCTGCACGAACGATAACCCGATCGAGTCTCTCTTCGTCGTGTTAGAAGGGCGTGTCAAAATCTATACGTTGAGCGAGGAAGGCAAGTTGCGCTTGCTCCGTTTAAAGATGGCCCCAACATTGATTGGGGATATCGAATACGCCAGCGGACGCAACGTACTCCACACGGTCGAGGCGGTCGGGGCAGTAACCTGTCTGCGCGTGCCGTTTGATGTGCTCCGCACGCATAACCGAACGATCGAGTTCACGGAGCATCTTCTGCGCGGCGTATCTGAGAAACTGTTCATCGAGGCGAATGCCTCGTCGAACCATCTCATGTCGACACTCGAAGAACGATTGGCGGGATATCTCGTCTCGCTCAGCGAATCAGGGAACGACTTGTTCCAAGACGAGATGAGTCAGTTGAAACGAAAAGAAGTGGCGGAATGGCTCGGGACGAGTTATCGTCATTTGAATCGGACGTTACAATCGTTCGCGGATGAAGGGCTCGTCGAAAAGACGCGGACAAAAGTAACGATTTTAGATGCGACTCGATTAAAAGAACGTGCCAATGGCATGTTGTACGAATAAGGAGGCAACTCATGATAGTAGGAATCATCTGTTCGGCGGTAGCCGGCGCATTTATTAGTGTACAAGCTGCAGTCAATGCCAAAATGAACGCCCATCTGGGGGCATGGGCGACAACGGTGCTCGTCTTCATTGTCGGCTTGCTTGGATCGCTTGTCCCACTCGCTTTGTTCGGTGGTAATGTTCACGGCGTATTCGAAATCTCGCCGATATACGCGCTCGGCGGGTTGCTCGGGGTCGGTGTCGTCTTCTGTGTGATGCGAAGCATTCAATTGCTCGGACCGACGCTATCGGTGTCCATCATTCTCGTATCTCAGTTGATATGGGCGCTCGCCGTCGACCTAACGGGAGCGTTCGGGATGCAACAGTTGTCACTGTCCCCAGGGCAGGTCATCGGGTTGATGGTGTTGCTCTTAGGCGTCATCGTCTTCAAACAATCTCAAGCGGCGGCCCTGCATCAGGAAGGCGCACCCGAAGCCACTTCACGTTGAAGGGGCTTTTTTCTTGAGTGAAACGGGTACAGGTGAATAACAAATCTCTGATATGATGAGATTGTAGTACGAAATATACGCAGAGGTGATGAAAACAGTGGATTCTTCCATAGTGATCGATTTACTGATCGTTTTATTCTTGATTGTGTTGAACGGGATTTTCGCGATGACGGAAATCGCACTGATCTCGTCCAAACCGGCCAAACTTGAAGTCGAGGCGAGCCGTGGTAAACGCAGTGCCGAAATCGCACTCAAGTATTCAAAAGATCCGACCGACCTGTTATCGACTGTCCAAGTCGGAATCACATTGATCGGTATCATCAACGGGGCTTACGGGGGTGCGCGTTTCTCGGCGCCGCTCGCCGATGTGTTCGCCAATCTTGGCATGAGTCCCCAGTACGCACCGACCGTCGGTTACGTCGTCGTCGTCACGATTATTACGTATTTGTCGCTCATCATCGGTGAGCTCGTGCCGAAACGGATTGCGCTCGTGGCTCCGGAAAAAGTCACGATGGCGATCATTCCGGCACTCGACTTATTTAGTAAAGTGATGCGACCGTTTATTTGGATTTTGTCGAAGTCGACACTCTTCCTTTTCAAATTGCTTGGCTTGAAAGCGGAGCAGTCGAGTGGTGAGACCGAGCTTGAAATCAAGCAACTCTTGTTCGAAGGAGCTCAGCAAGGGGCATTCGCACACGAGGAAGTGCAGCAGGTCGAGCGTGTGTTTGCGTTCCATGACCAGCTGATTTATGAATTGATGCAACCGCGGACGACGCTGGAATGGGTCGACCTTGAAGACGATATGGACGATATCAAGAAATCGATTTATGAGAGTAAACACAATAAACTCCCGGTCGGGCGCGATACGCTCGACGAGTTCGTCGGTTATATCGATGTCCGTGACATTTTGACATTATCGACGCTTCGGGAGCCCTCACAAATTTTGAAGCGAATCAAACAACCACTCATCGTCCCAAAACAGCGAGAAGCGAGCCAGGTGTTGCAGATGATGCAAAAGAATGGCGTCGAAATCGCCTTCGTGCTCGATGAGTACGGCGGATTCCTCGGGATGGTCACATTGTTCGATATTCTAGAAGAAATCGTCGGCGAAGTGATGATTGAAGAAGAGACACCGGAAGTCGTGCGCCGTGAAGACGGTTCGTACTTGGCCGATGGTTTGCTCGGGATTGAGGATTTGAAGCGGACGTTCGGAATTCGAGACAATCGTTTTGATGAAGGGCGTAACTCGTATCATACTCTTGCCGGACTTGTTATTTATGCGCTTGGCGATTTCCCAAAACGGGGAGACGTTGTCGAAGCATATGGTCTTCGATTCGAGGTCGTCGATATGGACGGCAAACGTGTTGACCAAGTGCTCGTATCGATGTTGCCTGAACAAACAAAAGAAGACTGACGCCGCGGCGTCAGTCTTCTTTTTTAGGCGCGTTCCATGTCTCGAATGCCGCCTGCATGAGGACGCGGGCGGTATGAAGCATCGCCCGTTCGTCCACATCGAAGCGGGGATGATGATGAGGGAAGACGGCACCGACTTCCGGGTTACCGGCTCCGGTGAAGAAGAAGCTGCCCGGTACGTGTTGCATATAATAGGCAAAATCTTCTCCGACCATGAGCGGGGACATCTCGATGACGCCATCGGTGCCAACGACGCGAGCGGCGCTGCGACGGACGTGATCGGTCTCGATGGGATGGTTGATCACGGCGGGGTAGCCCCGGATATAGTCGAGCTCGTAGTGCGCTTCGCTCGCCGAACAGATATGGGTGATAGTCCGCTCCATCTCGGCGATGATGCGTGTTTGCGTCTCCGGTGTGAACGTCCGTACCGTGCCAGACAGCTTCGCTTCATCGGCGATGACGTTGAACGCCTGACCGGCAACGAACGTGCCGACAGTTAAGACGGCCGGTTCGAGCGGGTCGATGCGACGACTGATGACTTGTTGCAACTGGCTGACGATATTCGTTCCGACCATGACGGCATCGACCGTGTGTTGCGGGATGGCCCCGTGACCACCTTTGCCTTTGACGGTCAGTTCGAAGCGATCAGCCGCGGCCATGATCGGTCCCGTCTTCACACCAATCGTCCCGTATGGAAGCGGGGTCCAAATATGAGAGCCGTAAATATAATCGACACCGTCAAGACATCCATCTTCGATCATCGGTTTGGCCCCACCTGGCGCGAGTTCTTCAGCGAACTGGTGAATGAGGACGACATCTCCCGGAAGGTCGATTTCCGTGAGTGCTTTCGCAAGGACGAGCAAAGTCGCCGTATGCGCATCATGACCGCAAGCGTGCATCGAGCCATTCACTTTCGAACGGTACGGGACGTCCTTTAAATCTTGAATCGGCAAGGCGTCAAAGTCGGCCCGAAACGCGATGGTCGGACCTTCGCCGCCATGAATCCGTGCGACAACACCGTTGCCACCGACATGTTCGCGCACATCGAGGCCGAGGTCGCGCAAATAAGCTGCAATCGTCCGAGGTGTCTCTCGTTCTTCGAATGAAAGTTCGGGATGTTGATGGAAGTGACGGCGGAGCGTCACCATCTCGTCGTATAGCTCCGTCAAGCGTGAATCGAGGTCAGTCACAAGCATGATTTACACTCCTGTCCGTTGATCATTTTTGGTTGAAGCAAGGTCCATACGTCGTGTGAATTCAAATCGTCGAGAATCGGACGATGTAATAAGGTTTGCGCTTCGTCAGCCGTCACCCATCTGGCATCACTGTGCTCCTCGGAGAGGGTGACGGTCGTCGCGACCGGGTGAGCTAAGTACGTCATGATGACGACTTGACGATCCGGGGCGGTCAAAAACGTCGTGGCGTACAACAATTGCTGGACCGCCACATGCAAACCGGCCTCTTCGAACACTTCCCGTTCAAGAGCGCGTTCGAGCGACTCGCCAAAGTCGAGTTTGCCTCCGGCGAGTTCCCACGTGCCGGGATTGGCCTCGTCATCATCAGCTCGTTTGATGATGAGAATGTGGCCGTCTTGCACAATCACCGCTTTCACGGCAACAACGATGGTAGGAACGGACATGATGACACTCCTTTGTATGAATTCGTGAGAGAACCCACAGCATATATGAATCATTTTCTACATATTCCCTAAGTTATGCTTATGGTATACGACAAAAGGGAATTAATACAGGAGAAAATCATGAAATGAGGTGTCGAAATGGGTTGGATTATCGCAATCGGTATCATCGTTGTCTTGGCGTTCATCTATTTTTCGATGTACAACGGGCTCGTCAAATATCGGAACTGGGTCGACGAGGCGTGGGCACAGATTGATGTGCAGCTGAAACGGCGTTACGATTTGATTCCGAACTTGGTCGAAACGGTAAAAGGCTATGCCAAGCATGAGCAAGAGACGCTCGCAAAAGTTGTTGAGTTACGGAATCAACTCGGTTCGAAGACGAGCCGTCAAGAACAGATGGAAGTGAACGATCAATTGAGCGGCGCATTGAAGAATTTGTTCGCGCTTCGGGAGGCATACCCAGATTTGAAAGCGAACGAGAATTTTAAGATGCTCCAAGAAGAATTGACACAGACGGAGAACAAAGTCGCCTATTCACGGCAGTTATATAACAATACGGTCATGAAATATAACACGAAAGTCGAATCGGTCCCGACGAACATCATCGCCTCCGTCCATAATTTCGAAAAACGCGACATGCTCGAAGCACGTGAGGAAGAACGCGAAAACGTGCGTGTCTCATTCTAATGGATTGGGGTGGCGACGATGATCCTGTATGAACAAATTCGTAAAAATAAAATCAAAACCGTGTTCATCGTGGCCGGATTCGTCCTGCTCGTCTTGGCCGTTGGAGTGGTCATCTCATATTTGAACTATGGTGACCCGCTCCCAGGCCTCATCTTCACTCCGGTGTTCTCGTTGTTTTATATCGGGATTGTCATCATGTCGAGCACGAACATCGTCATGAAGATGAACCATGCCCAAGAAATCACCTCGGTCGACCAGCACCGATTTCTGTGGCACACGGTTGAGAACATGGCCATGGTCGCGCGTGTCCCGATGCCGCGCATCTTTATCATCAATGATGCGTCACCGAATGCGTTCGCGACCGGCCTGAAACCAGAGAAAGCGGCCGTCGCCGTGACGACCGGACTGCTCGATCAGTTGACGCGAGAAGAAGTCGAAGGCGTCATCGCCCATGAAGTCGCCCATATTAAAAATTACGATGTGCGATTGGCGACAGTGACGCTCGCCCTCGTCTCGGTCATCGCCATCATGAGTGATATCGGCTCACGGATGCTCTTCTTCCGAAGTGTCGGTGGACGCCGCGACAACAACCAAAATCCGATTTTTATGATCGTCGGGCTGGTGTTATTGATTCTTGCGCCGCTCATCGCCACGCTCGTCAACTTGGCCATCTCGCGAAATCGCGAGTTTTTGGCGGATGCGAGCGGGGCCGAGTTGACGCGTAATCCGGATGCGCTCGCGTCGGCGCTAGAGAAAATCGCGAATATCCAAACACCGGTGAAGGAAGCCTCTCGTGCCTCGGCGTCGCTTTACTTTTCAGACCCGCTTAAGAAAAAGCTGAGCGGTCTGTTCTCGACGCACCCGAACCCGGCTGAACGGATTGCCAGACTTCGCAGTATGTAGCCTATACGAAGGTCCTCTTTTTAGAAGAGGGCTTTTTTGTACGTGAATAGGACCAACTCATTTCGCAAATCCAGTTTGTATCAATATTAAATGGGAATGATAGTAAAAAGAGGATGAAATGGAGGAGATTCCATGTTTGAGTCGGCACTCGAGTTAGGCATTGTCCTATTTTTATTGATTTATTCCATCACGGTTTCGCTCATGTTGATGTCAGTCAAAAAGAAGAGCTGAGTGAACGACAATTTTGTTAACATATGAGCCAAGACGGCAAAAAGCCACCTCGTGCGCGAGGTGGCTTTCGTCAGTTACCCGGCGCGATGGCTCCGGAGTTTTTCAATCTCTTCGAGGACGAATTGGACGTTCGTTCCGACGATGACTTGAATGTGGTTCGGGCTGACAACCTTGATACCAGGGATGCCCGCTTTCTTGATTTGGGCTTGGTCGACCGTATCCATGTCTTTCACATCGACGCGGAGGCGCGTGACGCATGACTCGATGCCTGTGACGTTTTGATCGCCACCGAGACCATCGTAAATCATCGCTGCCATCGCTGAATATTGACCGCCGGCAGCGACTGGAGCCGTTTTTGTTTCGCCTTCAGGAGCAGTTTCCGTTGCGACCGCGTCAACAGCTTCGTCTGACTCACGGCCTGGCGTTGCCAAGTTGAGCTTGACGATCATGAAGCGGAAGATGACGTAGTAGATGGCACCGAAGACGAGACCTTGAACGAGCAACATGTACGGCTGGTTCGCGAGCGGTAACCGTGAGCTGAGGACAAAGTCGACAAGACCGGCGCTGAAGCCGAATCCGGCCGTCCATTGGAACGTCGCCGCGATGAAGAGGGAAACTCCTGTCAAGACCGCGTGGACGAGGTAGAGAACTGGTGCGAGGAACATGAACGAGAATTCGAGCGGTTCCGTGACACCTGTGAAGAACGATGCGAACGCTGCGGCGAGAAGGAGCGAGGCCGCTTGTTTTTTACGTTTTGTTTTCGCTGTATGGTACATGGCGAGGGCTGCTGCCGGAAGACCGAACATCATAATCGGGAAGAACCCGGCTTGATAGCGTCCAGTAATCCCTTTCACACCTTCACCTGACCAGAAGTTACCGATATCGTTAATGCCGGCCACATCGAACCAAAATACCGAGTTCAAGGCGTGGTGAAGACCAGTTGGGATCAAGAGACGGTTGAAGAAGCCGTAAAGGCCTGCCCCGATTGCACCCATTTTAGAGATCGTTTCCCCAAATCCGACGAGTCCTGTGTACACGACCGGCCAGACGAAGTAAAGGGCGACCGAGACGAGGATCATCGAGAATGCCGTCATGATTGGCACGAGACGCTTCCCGCTAAAGAAGGCGAGCGCGTCTGGAAGTTTCACATGACTGAAGCGGTTGTACATTTGAGCGGCGACGATACCTGACAAGATACCGACGAACGCGTTGGCAATCTTACCGAACGCTGGGTTGACGGCTTCGACGTCGACACCTTGGAACAAGGCGACCGTTGCCGAAGACAAGAGTGTCGTGACCGTGAGGAAGGCGACAAGTCCGCTTAGAGCGGCTGAGCCGTCACGGTTTTTCGCCATACCGAGGGCGACCCCGACTGCGAAGAGAATTGGAATGTTATCGATGATTGCTGAACCGGCTTTGATCAAGAATGCGGCGGCGATGTTTTCAGAACCCCAGCCGACCGGGTCGATCCAGTAACCGATTCCCATGAGAATGGCCGCTGCAGGAAGTACCGCAACCGGCAACATGAGGGAACGTCCGAGACGTTGTAAAAAGTTCATCATTGTGAATGTCCTCCTTTTTGATGGTGTTGATCTTGCAGGCGTTGAATGTGGAGCGTGATGTAACCAAGCTCTGATTCGGGCAAGACGATGCCGTATAAGTCTTCCATTTCGTTGGCGACGTCAGACGCACATGCATAGGCCGACGAGAACTTCGTTTGAATCATGAGAAGCATATCTTCGTCGATCGTATGGTGATCGTAATGGTTGACCCGATCCATGACGAATCGTAAATGAGTTAATAAGCGTTGATAGGATAAGTCATCTTCTTCTATAGATAGATCGAGTCGTCTCGAAATCGATTGAATCATGTCACGTACGATTGTCGTCTGTTTGACCGTCTTGCGTAAATCACCTCCCTTCACTTTTAGTGTATGGATGTGCAGCGCGATGAAGGCCGCCTCATCTTTCGGCATCTTCACGCCGAGTTTGTCCTCGATGAGGTGAAGCGCCCATAACCCGATTTCGTATTCGTTGCGATATAAAATCTTAATCTCATTCAACAGCTTGTTGCGAAGCGAGATGCCTTCTTGCTCGCGCTCGATGGCAAACGAGATATGATCGGTGAGCACGATATGGATGTGTTCGTTGAACGTCGTCTCGAGCCGTTTTTCCGCATGCGAAATGATTTCTTCTGAAATCGTGAAGTGCTCAATCGGAATCCGTGTCAGCAGTTGTTGAAACTTATCATTCTCCGACATGACGAACAGCTTTTCCACCTTATGCGGATTGACGATATCGTTGCGAGCCTTCTTGAACGCGACGCCTGGTCCGATGGCGATCTTCTCTTCGCCCTCGTCCGAGACGATGACCGCGTTGTTGTTTAAAATCTTTTTAATTTTTAACATGTGTCCTCCTAACGAGGAGTCATTGTTCCGCTTGAGCGACGACGGTTTTCCCGGGAAGCGATGGGCCTCCTGCATGGAACGAATACGGGTGCTCTAACGTGCTCCCGTTTGTGATGACCATCGGAGTGACCGTGTCTTTACCGGCTCGCTGAATTTGTTCCAAGTCGGCCGTCAAGAGTGGCTGTCCGGTCGTGACCGTGTCACCGACTTTGACGTGGACGTTGAATGGGCTACCCGCAAGTTCGACCGTATCGAGTCCGACATGAATCAAAATTTCAGCTCCGTCTCCCGAACGGATACCAATCGCGTGCTTCGTCGGTGCGACCTGAATGATGGTTCCATCTACCGGTGCGACGACCGTTCCGTCCGTCGGCATGATGGCAATCCCGTCGCCCATCATCTTCTCGCTGAAGACGGGGTCGGTCACTTCCTCAAGTGGAATGATGTCTCCTTCCATGGGTGCGTAAAGTGTCAGTGTATGTCTCTTCATCCACTTATTCAATAACATGTTCGATTCATCCTTTCGCTTGAAAAATGATTGTGAAAAAACAAAACAGGCATGGAGTATAGACGGGTGGCGTGAGCCTTTCGTCTTACCCCATGCCTGATCGAATCAGTCACATGTGATCATTATTCGTTTCTTCACCCTCAAGATAGCACGCCGATGTATAGATATCAAGACCTAATTTGAAAGCGTTCTCTAGAAATTTTACTTCTTCGAAAATCTGTTGTATAGTTAGGGCGAAACTGAATGGGAAAGGTGTTGCATGTTAATGAGTGAGGTTGTATCTGCCTAACGAACTGAAAATTGTTGGATGACGCGTCTTTTTGTCATGCCTTCATGTTCTGTTACAGATACCGCCCTTCATAAACTGCCAGACACCGGTCTGTCTTTTTGCGTTGGTCGTCATCGGCCGACGCTTTTTGTTTGCGCGGTATCTCCATCACAAAATAAGGAGACTCCATCATGAATGAACAAACATTAGACAAACTACAATACAACGACTTGATTCATCACGTCGAACGATACTGCATCAGCGGATTCGGACGCAACTTGTTGCGAAACCAGCGTCCGACAAGCCATCTGCAAACGGTGAAAAAACGGCTTCAAGAGACATCGGAAGCACGCGCGATTCTCGACGCGACGTCACACGTCCCCTTTATCGGGGTGTCTGCTATGGAACCGCTCATCGGTAAAATCAGCCGTGGCATCCAGCTCGAGGCAAGCGAACTCGAAGCCGTCGCCGAATTTTTCCGCGGGGCCCGGAAACTGAAGCGGTTCATGGCCGAGCAGGCGTTCTTTGCCCCACTCTTGTCCCTTTACGCGGATGAGATGAGCGAGTGGCGCAGCATCGAGGAAGACATCGTCCAATCGATTCGTGGGGGACGGGTCGTCGACGAGGCGTCCAAAGAATTGAAACGCGTCCGCAAACAAATCGACATTCTCGAAGGACGGATCGAGGAGCGGTTGAGCAAGTTCTTGAAGAGCGCCGCAAACCGGGAAGCGATTCAAGACGGCTTTGTGACGAAGAAACAAGACCGATTCACAATTCCAATCAAAGCGTCATATAAACATAAAGTCGCTGGGACAATCATCGACACGTCGAGCCGAGGCACGACCGTTTTCATCGAACCAGAGGCGGTCGCGAAGTTGAACGCGGAACTCGTCGTCAAACGAACGGAGGAAGCGGTCGAAATCTATCAAGTGCTCGCCACGCTCACCGGCATGGTGGCGGAAGCGTTGCCGACCATCGAGGCGACGCTTGATGTCATCGCCCAATACGACATGGTGTTCGCGAAAGGGAAGTATAGCCAAGCCCTCGATGGCATCGCCCCTCGCGTGAACGCTGTCGGGAAAATCCGTTTGAAACAAGTCCGCCATCCGCTCCTCGAACGGGCGGTCCCTCTCGACTTCTCGCTCGGGGACACGTACCGCGGTCTGATTATCACCGGACCGAACGCCGGCGGGAAGACGGTCGTCTTGAAGACGATCGGTCTGCTCAGTTTGATGACGATGAGCGGACTTCATATCCCGGCCCATCCGGATACGGACATCTCGACGTTTGACGACGTATTCGTCGATATCGGGGACAACCAGGACATGGGTTCGGCGCTCAGCACGTTCTCGGCCCATATGCATAACGTGGCGAACATCATGCAGAAGGCGGGGAAACGGTCGTTACTGTTATTCGATGAGATTGGAAGCGGGACCGAACCGAACGAGGGAGCGGCCCTCGCCATCGCAATTTTAGAGGAAGCATATAAACGAGGTTGTCTCGTCGTCGCCTCGACCCATTACGGCGAAATCAAAGCGTACTCCGAGACGCATCCTGACTTTATGAACGCGGCCATGCAGTTCGACCCAGACACGCTCGAACCAAAATATCGGTTGTTGATCGGGCAGTCCGGCGACAGCAACGCCTTGTTCATTGCCCGGAAAATGAAATTGCCCGAATCGATTTTGAAGCAGGCGGCCCGCTATATGCACGACAAGTCGTACGACCAGTCGCTCGTCGATCCGGCACGTCTGACGCAAGCAGTCGTCTCATCCGTCATCGAACCAGATCAAGTTCTGTCAAAAGGGGACCGGATCCGTCTGCTCGAGACGAATCAAGTCGGACTCGTCTATGCGATGGACGCATCGTTGCGCCAAGTCACCGTGTATGTCGACGGTGTCTTCAGCGAGCATCCGCTCCGTCGGGTTCGGCGTGAGGCGAAAGCGCTCGACTTGTATCCGGCTGGTTATGACCTGGAGACATTATTCGTCGATTATCGGGACCGGAAAGAAGCCCACGACTTTGCTCGCGGTTCGAAGAAGGCGCTCCGTCGCGTCGAGAAAGAGATTCGGGCGCGGCAACGTGCCGAACGAGGCGAATGAGTGTATCCGGGAGGACACTCGGGTAAGGAACAAGGACCGGGAGTCATCACGTACAGTTCGGCTTTCGGGTAACGTGTCGGAGGTGACTGGATGTTTTGGTTAAGCTTGTTGTTCGCCATCGGATTTGCCTTGATTCATTACTTCTCTGGACAGTTGATTCACGTGCGCGAGACGCCGCGGAGCCGGTTTCTGTCACTCGCCGGCGGTGTCGCCGTCGCCTATGTGTTTCTACACCTTTTACCTGAGCTGAACGAATATCAACGCGAGCTCGAAGGACATCTCGAGAGTGGGCTGTTCGCCTCGATCGAGAATCACATCCTCGTCGTCAGCATGCTCGGATTGGCCGTGTTTTATGGGCTGGAACGATTGGCCACGCAAATGAAGAACCGTGGGAAAGGCAATGTGTTTTGGATTCATATGGCGTTGTTCGTCGTTTACAACTTCAGTATCGGCTATGTGCTCGCGGAGAGCGAATTTGATACGGTGTGGGCGATGACGCTCTACTTTCTTGCGCTAGGGATTCACTTCGTCACGGTCGACCAAGGTTTGAGGCACCACCATCGCCAGCAATATGACAGGCGAGGCCGATTGTGGTTGTCGTTGGCCGTGCTTGCCGGGTGGGGCGTCGGCGTATTTTCCGCGCTCCATGAAGTGACGCTGTCGATGATTGTCGCGTTCTTGGCCGGTGGGATTATTTTGAACGTCATGAAGGAAGAGTTGCCGGAAGAGCGGGACAGCAGTTTCCGCGCCTTTGCCGTTGGGCTTATCGGATACGCTCTGCTGTTATTGGCCATATGAAAAGGCAACCCTCGTGGTTGCCTTTTTGCTTACAGTGAATTGGTGCTCTGCTTGTCTACGTTATCATCGACCGCAGGTGTGTCCTCATCTTGGTTCGATCCACCGAATTGACCACCGTGATGAGGACCATGCCCACCTCCGTGACGTCCACCGCCAAAGCCGCGCATGTCGCCTAAGTCGTCGTAACTCGTGACGTCAGCAAAACGCTCTTCGTGGTCGGCAAGAATCGCGTCGGCCTCATCTTGCGTCAAGTCACCGGATTCGACCGCGGCGTCAAGTTTCACTTCATGAGAAGAGATCATCGCCTCAATGAACTGTTCGATCGTGATGCCTGTTTCTTCCGCGAGTTCGGGAAGCGATTCTCCTTCTTCTCGCGCTGCTTCCACCTCGGCTTCGGTCAAGCCAAGCGCCTCGAGCAAAGCGGCCTGCCCGGCTGCTCGGTCACCGAACATGCCTCGCTCTCCACGTTCCCCACGTTCGCATTGGGTCGTCGTCTCCGTTCCGTCGGTCGTTGTCGTATCGTTTGTGGCAGCATAGACGCCGGTACCTGAGACGGCAAGTAGACCGGCCAGGGCGATAGCTAATTTAGATGTCTTCATATCAATCTCCTCCTTTACTACTTCAAGTGTAGAGCGAGGGCGTACAAAAGTTGTGAGGGAGTTGCAAGGTTTCTGCAAATTGTCTTTGGGAAACGATGGGTTCGTTACCCGATGCGATATAATGGGAGTGGAGGCGATAGAGATGAACGTACTCGTAGTCGAAGATGAACCGAAATTAGCGGACGGGCTCGCCCGCTTTTTAACGTACGCGGGGTTTCACGTCAGTGTGGCCGGTACACTCGCCGAAGCGAAACGGCAGCTCGAGCAACCGTTCGATGCGGTCTTGCTCGACGTTCGTCTGCCGGACGGGGAAGGTTGGACGCTCATTCCAAAATTGAAGACGCTCAAGCCGCGGCCGGCCATCATCTTGGCGACGGCACGAGGAGAGGCGGATGACCGTGTGTTCGGCCTCGAGCTCGGGGCCGACGATTATTTGGTCAAACCGATCGTGTTAAAAGAACTCGAAATTCGCCTGAAACGTCTCGTCAAACAGACGGACGAGATTTCGTTCGGCGACATGACGGTGGACGCACGTTCACGCACGGTGACCGACGCCGGGCAAGCGATTCGAATGACCAATAAAGAATACGAGTTGCTCCTCTTCTTCTTGAAACATAGTGGAGAAGCGCTCGATCGCAACCGCCTACTCGACGAGGTGTGGGATTATACGTTCGCCGGGGACACGCGCACGGTCGACACGCACGTCAAACAGTTGCGTGACAAATTGCCGACGATGAAGCGGTACTTGAAGACGGTGCATCGCGTCGGTTATCGATTGGAGGAAGTCCGATGAGCCGGTTGATGAAGAAGTTGCTCTGGACCGCGATCCTCCCTCTCGTCGTCATGGCGGTGCTCACATTTGGTCTGACATCACTCCTGATTGGGCGTTTCGCGGAGACGGAGAGCTATGACCAACTCGAGCGTGAAGCGGACATCGTGTATGAGGCGCTTGTGGATGGACGCGGCATACCGGGTCAACTCGATGTTCTCGTGTTTCAAGACGGGGAGGCGGTCAATCTTGATCGTGGGGGCAGGATGCGTCGACATATGTCGCCAGTCCTCGATCCAGACTTACTTTCCGAACGAGATGAGGTCAGTGTGAACGGGGCGCGGTTATTGACGTTCCTTCGGGAAGAAGGGGATGTACAAATCGTGACGTACGCACCCGTCCCGCTGTCGAATCCGCAGTTTCGTCAAATCTACGTCATTCTCGGGAGCGGGTTCTTGCTCGCGCTCATCGTCGCCGTCGGTGTGACGTATTGGATGGGGCGGCGTTTGACGTCCCCGCTCGTCGAGTTGAAGCAGGCGACCACAGCCATCATGTCGGGCCGGCATGACATCACACTACCGCCTGTCACCGACGACGAGATTGGAGATTTGACGGAAGCGGTCCGTCAGATGAACACATCACTCGAAGAGAAAGAACGGATGCAAAATACATTCATCTCAGGGGTTACGCACGATGTCCGGACCCCGCTTGCCATTGTCCGGAACGAGGCCGAAATGCTTGAACTCGGTGTCGTCAAACAAGAAGATGTGGCGGCGACGGGTCGCAGTTTAACCGAGGAAGTCGATCGGATCGATCGGCTCGTCAGTCAGATGCTCGAATACTCCAAACTATCCGCGGGCAACGTGACACTTTCGCTCGAGTCCGTTCGTTTGGATGCATTGATTAAAGAGACTGTCTCGCGGATGGATGAATGGTTCCGTCATAAGGAAGTGACGGTCACACTTGAACTCGTCGAGGACGCGGTCGTCCAGGCGGACCGATTGGCGATGGAGCGTGTGCTGTCGAACTTTCTTCAGAACGCGTATCACGCCAGTCCACTAGGAGGTGTGATCACGATCAGGCTCTCCGAGCGACGGCTTGAAATCGAAGACGAAGGGCCGGGCATTGCCGAGACGATGCGCGCCAACATCTGGGATATGTATGTGAAAGGGGACCGTTCGAACGGTCACGGACTTGGTCTGGCTATCAACAAGCTGTTGCTCGAGGCTCAAGGGCTCGTTTACGGAGTCGAATCGAGAGAGGGAGAGGGGGCGTTGTTTTGGATCGAATGGGACTAAACTTATTTTTGCGGGGTGTCCGCTTAGAGCGAGATCGGATTGAAAAGCCAGGGTACCCGTTCTCGCTACCGATTTTTGATGGATTTGATGAATTGACGCTGACGAAGCCGGTCACGTTCTTGGTTGGTGAGAATGGGAGCGGGAAATCGACGTTGGTCGAAGGGATGGCCATCGCCGCTGGATTCAATCCGGAAGGCGGCGCGACGACGTTCCGTTTTGAGACCGAGTCGACACATAGCCCGCTGTTCGAAGCGCTTCGTCCGATTCGGGGCGCGTACCGGCCGAAAGACGGATTTTTCCTCCGGGCCGAGACGGCATATCAACTGTCGAGCTATGTGGATGAGATCGCGCGAACGTCGCCCGACCCGGAACGGTTTTATGCGTCCTACGGCGGTCGATCGCTCCATGAGCAGTCGCACGGGGAGGCGTTCTTGTCGCTCATGCTCCATCGTTTCCGAGACGGCGGACTGTATATTTTAGATGAGCCCGAGGCCGCCTTGTCCCCGATGCGGCAGTTGACGATGCTCGCAAGGATGCATGAACTCGTCAAGTCGGGAAGTCAATTCATCATCGCGACCCATTCGCCAATCCTCATGTCGTATCCGGACGCCGACATCCTCCAAGTCGAGACGGGACTCCGGCCGACGACGTTTGATGAACTCGAGCACGTCCGTGTCATGCGCGACTTTCTAGCGGCACCGGAACGGATGCAACGTATCCTATTCGAATGAAAAACGGTCACGGTGTAAGCGTTTTATTTTTATGTTGACGTCAAGATTTCAAGGGGGTATGCTAGTAGCGAGAAGAAGAAAATCCACTTTGGGATTGTTACTGGTCAAGCAGGCAAAACCTAAATTGATGCCGATCATCCAGATGTGGGGACCGGTGTGAATTTAGGTTTTTTTCTTTTCAATCGAACTTGAGCGGAGGTGAATTGATTCCATGCAAATTTCAAAAGTGTTCAACAATAACGTCGTGGCCATTCAAGCGAACGGTCAAGAACAAGTCGTCATGGGACGGGGAATCGCGTTCCAAAAGCGTCCAGGCGATGCAATCGATCAAACGCGGATTGAAAAAGTCTTTACGCTCGAGAGTAAAGAAAGCCATGAACGGTTTGTCCATTTTTTGAATGAGATGCCGGCTACCGAGATGGATACGGTCAAAGAAATCGTCAAGCTCGCGGAGATGCGACTCGAGAAGCCGGTCCATGACTCGCTTTACGTGACCCTCGCCGACCACATCCATTTCGCTCTCAGCCGATATCGAGATGGAATCATCATCCGTAACCCGCTCGTTTGGGAAGTGAAGCGGTTTTATGGACCCGAGTTCGCGATCGGGAAAGAAGCGGTCGCCCTGATTAACGACCGGCATGACGTCAAGTTAGACGAAGACGAGGCGGTCGCGATCGCCCTCCATCTCGTCAACGCGACGATGTCGGGTGCAAAAGGTGAGAACTTACATCTCGTCACCGAGATGACACGCGCCACGCAAGCGATTCTCACCATCATCACGTACCACTTTCAAATTGATTTGGACGAAGAGTCGTACGCCTACTCACGGTTTTTGACCCACTTGAAATACTTCGTCCAACGGATCGCCTCCGGGGAGAAGATTAAACCCGGCGGTGATGAGACGCTGTTTGAGATGGTGAAGCTGCGTTATCCGGATGCTTACGAATGTGTCGAGAAAATCGCAGGGTTGATCGCCACGAAGTACAATTACGAGGTCTCGACCGATGAGCGGTTGTATATGATGATTCATATCGAAAACTTAATGAAAGAACGACGATCCTAAGGATGGTTACTGATGATGCAGGCCAAACCTAAATGACGACACCTCCCGTGTGCGTTCATTTAGGTTTTTCTTTTTATCCAAATTAAAGGAGTGAATAGTATGAGCCAAACAAAAACGCTCGCGGCGGACATCATTCGTCACGTCGGCGGGAAAGATAACGTCAAAAGCGTGTTCCATTGTGCGACACGGCTACGTTTTAAATTAAAAGATGAACAAAAAGCCAATCCCGAGGCGTTAAAAAACCATGACGGTGTCATCACGGTCGTCCAAAGCGGCGGTCAGTTCCAAGTCGTCATCGGCAACAACGTCCCTTACGTCTACCAAGACGTGGTCGAGGCGGGCGGATTCCAGACGTCATCGAACGACGATACGGAAAAATCGGGCGTCTTTAACCGGTTGATTGATGTGATTGCGGGGATTTTTACCCCGATTCTCGGTCCGATGGCCGGTAGCGGTCTATTGAAAGGGTTGCTCGCGATTCTCGTCGCCCTCGGTCTGCTCACGCAAGACATGGGCACGTATATTGTTTTGAACGCAGCGGCTGACGCACTCTTCTACTTCCTACCGGTCATTCTCGGCCATTCGGCAGCGAAGAAGTTTGGCGGCAATCCGTATATCGGGATGATTATCGGGGGTGCGCTCGTCTACCCGGCCATCGTCGCGATGCAAGGAGCGGGCGAGTCGCTCACGTTCCTCACGGTACCGGTCGTCTTGATGAGCTACGCGTCCTCGGTCATTCCAATCATCTTAGCAGCGTATGTGTCATCGAAAGTTGAGACATTCTTTAACAAACACACGCATGAAGCGGTCCGTAACTTCACGACACCGATGATGGCACTCTTGATTGTCGTCCCGCTCACATTCCTCGCGATCGGTCCGGTCGCGACATACGCGAGCCAAGGACTCGCCGGCGGCTATTCGTTCTTATATGAACTCAGTCCGGTCGTCGCTATCGCCTTCATCGGCGCGTTCTGGCAAGTGCTCGTCATGTTCGGTCTCCACTGGGGGCTCGTGCCGATCATCATCAACAACTTGGCGGTCGTCGGCATGGACACGATCGTCGTCGGAGTCCTCATGGCGACGTTCGGTCAGGTCGGGGCAACGCTCGCCATCACATTGAAGGCGCGTGACCCGAAGACGAAAGGGCTCGGGACGTCATCGACGATTGCCGGCGTGTTCGGCATCACAGAGCCAGCGATTTATGGATTGACGCTTCCGCGCAAGAAACCGTTCGTCTTCGGGATGGTTGGCGGTGCGGCCGGCGGGGTCGTCGGCGGTATGCTTGGCACGGCGGCTTACGCGATGGGTGGTCTCGGCGTGTTCAGTATCCCGGTCATGATTCCGGCGACGGGTCTCGATATGACGTTCTACGGCGCCTTGATCGGTCTTGTGGTCGCGACACTCGTCTCGTTCGGACTCACGTTCGCATTCCATAAAGAAGTCGAGACAGGCGAACAGACAACGGCAGAAGTAGCGCCGGCCGTATCGGAGCACGTCGGTTTCCCGGTATCGGCTCCAGTCAAAGGAGAAGCGGTTTCCCTCGAGACCGTTCGCGATGAAGTGTTCTCGAGCGGCGCGATGGGGAAAGGACTTGCCATCATGCCGACAGAAGGGGTCGTCTACGCCCCATTCGATGGCGAAGTCGTCACGGTCTTCCAATCGAAGCACGCCATCGGACTCCGCTCACATAGCGGCGTCGAAGTATTGATTCACGTCGGGCTCGACACGGTCCAGCTCGGTGGGAAACATTTTGAAACGTTCGTCCAAGCCGGACAGCGTGTGACCGAGGGCGAGGTGTTAGTGAAATTTGATCTAGAAGCCATTGCCCAAGCCGGTTATGACACGATTACCCCGGTAATTGTCACGAATACAGGGAATTACTTAGATGTCTTGCCGACACATGTCGGCATCGTCGAACCAAACCACGGCGTCTTGCGCGTCTTAGCCTAAGAGGAGGAACAAACATGAAACAAGTAGCGAAGAACTTTTTATGGGGTGGCGCCACGGCGGCGAACCAATTTGAAGGTGGATACCAAGAAGGTGGAAAAGGGCTCTCGATCGCGGATGTGATGCCGGGCGGCAAAGACCGAATGAAAATCATTCATGACCCGACGTTCGATTTCGAGTTGCATGACGAGTACACATACCCGAACCATGAAGGCATCGACTTCTATCATCACTACAAGGAAGACATCGCCCTCTTCAAAGAGATGGGCTTCAAGACGTTCCGCATGTCGATCGCTTGGTCGCGCATCTTCCCGAATGGAGATGAGCTCGAACCAAACGAGGAAGGGCTCAAATTCTATGACCGCGTCATCGATGAACTCGTCGCGCAAGGAATCGAGCCACTCGTCACGATTTCACATTACGAGTTGCCGCTCCATTTGGCGACAGCATACGGTGGTTGGCGCGACCGTCGCCTCGTGACATTCTTCGAGCGATACAGCCGTGTCTTGTTCGAACGTTACCAAGGCAAGGTCAAATATTGGCTCACGTTCAATGAAATCAACGGGGCCCAGTTCATGCCGATGCTCAGTCTCGGAATGGCGATTCGTGAAGGGGACGACCAGTTGCAGTTGACGTACCAAGGGTTGCACCATCAACTCGTGGCAAGTGCGCTCGCGACAAAAGCGGCAAAAGAGATCGATCCGTCGATGCAAATCGGCTGCATGCTCATCGCGGCGCCGGTCTATCCGTACAGCTCGAATCCGGAAGACATCTGGTATGCACACGACGCCGAGCGCATGATGAACTTTTTCTGTGGCGACGTCCATGTCCGTGGTGAGTATCCATCATTCGCGAAACGCTTCTTCCGTGAGAACGGAATCGAACTCGTGATGGAAGACGGGGACCTCGAGACACTGAAAGCGAACACGGTCGACTTTTTCTCGCTCAGCTACTATATGTCGCGTACCGAGAAAGCGGAGAAGACGGAAGACGAGGCAGCGGGGAACATTATGAGCGGGGTGAAAAACCCTTACCTCAAGGCGAGCGACTGGGGTTGGGAAATCGATCCGATGGGACTTCGCGTCATCTTGAACAAACTGTATGAGCGCTATGAATTACCGCTCTTCATCGTCGAGAATGGTCTCGGTGCTTATGACAAGGTTGAAGCGGACGGTTCGGTTCATGACGATTATCGGATTGAGTACTTGCGTGACCATTTGAAAGCGATGGTGGAGGCGATTGAAGACGGTGTCGACGTCATCGGCTATACGAGCTGGGGCTGTATCGACCTCGTCAGTGCATCGACCGGGGAGTACAGCAAGCGTTACGGCTTCATCTACGTCGATAAGCATGACGACGGGTCGGGGACGCTCGAGCGTTCGCGGAAAGACTCGTTCTTCTGGTATCAAGACGTCATCCAGACGAACGGGGCGAGCTTGTTCGAAGATGAGACGGTAAAATAAGAAAAGAGCGGCCGCGGCCGCTCTTTTCTTATGCTTTCGTGACTTTGCGCAAGACGATGATCGCGAGACTGACACCACCGGCAATCAACATATACGTGAGAATCTCCGTCCAGGCTGCCATCAGACGTCTTCCTCTGCAAAGACGGCCAAGTCCCCTTGAGGCATGGCGACGAGTAAGAAGTGTTCGCCTCCGAGCGGACGGGCGTCTCCGGCCTGCCAACTTTCATACTGTTCGTGATAGCCGTTCACGAACAGGACGGCTCCAGATTCAAATGTCAGTTCAAGATGGGGATTGTCTTCAGATAACAGGATGGAACGGACGCGTTCACGCCGGAGTCCGACGAGGTGATGGAGTTGTTCATCTTCGTTGAACGAAGGTCCCGATGAATGGACGTACCAAGGTCCTTCAATCGAGAGCCACGACTCGTTGCCGTCTCGGTTGAAGTAGAGTAGATGATGATTGGGGCCGGAACCAAAGTCGATTCCGACGAAGGAAGACGCGTTAAACAAATGCTGTAAAATCCGTGTTGCTTCAAGATGTTCGGTACGGGTCACGCTTCCACCTCGCTTAAATAGGTTAGTTAATTCCATCATTCCACGTTACTTCGCTAAAGTAAATGAAAGGATTATGTGAAATCACTCATATGAGAAAGAACAAGCGAGTTCGACAACTTATGGAAAATACTTCAAGTAAGTTAAAAGTTTGGTCAGTGATTGGACAAATCCGGTCCCGCGTTCGATGATTCGACTTATAATCAAATGTATAGATGACTCGATGAAACGAGGGGTAACCATGGTTTATGGCCTATTGATTGGCGGCATCATCCTAATCACCATCGTCCTCAACGTCCTTCGGTTGATGACGACCCCCGCCTTGAATCGCTGGCTGCTCGCAGGGACGAGCAGCCTTGTCGTGATTTGGCACGGGGTGTTGTTCGATTTTTATGATTTACATTGGTCGGTGCTGTTATTGATTATGACAGGGCTCGTCTGTTTTCACTGGAAAGGCATGACTGTTGCAATCATGGTCAGCTGGCTTTTAGTATACAGTCAATCGGGAACGCTGTCGTTCCCGCTTTTGCTTAGTTATATCTTCTTCGGGCTAGGGGCAGCGTTGCTCTTTGGTTACGTCAACCAGTTGAAGCGAGAGCGATCAAGCCGGTTGCGGATGCTGACGGCGAGTTCCCGTCAATTGAACGTCTTCCGGGAAGTCAGTTTTACGATGCAAGACACGCTCGACCCGGACCGATTGCTGCAAACGATTTTGACATCGGTGACGGCGGGGCACGGACTCGGCTTTAACCGATCGATCATCTTTTTCGCTGATTTGGAAAAAGATAGTATTTACGGAGTCATGGGAACGGGTCCGATGAATCCGGAAGACGGGTTTCACATTTGGGAAGAAATCACCCGGCAACATTATGATCTCCAAGGACTGATTGATGAGAAAGAGACGGACTCGACACACGATGAACAGTTGAACGAACGGATTCGGAAAATGACGATCCCGTTTCATGCAGACCATCTGTTCAAACAGACACTTGACTCGGGACGGCCGCTCCACGTCTACGCGAGCATCACCGATGATCCGGTGCTGCGCATGTTACATACCGACTTACAGATGGACGAGTGCACGATTTTTCCGCTCCATCATCAAGGAATTCCATACGGACTTCTCGTCATCGACAATGTCGTCAATAAAAAACCGATCACCCCTCAAAAGATTGACAGTGTCCGACCGATTGCGGAACAAGCCTCGCTCGCGCTCCATCAGACGATGCTGTACCAGCGCATCGAAACGTTGGCGCTTCGTGACGGGTTGACGCGTCTTAAAAACCATCGCTCGTTTGAACAAGATTTGGACGTTTTGTTCCGGGAGTGCGAAACGGACGAGCTGTCACTGATTGTGATGGATATTGACCATTTCAAGCATTTCAACGACACAAACGGTCACTTGGCTGGAAATGAGTTACTCACGCGGCTCGCGAGTGTCATTCGACGAAGCGTGCCGGATGAACAGATGGCGTATCGGTTCGGTGGCGAAGAGTTTGTCGTTCTCTTGCCGCAGTTCGACGAAGTCGAGGCGTCCCACGTCGCGGAGACGATTCGTGCGGCCGTGCTCGGCACCAACTTCATGTACGGGGAGCGACAACCAGGTGGTCAGTTAACGCTGAGCTTCGGTGTCGCTTCGAAGCACACGCTTCACGAACAGTCACGCGAACAGTTGATTGAGTGCGCCGATCAAGCGTTGTATGCGGCTAAATCACGAGGGAAAAACCAAGTCTGCCGCTGGGAAGGGGTACCGCTATGACCGAATTCAGTGTCATGATCATGACCGTCGCCTTTATCGCGACCATCTTGTTTACGAGCCGTCCGAGTTATCGGTTTGTGACGGGTAGTGTGGCCAACCGACATGCGGAGGCATTGGGCGTCTCGCTGAAAGACGTCTCATTCTCGTTCGACCAAATGGTTTATTTCATCGCCTTGCCGACAACGATTCCCGTAGTGCGGGATGCGATGAAAGAAGAGCTGGCCGTCGAACCGTATTATGAGTCGTATTTCTTTCCAGAAGTGAACGGCGTGCAAGTCTCGGTGAAATCAGGGTCCGCCGTGATTCCTATCGCCTATTTGCCGATTGACGACTTCAGCCTTCCCGTGTTGGATCGACACTTGGAGGCCGGCAAGGTTAATGAACGCGTCAACCGAACGATTCGGGCACACATGATCGTTCATGAGCGTACGCTCGCAGCGATTCGAGACGAGGTGTATCATTACCTCCATGAAGACCGCCTGGCACAATAAAAGGGTTTCCATCACAAACTTGTGATGGAAACCCTTTTTTACTGCGCTAACATGTGAAACCGTGCGGCACCGATCAAGTTGGCCTCGTTGAAGTGGGCACACGTCTCGACGTCGATGCGGAATGTTCCGAACGCGTCGCAAAGCGCATCCAAGTGTCGCTTGATGCCGTCCCGAACTTCCGGGCGACGACTGATGCCGCCACCGATTAAAATACGCTCCGGGTCGAGCCCGAATTGGAGGTTGTAGATGCCAATCGCGTTCCAGCGATAGAAGCGCTCCAGTTCCACCTGGATGATTGGGTCGCTTTGAAGCGCGAACACATCTTTTCCGGTAAGGGGACGTCCGAGTTGTTCACCGCATCGATGGACAAGAGCGGCCGTGGCACCGATTTTACTCCATGTCCCATCTGGGTGGGGAAGAGACGGGTCGAGAATCCAATATCCGAACTCACCGCCATGGAAGTGGGATCCGATCATCACCTGATCATGGTCGACGAATGCTCCGCCGACGCCCGTCCCGATGACGACCGTCGCGTAGCTCGTCACCGACGCCGCGGCACCGGTCCATCCTTCTGCGAGCGCTGCCGCGTTGGCATCGTTCAAGACAGTGACAGGCAAGTCATACCGTTCTTTGAACGCCTGTAAGAAAGGGCGATCATGAATGTAGGGAAGTGCACTGATTCCATGAATCACTCCGGTCGTCGAATCGACGGCGCCGGGCGCACTGAAGCCGATACCGTCGAAGCGGGCTTCGGCGGTCGTTTCGTTAAAGATCACATCGACTTGTTCGAGCAAGCCGTCCCACGTCGCAGGGGTTGGGACGTGTTTGTTTGACAGTAGGGTGCCATCGGATCGGACGACTCCGTATTTGATACTAGTTCCACCGATATCGATGGCTAAATAATGTTGCATTTCTTTCCACTCCTTATGGCAAGAACGCGGCCCCGATGACGCCAGCGTCGCCGTGCAACTCATGCAGGACGAGGGGGGTCGCTCCTCTCAAATGGGGGTATACTCGCATCGCGACCGCGTCTTGTAACTGATTCCAGTATAACGGAGCCGACGCTGTCACGCCTCCCCCGAGGATGATGATATCGGGGTCGACCGTATGGATGATGTTGGCGAGACCCGTTGCTAAATCCTCGACGAACGTATTGCGTTCGATGTTGTCTGTCAAAAGCGTCATCGAATCAGTCACTCCTTTAGTGAGGGCGCGTTCGTGAAGTGCCGTTCCACTCGCATGCGTCTCAAGCGCTCCGACGTTCAGTGTCGGATGTGCTGGTCCGTCCGTACGAATGATCATATTGCCGACTTCTCCGGCGCTACCGTGAGCCCCGCTAATCAAATTTTGCTTATAGACAAAACCGCCGCCAATCCCTGTGCTGACCGTGACGTAAAAGACGGAGTCGACATGACGGCCGGCCCCAAACTTTGCTTCGGCGAGCGCTGCTGCGTTGGCATCATTCTCTAACGTGACAGGTAGACCGAGCAGAGTGCATAGCGGCTCCACAATCGTCTGATGATGCCAGTTCGGGAGGTTTGGCGGGGTCAAAAACGCACCTCGTTTTAGGTCGAGCGGACCCGGTGCAGCGATACCGACGTGCGTGATGTCATATTCGAGTTGGAATCGTTCGACGGCAAGTGTGATTTGATTTAACAAGGCGTCGAGCTCAAGGTGAGGCTGTGTCTTCAATTTATATTGTTTCTCGACACGTCCGTCCGTCGACACGACGGCGACGCGTGTATTCGTGCCGCCCAAATCGATGCCGATGCGGGCTTTTTGTTTGATTGGGGATGAGACACCGGCGATGAGGCAGGTGGCCGTTCCGTCCAGCTGAAATGACTGACCTGCTGGCAATAGCAACGTCGCACCAATCTCGAAGGACGAACCGTCAATCTCAAGTGTCCCTTCCACGACCGAAAGCAGGCGGAACGTATCCGTCGAGACGGATTCCTCGCGTTCGATGTTCCATTTTTCGACGAAGAAATACGGGTTACGTGTCAACTGTGTCCGGAAATGATCCAGGCGCAGGACAGGTTCCGCATAGTCGAGATGGGGTGCGAACGAGGCGAGGGTACCTTGCTCGACATGGAGGTCACGAGTGTGTCCAGTTGATGTTTCAATTCGTTCGTAGTCGTAGAGACGGTACGTCGTGTCTGAACTCTGTTGAATCTCAAGGACGCACACGTCTTTCGTTAAGGCGTGTACGGTCCCGGCCGGAACGTACAGAAAATCGCCGCGGCTGACAGGTTTTCGAATTAAACCGGACATGACATCACCGGCTTCGAGCGCCTGTTGCAACGTCTCTTTCGACTCGAACGTATGCCCGTAGATGATTTCTCCTCCCTCTGGTGCGTCGAGGATGTACCAGCATTCATTCTTTCCGTAAGGTTGACCCTCGAGCGACTGTGCCAACGCATCGTCGGGATGGACTTGAATCGAAAGGTCATCGTTCGGGTCAATCCACTTGATCAATAACGGAAACACAGGTGAATCAATGCCGAACAGTTCTGGATGCATGGCATAAAGGTCGTCTAGCGTTGTCCCGATATGCGATCCGGCAGACACGACGGAACTGCCTCGCGGCAACGCCGAGGCGGTCCATGCTTCGCCAATCGAGGCCTCGTCAAAATGAAAACCGTAACGCTTTAAGCGGTCGCCTCCCCATAAGCGATATTGGTAATGCGGTTGTAACGGGATAATCTTCATCGTCAATTCCCTCACTCTCGTTTATTATCATATACACTTTTAAATTTAAAAACTAAACAAAGTTTAAATCAAGTATAGACATGAAATAAATCATGTGTATAATAAAACTTGTAAACGATTTCAAAAAAGGAGTGGTTGAACATGAAAAAAGTATTACTCGCTTGTAGCTCAGGGATGTCGACGAGCCTGCTCGTCACGAAAATGCAACAGCACGCGGCGTCAATCGGGGACGAAGCGAAAATTTGGGCAGTCGGTCAAGACCAGGTCGGTAAGGAGATGGAAGAAGCGGACGTCATCCTCATCGGACCGCAAATGCGCTTTTTGCTCGACAAATTGAAAGCGCAAACATCGAAACCGGTCGAAGTCATCGACATGATGGCCTACGGAACGGCGAATGGGAAAGCGGCGTATGAGCAAGCAATCAAATTGATGGGGTGAGGTCATGGAAGGAACGGAAGAGTTAACGTTAGAACAGATGGCGTTCATGATGATTTTGCATAGCGGCAACGCTCGGAGCACGATTCAAGAAGCCATCCAAACGTATAAGAACGGTTCATACGAAGCGTTTGAAACGCGGCTAGCGACAGCACGTGAACAGTTAAAAGAAGCGCATCAGACGCACTTCGGCCAAATTCAAAAAGAGGCGAATGGGGAGAAGACGGACATGTCACTGTTGCTCCTTCACGCCGAAGACCATCTCATGTCGACCCAGACGATGCTCGATTTGACGGCAAGCCTGATCGAGATGATGGAGCAAAAGATTGTAAATCCTAATCAAGAAGGGTGAATCCTATGTCACAGGACAACAAAATGTTCTTACTGATCAGCAAGTTGCTCATGCCGATGGCGACTTACTTGAACAACAGTCGGTATTTGCAAGTATTGCGGGATGCGTTCATGCTCGCGTTCCCGATTACCATGTTCGGTTCAATCGTCGTCGTTATCGCCAACTTGCCGTTCTTAGACAAGTTTATGTCGGAAGGGACGCTGAATGCGTTCAAATCGTCACTCGGTAACGCCCCATCGGCCACGATGGGAATCATGTCAATCTTCGTCGTTTTCGGTATTGGCTATTATCTTTCGAAAAGTTACAACGTCGAAGCCGTCTTCGGTGGAGCGATCTCCCTCGTATCGTTCCTCTTGTTGACACCGTTCCTCATCGAAGTCGAAGGAATGACAGAAGCGGTCGGCAACGTCCTCCCGCTCGATCGTCTTGGCGCCAAAGGAATGTTCCTCGCCATGATCACCGGTTTCCTCTCAGGTGAGATTTATCGATTCGTCGTTCAAAAGAACTGGACGATCAAAATGCCGGACGGCGTACCGCCGGCGGTGGCGAAGTCGTTCTCGGCGCTCGTACCGGCCTTGTTGACGCTCACGGTCTTCTTGCTCCTCAACATCGGTGTGACGAGCTTGTTCAATACGAACTTACATGACGTCATCTTCAACGTCGTGCAACAGCCGCTCGTTAAATTGGGTAACGGTCTCGTCCCAACGTTAATCGCCATCTTCTTCGTCCAATTGTTCTGGTTCTTCGGGTTGCACGGACAAGTCATCGTCAACTCGGTGATGGATCCGATTTGGAATACGTTGTCGCTTGAAAACTTGAACGCGTACACGGCGACCGGAGAAGTACCGAACATCATCAGTAAACAGTTTGTCGAAATCTATACGGTCGGCCTTGGTGGCTCGGGCTCGACGCTTGCCGTCATCGTAGCGATTTTGTTGTTCTTGAAATCGAAGCAGTTGAAACAAATCGGGAAACTATCACTCGGACCAGGGATCTTTAACGTCAACGAACCGGTCATTTTCGGTCTGCCGATCGTCATGAACCCGCTCATCATGATTCCGTGGATTGTCGCTCCGCTCATCACGGTCACGGTCACTTACTTTGCGATGTCGACAGGGCTCGTCCCGCCGCCGACTGGGGTCGCGGTACCTTGGACCGTCCCGATGTTCATCAGCGGGATGATGGCGACGAACTCACTTGCCGGCGGATTGCTACAACTCGTCAACTTCTTGATCATCTTGGCGGTCTGGTTCCCATTCCTTAAATTTATTGACCGTTTGAACGTGAAGAAAGAACAGGAAGAAGCCGCTAACCGTAAAGACGAAGCGGTATGAATGAGAAATAGAGAATAAGGGAGAGAGAGTTTATGACGAACCCGACAGAAACGAAAACATCAGCAGCAGTGACGTATCAATTCCCGACCGATTTTTGGTGGGGGACGGCCTCTTCGGCGACGCAAATGGAAGGTGCGGCGTTTGAAGGCGGCAAAGGCTTAAATATTTGGGATTACTGGTATATGCAACAACCGAACCGATTCTTCAATGGTGTCAGTGCGACCGAAGCGTCTAACTTCTATCATTTGTACGAGCAAGATATCGCGCTCATGAAAGAGCTCGGACATAACACGTTCCGCTTCTCGATTTCGTGGTCACGTCTGTTCCCAGAAGGTGTCGGCGAGGTGAATGAAGAGGCGATCGCGTTTTATAACAATGTGATCAATTGCCTCATCGATCATGGCATCGAGCCGTTCATCAACTTATATCACTTCGACATGCCGATGGCGCTTCAAGACCGAGGCGGCTGGGAATCACGTGACGTCGTCGACGCTTACGTACAGTTCGCGAAGACGTGTTTCGAGCTTTTCGGGGATCGCGTGACGACGTGGTTCACTCATAACGAACCGATTGTGCCGGTCGAAGGTGGCTACTTGTACGATTTCCACTATCCGAACGTCGTCGATTTCAAGCGTGCCGTCCAAGTCGCTTACCATTCGATCTTATCGAGCGCGCTCGCCATTCAGGCGTACCGGGAGCAGGGACAGGCCGGTCAAATTGGGATCATCCTGAATTTGACACCGTCGTATCCGCGCAGCCAACATCCGGCCGATGTGAAGGCGTCACGCTTGGCCGACGCGATCTTCAACCGCTCGTTCTTGGACCCGTCCGTGCTCGGGACGTTCCCTGAAGAGCTCATCGATGTGCTACAGGAACAAGACGCGATGCCAGAGATGCAATCTGGAGACTTGGATCTCATTCGGGCCAACACGATTGACCTTCTCGGCATCAACTACTATCAACCGCGTCGGGTCAAGGCCAAAGCGTCGCTCCCAAATCCTGATGCGCCGTTCCTGCCTGAGAATCTGTTCGACTTCTATGAGATGCCGGGTCGCAAGATGAACCCGTATCGTGGTTGGGAAATTTATGAGCAGGGCGTCTATGACATCTTAATCAACTTGAAAGACAACTACGGCAACATCCCCTGCTTCATTTCTGAGAACGGGATGGGCGTCGAAGGAGAAGAGCGTTACCGCGACGCCGACGGAAGCGTCCAAGACGACTATCGAATCGACTTCATTCGTGAACATTTGAAGTGGACGCATCGGGCGCTCGAAGAAGGCGCGAACGTGAAAGGGTACCACTTATGGACGTTCATGGACAACTGGTCATGGAGCAACGCTTATAAGAACCGTTACGGGTTCGTCGGTGTCGACTTGGCGACCCAAGAGCGGACCGTTAAAAAGTCTGGTCACTGGTTCAAACAAGTGATTGCCGATCATGGATTTACAGAATAATAGGAAAAGCTGACAAGGACTACTCTTTGTCAGCTTTTTTTGATATATTATTTGTATATGTCTATACATGAGGTGGAATATGTCTACAAAGAAAAAACCAAAATATGAATCGATTGCGGATGAGATTCGGCATCGGATCAATGAACAGGCTTATGAACTCGAAACACCGCTCCCAGATGAGATTCAATTAGCGGAAGAGTTTGGTGTCAGCCGCATGACAATGAAGCGCGCTCTCGAGATTCTCGTGATGGAAGGCTTGATTTATCGGAAGCGTGGCAAAGGGACGTTCATCTTGCCGGCCAGTTTCCAAAAAGAGCGCATCAACATCATCAGTAAAGAGACGAGAGGATTGACGCAAGTCATCGGCGACCGCAGTTTGCGCAGTGAAGTGCTCGATTTTGAAGTGAAGTTCCCGACCCAGGAAGTCGCCGACCATTTGATGATTGAGCTGACGGAACCGGTCTATGAGATTCGTCGTGTCCGCTATGTGGACGAAGAGCCGTACGTCATCGAATTGACGTACATGGTCGCCAATCTAATTACAGGACTGTCGCGTAAAATTTTGGAGAAGTCGGTCTATAGCTACATCCAACAGGAGCTCGGCTACACGATCACGAGCTCACACAAGATGATTCGGGCCGATAAGCCTGACGAATATGATCAACGTTACTTGAAGAATGACATTACCGACCCAATCATCGAGGTCGAACAAGTCGTTTACTTGAGTAACGGGAAACCGTTCGAATACTCATTCGCTCGGCACCGCTATGACAAGTTCGTCTTCTCTTCGGTCAATATCGTTCGATGACGTCGCCTGAAAAGGCGACTTTTTGCGAAGGAGGTTCTCATGAACGTTCACATTGAACAAGCCGGGTATGAACACGGTGAGTCGGTCATTGAGGACATCGAATTTGAGGTCCGGCCGGGCGAAATCGTCGGGATGATTGGGTCGAACGGGGCCGGGAAGAGCACGACGCTCGCCTGTCTCATCGGAACGATCCCGTGGATGCGTGGAACGGTGCAAATCGACCGCTACGCCTACATCCCGGAGCAACCGGTGTACTATGACTATTTGACGCTCGAGGAACATATCGCTCTCGTGTTGGAATTGACGGACGTTGATAATCGTGAGCGGACGGAAGAACTGATCCGGTTGTTTCGGCTCGAGACGGTCCGCCACGATTATATCGCCTCGTTCTCAAAAGGGATGAAGCAAAAAGCGATGATTCTCTTGGCGCTCATCCAAGAAGCGAAGTTTCTCCTTGTCGACGAACCGTTCGTCGGACTCGATGCGACGACGACGATCCAGCTGCTTCGTTTACTTGAAGCGGAACGTCGTCAAGGCACCGGGGTGCTTCTCGTCACCCACGTCCTCGATACGGCAGAGCGGTTATGCGACCGCTTCGTCTGGATTGATGACGGACGCATGCTCGCGGGCGGGACAAAAGAAGAGTTGCGTCTCAGCCTGCAAACCGAAGGCGAGTCGCTGTTCGAGATGATGGAAGATGTGGTCATGCGATGAATGAACATCAGCTGTTCGTTAGACGTGTCCGTACCCATGTGACCAAGCAGTGGAAGACGTGGCGGCTCATCTTGGATTGGACAGTCGTTCTGTACGGCGTCATTCCGTTTGCCATCTTTCTTGGGTATCAATACCGATTGCTTTGGCAAGGCGAAATCGAGTGGGTGAGTCAAGTGCCGATGTTCGTTTGGACGCTTGGAATTGGAATCGTCCTCCTTAGAAATCAGTTTTTCGTCTGGGTCGAACGGGCGGACGTGACGCTGGTGGCCAAACGTTCTTTGGTTCGCAGGTTGAAGCACGATTCGTTGCTTTATCACGCCATCACACTCGGCTTGAAGATTCTCTTCGTCATGTTGGCGTTCACACCGGTGCTAAGGCTGGATGGGTGGTCTGGTGCTTCGATTTTAGCATTCGGGACGGCCGTCCTGCTTCTAGCATGGATTCATATGTGGACGCGGTATCAGCTGACGGTACGGCGGGTTAACTGGATATTTCGTATTCTGGTCACGTGTATGGTGTTCTTTTGTCTATACGCGCTCCTCATCGACTCACCTTTATGGGCGGTTGTCCTAGGAAGTGGTATCGTAGCGTTCGCAATGTACGTGGGAGAAGGGTGGCTGTCACGCCACCCATATCTTAGCCAAGAACTCGAACGGAGTGAGGCGTTGCGTACCGCCTTTGACCGGGCATTATTATCAACGTCGGGCGCCATCGAGAAGCCGAGCCGGCGCAAGCGTCCGCTCTATCGACCGAGACCGAATCGGTTTGGAACCGCTCGGCGCACGACGGCCATCTTACTTTATATACGGACGCCGCGTCATCGGAACTTATGGCTGCGTCTCATGCCGCTTGCCGTTACGGGGATGCTCCTCGTACCGAGTTGGTTTAAGTTGCTCATCCCGCTCTACGTCGGCTATGTGATGTGGCAAGAACGACAGGCGTTCAAACAAGAGATGGAGCGGCATCCGTTTTTCCGTGCCATCCAAGAAAGGACACATTCATGACTGAACAAGACTATGAACGATTGCTCCAAATCGAGACGGCGAAACCGCAACAAGGGTTCCCGGCTTCGGCTGAATATCATCGCTATGAACCGACTCCTTATGAGGCGCTCGACTTGTTGCGTGACGCCTATCCGCTCGCGGCCACGGACACGGTCGTCGACTTCGGATCGGGGAAAGGGCGCCTCCCGTTTTATCTCGCCTATACGTTCCGAGTTCGGGCCATTGGCATCGAGATGGATGGCGGCTTTCACGAAGCGGCACTTGAGAATTGGATGAACTACGCCAAGAAACACCGGACGCGTGGCAGTGTCCAGCTCGTCCGCGGCTACGCCGAACAGTTTGAGGTGCCGGCTGAGGCGAACCGCTTTTATTTCTTCAACCCGTTCTCGGTGAACGTGTTCCGGCAGGTCGTTGCGAACATCATCGAGTCGGTCGAGCGCGCACAGCGTCCGGTCGACCTCATCCTCTATTATCCGGCCGATGAGTACTTACATTTTTTGAATGACGAGACGCCTTTCCGCTACGTACAGGACGTTCGCTTGCCGTTAAAGAATCTCCATGAGCGCTTTCTTATTTATCGTTTTGATATGATGGAGTCATCTTGGTAAATGGGGAGTGGATCATCGTGAAGAAAGAAGATATTTTAGATGCGTATCGTTGGCGTCAAGCGACGAAAGAGTTCGACGCGGACCGCAAAATCGATGAGGAAGATTTCGAATTCATTCTGGAGACGGGTCGCTTATCACCGAGTTCGTTCGGTTTCGAGCCTTGGCAGTTCGTCGTCATTCGTCGCGAAGACTTGCTCCGGAAGATCAAAGACCACGCGTGGGGTGCCCAAGGACAGGCGTTAACGGCGAGCCATTTCGTGTTGATCTTGGCGCGGACGCCTGAAGCGATGCGCTACGACTCGGACTACATCCGTCACATCGTCACGGACGTCCAAGGACGGACCGAGGACGAGTACGCCCTTCGGGTAAAACGTGTCCGTGAGTTCCAAGAACAAGATTATCGACTGTTAGATGATGAGCGTGTGTTCCAAGAATGGATTAAACGCCAGACGTATATCCCGCTCGGCAACATGATGACAGCCGCCGCACAGATCGGCGTCGACTCATGTCCGATTGAAGGGTTCAATCAGGCAGACATCGATGAATTATTGATCTCGGAAGGGGTCATGGAACGAGGTGCCTGGTCGCTTTCGGTCATGGTCGCGTTCGGACATCGGGCCCGCGACTTCGCGCCGAAGACACGTCGCGATTTCAATGAAGTCGTCAAATACATCGGATGAAAAAAAGCTCAAGCGCCGAGGCGCTTGAGCTTTTGCTTATTTCCAGTCGGTGATGCGGTCGATTGGGAAGCGGACCGATTGGTAACCGTCTTCCGCGGCTTTTCCGATTGAGAGGAGCATGACCGGAAGGTAGCGCTCTTTCTCGAGGCCGAACGCTTCCGCGATGTTCGCTTTGTCATAGCCACCGATCGGGTTTGTGTCGTAGCCGTGAGCACGGGCGACGAGCATGAGTTGCATCGCGACGAGACCTGAGTCGAGCAAGATGCTGTCTTTGACAGACTCTTTCGGTGCGTCTTTGAAGATACCTTTGATCATGTCAACTTGACGGTCGCGGACTTCTGGTGGCATGAGACCACGCTCGACGGCCGTATCAAAGATCTCTTGTGTGTAATCGGCCATCTGGTAGTCGGCAAAGATGGCGATAACGGCTGATGACGTCTCCACTTGGCGTTTGTTGAAGCTTGCGAGCGGAAGGAGAGTGTCTTTGCCTTCTGCGCTATCGATGACGACGAAGCGCCACGGTTGCAGGTTGAGTGATGACGGTGCCGTCGTCGCTTCCTCCAGGATTTGTGTCATCTCTTCTTTTGAGATTTTGACGTTCTCATCATAGACGCGAATCGAGCGGCGTCCTTTGAGGATTTCCATAAAGTCTTTCTGTGTTGTCGTGTTCATATAAGGGTCTTCCTTTCATGTTGAATGTTGGTTTGTAACGTATTTAAAAGTTCGAGTAACTGTCGTTGCTCCTCTACCTTCATGTTTACAAAAAGACGGTCCGATAAGCACTTCTTTTGCTCGGTCCAATGTGCAATCCGCTCCCGACCGACATCGGTCAAATCGACAAAGATGACCCGATTGTCTTGGAGGCAGCGTTCGCGCGTAATCAAACCCTGTGCCTCGAGCTGTTTCAAATGTCGCGTGATGGCGGCATGATCGACGCCGACCCGTTGTTGCAGTTCACGCTGACGCAAAGGGCCGACGTGATGCAAGTTGCTTAAAATATCGAAGCGGGTCGAGCTGAGCCCGTCCATTTCCGTATCGAACAGTTGGGCCAGTTCTTTTTGTACGGTGATGACGTGGTAGAGAATCTCATCGCTGAGCGAACAAGCGTCGCGCATCGGATATCCTCCTTCAAAAACTAATTGATGAATCAATCATTGATAGGTCACACAATGTATACTAATCGGTTTTGAAATAGATCGCAAATAAAAAGTTTCAAAAAAACTGTTGTCAAACTGTTATATAATAGTCTATATTAAAGTCAACTGATATATAACAATTGAATGAGAGGATGTGACGGCTTGGAACATTACAAACAAGTAGGTACTTATCACGTACATGAAACGTTGCTCGATTTCATCTCGGCTCGTATATTGCCTGAAGAAGAGGCACACCAACAATTTTGGGCTGGGGTCGGGCGCCTACTCGATGAGTTCATTCCTCGCAATGAGGCAATGCTTCACGAACGTGAGTCATATGAGCGACTATTACAGGGGTGGTACAGCGAGCATAAGCAAGCGTTTGACATGGAAGACTACGAGCGTTTCCTTCGGTCCATCGATTACATCGAAGCAGCCGTCCCCGATTTCAACATCGACGTTACGGGTGTCGACTCAGAAATTACAAGGCAAGCCGGACCGCAGCTTGTCGTTCCGCTCGACAATGCACGCTATGCATTGAACGCGGCGAACGCTCGCTGGGGAAGCCTCTATGACGCCTTGTACGGAACGGACGTCATCGACGAAGAGGACGGGAAAACGAAGTCGAGCGGCTATAATCCAGTTCGCGGTGAAGCTGTCATCGCCTATGCCAAACAGTTTCTCGACGATACATTTCCGCTCCAGGAGGGCTCGCACGAAGAAGCGAACGGCTATCTCGTGTCAGAGGGCAGTCCATACGCTATCATCGAAGGGAACCGCATCGCGTTTCAAGACGATTGTCTCGTCGGTTATGTGGGGAATCCAGAAGCTCCGACGAGTTTATTACTCATCCATAACGGGATTCATGCCGAACTAAAATTTGATCGGAACCATCCAATCGGACGGACGGATCGAGCAGGGCTCGTTGACATCGAACTCGAGTCCGCCTTGTCTGCCATCGTCGACTGTGAAGACTCGGTTGCCGCTGTTCGGGCGGAAGACAAGGTCCACCTTTACGCGAACTGGCTAGGCCTGATGGACGGGACGCTCGAAGCAACGTTCACGAAAGGAGGTCGGCCGCTCACTCGGAAGTTGAACCCTGACCGGAAGTATGTCGGGAAAGACGGGCGTGAAGTCACGCTTCCGGGCCGATCGCTCCTCTTTATTCGAAACGTCGGGCACTTGATGACGACGGATTTGATGCTCGACGCGGAAGGACGTGAAGTACCGGAAGGGATTTTGGACGGGATTTTCACTGCGCTCATCGCGAGCCGCCACCTTGATGCCAGACGAAATTCCCGCGAACGCTCCATCTATATCGTCAAACCGAAGATGCATGGCTCGAAAGAAGTCGCGTTCACGAACGACTTGTTCGATGCGATTGAAGATGTACTCGAGTTACCGCGTCACACGCTCAAAGTCGGCGTGATGGACGAGGAGCGACGCACGTCGCTTAATTTGAAGAACTGTATCGAGCAAGTGAAGGAACGCATCGTCTTCATCAATACCGGATTCCTCGACCGGACGGGCGATGAGATTCACTCCTCGCTCACGCTCGGACCGATGCGCAAGAAAGGCGAGATGAAGACCTCGGAGTGGCTCGATGCTTATGAACGTCTGAATGTCCAGATCGGGCTTGACGCAGGATTCCATCAACACGGGCAAATCGGGAAAGGGATGTGGGCGATGCCCGATCGGATGCGCGATATGATGCGTGAAAAAAGCAATCATGTCCGGTCCGGGGCGACGACGGCTTGGGTGCCGTCCCCGACGGCGGCCACGCTTCATGCGCTGCATTACCATCAAGTCGATGCGTTTGACGTTCAGCGTGAGTTGGTGAATCGTTCGTTTGATCCAGCAACTGAGCGAGGGCGTCTGCTCGAGGTACCACTCGCCACGCGTCTCTATACAGATGAGGAAGTGAACGAGGAGCTCGAGAACAACCTGCAAGGGTTGCTCGGATATGTCGTCCGTTGGGTCGAGCAAGGTGTCGGTTGCTCCAAAGTGCCAGATATTCATCACGTCGGGTTGATGGAAGACCGAGCAACGCTTCGTATTTCGAGTCAACATGTCGCCAACTGGCTATACCATGGAGTCTGTAGCCGTGAACAAGTCGAAGCGACGCTTTACCGGATGGCCGAGGTCGTCGACGCGCAAAACGCGGAAGATCCGCACTATCGTCCGATGACGCCAGATGTAGACCACTCTATCGCCTATCAAGCGGCGAAAGAGTTAGTGTTTGAAGGCGACGAGTCGCCGAACGGATATACGGAACCGATCCTGCACCGGCGCCGTCGACAGTTTTTACAACAAGTGACATTAGAACCAAACTTAAAAGGAGGAGCATCATCATGACAACGAAAAAAATCGAAAGCGAACAGTTGATTGAACGTTGGGTCGTCCGTCGGATCGTCTCGGGGGAATCGACAGCGGCGCTCGCTAACACGGCGTTCGTCTATGGGAACGATTTGATGCGCCTTGTGCTCGACCGAGCCGACGGGTCGCTCCAAATCATGAGAGAGCCGGTCGAAGAGGTCGTCATATTCCGGAAACCAGAAGATCGTGACGAAGAAAACGTCTGTCGTTGCTGCGGCATGGAGCACTCGTCATTCAAAGCGGCGCTCGAATGCTGTGCATACTTGGATTAAGTTTGCACCATCTGTTATATAACAAAAATTAAATATATAAATTAATATAATACAGGAGGAATGGATATGAACGAACAACAAATGCAGCTAGAGGATATGTTACAGTCGGAACGGTTTAACGGGGTCGAACGTCCATATGGGGTCGAAGACGTGATGAGACTTCGGGGGTCTGTCCTAATCGAGCATACGCTCGCGACAAAAGGAGCGGAACGGTTATGGGAGTTACTCCACGAGCGGGACTACGTCCACGCGCTCGGGGCGTTGACGGGGAACCAGGCCATCCAGCAAGTGAAGGCGGGTCTCGAAGCCATCTATTTGAGCGGATGGCAAGTCGCCGCCGATGCGAACTTGTCGGGGCACATGTACCCGGACCAAAGCCTATACCCGGCTAACTCGGTGCCGAGCGTCGTCAAACGGATTAACCAGGCGCTTCAACGGGCCGATCAAATTCAAACGGCGGAAGGGAAAGGCGATACGCATTGGTTCGCCCCGATCGTCGCTGACATGGAAGCCGGTTTCGGCGGTGTGCTCAACGTGTTCGAGTTGACGAAGGCGATGATTGAGGCGGGTGCAGCCGGCGTCCACTTGGAGGATCAACTCTCTTCAGAGAAGAAGTGCGGTCACCTCGGCGGCAAAGTGTTGCTGCCGACACAGACGGCCGTGAAAAACTTGATTGCCGCACGTCTCGCGGCAGACGTCATGGGGGTGTCGACGATTATCGTCGCCCGGACCGACGCCCACGCCGCGAACTTGATTACGAGCGACATCGACCCAATCGATCATCCGTTCATCGTCGGCGACCGGACGCCAGAAGGGTTTTATCGGACCGAGGCAGGAATCGAACAGGCGATCGCACGCGGTCTCGCCTATGCACCGTACGCCGACCTCGTCTGGTGCGAGACGTCCGAGCCTGATTTGGACGAAGCGCGTCAATTCGCGGATGCGATTCATGCGAAGTATCCGGGCAAACTCCTCGCTTACAACTGTTCGCCGTCATTCAATTGGAAGAAGAAGTTGTCGGATGACGAGATCGCAACGTTCCAACAAGAGATTGGTGCGATGGGATACAAATTCCAATTCGTGACGCTCGCTGGCTTCCACTCGCTCAACTTCGGAATGTTCGAACTCGCACGCGGGTATAAAGACCGCGGGATGGCCGCCTACTCGGAACTGCAACAGGCCGAATTCAGTGCAGAACAGCACGGTTATACGGCGACACGTCACCAACGTGAGGTCGGGACCGGGTATTTCGATGAGGTGTCTCTCGTCATCTCGGGAGGCCAGTCGTCAACGACGGCACTGGCCGGATCGACCGAGGCAGAACAATTTGAAGCGCCGTCCCATTAAGCGTCGCCCCTCCACAAGAGGGGCTTCTTTTGTGTCCAAATTCAGAACGCGTGCATCCTGTTCACTTAAATGTGACGTATTTCACATTTTTGTCGTCAAACTCTTGCTACGCTGAACATGTCAAAATGAATATGGAGGTTATGACAGATGACACAGACATTCACGGGCGATACGCACGTATCTGAAATCGTCAAACAATGCCCGCAAGCGGCAGACATTTTCAAACGGAACCGAATCGATTTTTGTTGTGGCGGCAACCGACCACTCGCTGAAGCGACTGATAAATCGAAACGGTCGACGGAAGACATTTTAGAAGAAGTTAATGCGCTCTATCAACGCAAGCAAGAGATGAACGAGAAGAGTATCGATTGGGATGCCGCTTCTTCTTCGGAATTGATTGAGCACATCATTTATAAGCATCACCAGTTTTTGACGGACGAATTGCCACAGCTCACACCATATGTGACAAAAGTGTTCCGGGTTCACGGACAAAACCATCCGCACCTCGGACGCATTCATCAACTGTTCAATCAATTGAAAGTGGAACTTGAACAACATATCGTCAAAGAAGAAACAGAAGACTTCCCGACGTTGCTTCGTCACGAGACGGCACCGACAGCTGAAACGAGACGGGAGCTTGATGACATCTTGGCCTCGCTCGAGTCAGAACACGCGGCAGCCGGTGACATTTTAAAAGAATTGCGTCAAATCACGAACGACTATACGCCGCCTGAAGGAGCGTGTGGGACGTATCGTCTTGTCTATCAACGGTTAGAAGCGCTCGAATCGGATACATTTGAACACATTCATCTCGAAAACAACATTTTATTCCCGCGGGCGCGCACGTTCGCTTAAGCAGTGGCACACCTCTACTTACGTGGGGGTGTCTTTTTGTGACGTTTGATACAGATGGGAGGCAAATCAAGCGCTACGATAAAGGGGAAGCAAAGGAGTGATTAATCATGAAACGGGTGAGTGGAGTCATCGTAGGGGTGACGGTCGCCTTATTACTAAGTCAAGTCTGGTCGAGTTCAGATTCGGAGGACACCACCGTGACCATTTTGGCGGCGGCAAGCTTAGGACCGGCTTTAGAAGCGGTAGAGCGACAACTTGAAGCGGAATTCGATGGGATCGACGTTCGGGTCGTGACGAACGGGAGCGGCGCCTTGCGAGCACAAATCGATCACGGGTCTCCGGCAGATATCTTTTTAGCCGCGAGCGTTGATGATGTCGACCGATTACAAATCCCGATTCTAGAGCGGGATGCGTTTTTGCATAACGAGCTGTGGCTCGTGACACCGAAAGGGAAACCGTGCGCGGAGACGTGGGACGACTTAAACGCATGTGCTCGGATCGTCATCGGTGACCCGGTCAATGTCCCGGCCGGTCGCTACGCGAAAGCGGCGCTAGAAGTGGAAGGCGTGTGGGAAGAAGTGGAACCACGAATCATGTTCGCCCAGAATGTGAGACAAGTGTTGACGCTCATCGAACAAGGCGACGCCAATGCGGGATTTGTCTATAAGACGGAACTGACGACGGACGTCGAGTCGCTTCAGGCGGTCCCGTTTGAAGCGACGGGTACGATCGCGTATCCGGCGGTCCGATTGACGCACAACCCATACGTGCGCGATGTTTACGCGCGTTTGTTTGATGATGAGATCCAAGCTCACTTTTTAGCGAAAGGATTTTCTAAATGACGCAATCTCCACTTCAACTCACATTCGAAGTCGGGATGCTGGCGACGGTGAGCGCCTTCGTCCTCGCCTTCGGAGCGGCCTATTTCATGCATCACCGTCAATTCAAAGGAAAGCGGCTGTTGGAGACGGTGTTTTTACTGCCGCTCATCTTGCCGCCGACAGTCATCGGACTATACGCCTTGATTGTCCTCGGGAACAACGGGATCGGCGGATTGTTACCGATTACTATCTTGTTCACGAAACAGGCGAACGTCATCGCGTCCGCCTTGGCCGCGTTCCCACTCATCTACCAAACGATTCGTCTCGGTCTCAAACAACTCGATGCGGAATGGTATGAGGCCGGACGCGTGCTCGGCGGGTCAGAGCGTCAACTGTTCACCTACGTGACGATTCCGCTGCTGTTACCTGCGTTGACGAGCGGCTTCGTCCTCGGCTTCGCCCGATCAATCGGCGAGTTTGGGATTACGATGATGATTGCCGGAAATATCCCGGGCGAGACGATGACGCTCGCCACAGCGATTTATATGGCGACAATCAACGGAGATATGACCCAGGCACTCGTCTGGAGTGGATGGTTGGTTGGTTTGGCGTTTTTAGTCCTCTGGCTGAGTGAACGTTATGGCAAGCGTTCATATTAGTCGATCACGTCGATTTTTTTCACATAAGACCGGTTCGGAGTATTTAAGATACTCGGACCGATCTTTTTCCAAATGTGGACGTGGTCTCCGACAGCGATTTGCTCGAACGTGGCTTTCACTTGAAACTTGAACCAGCTCACGTCTTCCGGTTCGCTTTGCGCGAACAAGGTGTCAGGAGAGAGTGTGGCCTCTTCTGCGGTAATTCCGCTGATGACGAGTGCGGTGCGGTCAGATTCATTTATTTCAATCACATACCCCTCGACATCTGGTTCGGTCGTCGCTCGATTGGCGAAGACGAAACCGATGGAAAAGACGACGAGCATGGCCGCGATGGTGAGGAATAACATGATTTTAAGCGATGATTTCATAAGGGAACGCCTCCTTCGTTCATTATTCTGTCACGTCTCGAATCGCTTATCTGTGAAAAAAGTAACAGTTAAGTCGAGATGTCATCTTTATGATGAAACTATGAAGTCGCTCGGAAAGAGAAGGGGGAACACATATGTCCGATCGTTATTTTTATTCGACCGCCGCAAAGTGGTCGTTCGTAGGATTCACCGTCTTGGTGCTCTCGACATGGATTGCCTCGGCAGGATTTGAGCACGTAGACATGGCGCTGTTCGGCTACTATATCGCCGCCGTCATTTGCATGATTGGGATGGTCGTCCGCTTGACGTTATTTTTTGCACGGCCGGCCACCTCACAAGTATTGAAGCGGAGCCTCAAACAAATGAAGGCAGAAAAGAAACGGGCCAGTAAAGCCGTCGCCGCCACGACCGTCAACAACATCGTCTTACAGAAGTTCATCTGGGAACGTGGCTGGTACCGCTGGACCCAACATATGTTGATCGCCTGGGGATGTCTCGGGTCGTTCGCCATCACATTCGGGTTGACGTTCCAATGGATGCGGTTTGATTTGATTGATATCGAGACGTATCAGATTGTCGTCTTTAACATCCCGACCATCAAGATGGCCGCGCACGGGTTGTTCGCCGAGCTCGTCTATAACGGCTTGAACATCACCGCGCTCATGTTGCTCGTCGGCGTGCTCATGGCGCTCTATCGCCGGATCAACGACCAGGACGTGAAAGTGACACAGCGGTTCGAATTTGATATATTACCGCTCCTCATGTTGCTCATCGTCACTGTCTCGGGGTTGTTGTTGACCGTGTCGTATGTATTCTTCGGAGGCTTCATCCATCACGAGCTCGCCTTGTTCCATCAATTGACCGTCATCATCTTTTTATGTTACTTCCCGTTCGGTAAACTGTTCCACTTGCCGGTCCGACCGATGGCGGCCAGCGTCCCGATGAACTACCGGGAAGTCGAAGCGGATGAGACCCGTGTCTGCGCCGGGTGCGGGACACGTTATGCGACGGATAATCAAGTCGAGGACGTCCAAGCGATTTTGCAAGCACAGACGATCCAGCTCGGGCTCAGTGACGGGACCCAGCTCTCCGATTACTGCCAACCGTGTCGACGTTCGATGCGTGTGAAGATGCAATTGAACTTGATGAACGGACAGTTACCGACACACCCGGTCGATACGAACACGGGCATGTCGATGCCAGGATTCGGCCGACCGAAGGAGACGAAAGGTGAGGCAAAAGATGAGACACCTGTGCGTTAAGTGCGGCGAACCGACCGGCACGCTTGAAGAGATTGAACAAGTGAAACAATTGCTCGAAGGGTCGGACCAACTCGTGAAAGTCGATGCGGCACACACGGTCCAAGACCTCTGTCACGGCTGTCGTCGTCGGGCCCGGCTCGATTCGGCGCTCGGACGGCCTGGAAGTGACGGGATGCATTATCCGCTTCAAACGATTAACGGCTATCACGTCAGTGGATTTTCAAAACGAAGAGCGGAAACGTTCTATGGAGGGGAAGACGATGAGTGACTTTTTAACGTCGCCAGAAGTACAGAATTTAATCAAACCGGGTGAAAAGCTGATCACGACCCACTGTTGTTACTGCGGCATGCAGTGCGGCATGCATATCCGGGTCGATGAGAAAACTGGGGCCGTCAAAGGCGTTGAACCACGCTACGATTTCCCGGTCAACAAAGGAAAACTTTGTCCGAAAGGCGTCACGGCCTATCAAACGATCGAACATCCGGACCGCATCATGACCCCGCTCATCAAACGGAACGGCAAGTTTGAAAAAGCGACATGGGAAGAAGCGCTCGACGTAATCGAAGCGAACTTTAAACGCATTCAACGAGAGCATGGGAAAGATGCGGTGTCCGTCTTCGGCGGCGTCTCGATGACGAATGAAAAATGTTACCTCGTCGGGAAGTATGCCCGGGTCGCACTCGGCACACGGTTCATCGATTACAACGGTCGCTTCTGCATGTCGTCAGCTGCCGGCGGTTTCTTAAAGACACTTGGGATTGACCGCGGAGCGACGCTTCCATGGACGGAGTTCGAGCACGTCGACACATTCTTTGTCGCCGGTTCGAATATTGCCGAATGTCATCCGACGACGACACAACATATTTGGAAGGCGAAAGACAAAGGCGCGAAAATCATCGTCGCCGACCCGCGTGAAATTCCGATGGCGCGCGTCGCCGATGTCCATCTCGATTTGAAGCCAGGGACGGATGCGGCGCTTGCGATGGGACTGCTCAACTTTTTAGTCGAACACGATTATGTTGATCAAGCGTACGTGGATGAGCGTTGCGATAACTACGAAGAGTTGAAAGCGTCGGTCCGAGACTGGACGCTCGAGCGGACAAGTGAGGTGACCGGTGTCGCCATCGAAAAACTCGAGAAGGCCGGTCATATTTACGGGAAGAGCCCACGTTCGGTCATGTTGTTCGCCCGCGGCGTCGAACAACAGTCAAAAGGCGTCGACAATGTCTCGCTCTATACGTCGATGGCGCTCTTACGAGGCATGATTGGGAAGTTTGCTTCGGGCGTCGCCACGATGACGGGGCAAGGGAACGGGCAGGGTGGACGAGAACATGGACAAAAAGCAGACCTGTTACCAGGCTACCGGAAATTAACTGACCCGAAAGCCGTTGAATATGTGAGCGGGGTTTGGGGCATCGATCCTTCCGAGATGCCAAAACCAGGTGTGTCCGCGTTCGAAATGTTCGATGAGATTCAAGCGGGAACGATTCGGGCGATGCACCTCATGTGTTCGAACCCAGCCGTTTCGGCACCGAACCTTCCGTACGTGTGGGACAGCTTCAACAAACTCGATTTCTTCGTCGTCAGTGACTTCTTCATGTCGGAATCTTGTGAGTTCGCTGATGTCGTCTTACCGGCTTGTTCGTGGGCCGAAGACGAAGGGACGACGACAAACCTAGAAGGACGTGTCATTCGAATCCGGAAAGTGCGCGAACCGCTCGGGGATTCGCTCCCAGACTGGGAAATCATGAAGCGGATCGCTGAGCGGATGGGACGTGGACAGTACTTCCCATACGAGACGGCGCGTGACATTTGGGAAGAGTTCCGCATCGCGACGAAAGGTGGAGCGGCTGACTACTCTGGGATCACATGGGAACGAATCGACGACGAGTATGGTGTCTTTTGGCCATGTCCGTCCGAAGATCATCCCGGCACACCGACGATGTTCAAAGAACGGTTTGGAACGGCGAACGGAAAAGCGAATTTGCCTGTCGTCACATATCGGCCGGCCGGTGAATATGCGAATGAAGAATATCCGGTCACGCTCACGACAGGGCGGGTCGTCTTCCATTACTTGTCGGGCAATCAGACGCGCCGTGTCGACTTCTTGAGCACGATGTCAAAACTGCCGTTCGTGGAAATCCATCCGGAGTTGGCATCAAGTTATAGCCTTCAAACGGGCGACAAAGTCGAACTCCGCACACGTCGCGGATCGATGGTCGTCGAAGCACGTTTGACGAAGGCGATTCGAAAAGATACGGTCTTCGTCCCTTATCATTGGGGCAAGGAGCTCGCCATCAATCAATTGACGAACCCGTGTCTCGATCCGATGTCACGCATGCCGGAGTTCAAGGTATGTGCGGTACAAATGAAAAAGTTACCGGCCAACACCCCGTTACACATTAATCCGTTGACGGTCCCGCTCGGATCAAGCGTGCCGTTTATGGCGGACCATGCGATTGCGACGAGCTGTCACGTCATGGATGAGGAGGTTCATACGAAATGAATAAGGTCATGTATTTAGAGTTTGAACGTTGTATCGGCTGTCGGGCCTGTCAGGCAGCTTGCCGCGAATGCGGGGACCACGAGGGGCTCGAGCGCAACTATGTGGATTATATCGATTTCTCGGAGAACCGTCAGACGTTCCCAATGATCTGTATGCAGTGTAAAAATCCGGCTTGTGCTCAAGTGTGTCCGGCCAATGCGATTCAAATCACGCCAGAGGGCGTCGTGTTATCGGCTTCGGAAGAAAAATGTATCGGCTGCCGGAACTGTACGTTCGCTTGTCCGTTCGGGATTCCGAAGTTCGACTTTGAGAAGAATAAGATGTATAAGTGCGACATGTGTTACGACCGCTCCAAACATGATATCGCGCCGATGTGTGCGTCGGTTTGTCCGTCAGATGCGATTCGCTTCATCGACCATGACGAGATGATGCAACTCCGTCGTCAACGCGTCCAAATGAACATGATCGAAGGGAAAAAGCCTTCGCAAGACGATAAATGGAATTACGTCCCTGAATTCTTTGGCGTCTATTCCGATTGAGATGGAAAGGAAGATGACTTATGTCAAATGAATCAAAAGACCGGGAACGGTTATCCGCACTCGTCGATAACTTGAGCCGGGCCGATGACGTGAAACTGAATCGACGGGCGTTCATCAAATCAACGTTCGGCGCCGGTATCGCACTCGGTCTCGCGACCGTCCCGTTCAATATCGCGGCCTTCGTTCGAAGCGAGCCGAGAACTGACCGTCAGTTCATCACGACGGTCGAGGCGCTAGAGCGCGGGAAATCACTCGAATTTGAATATCCGGGTACGGAACCATCGTTGCTCGTTCATTTAAAGAATGGTGAGTTCGTTGCCTATAACAACAAATGCACCCATCTGCAGTGCCCGGTGTTTTACGTAGAGGAGGAGGACGTACTCCTCTGTCCGTGCCACCGTGGTTACTTCGGTGTCGACGGCCAACCACAGGCCGGTCCGCCGCAGCGGGAACTCCCTAAAATCTTGCTTGAAATCGAGAACGGGAAGATTTTTGCGGTCGGAAGAGAGATTCATCATGGGGCGTAACGGTTGGAGTTTAATCGGATTGGTCATATTGCTCGCGACGAACATGGTACTCTTGCAATATACAATTGAGAGCTACATGGTGTATGATCATGCCTCGATGCGACTGTATATGATCATCGCTGTCATCAATGTCGGATTGATCGGCTTATTATATCGATATTGGAAAAAAATTGAATATCGTACGAAAGAATAGTCCTCCCCTTGAAACGCTTCCAAATGTTGATTGCGTTTCGAGGGGGTTTGTGTTTAGAATGAAGGCAAGCTTTAATATGGCGCAACGTGTTTTAAGGAAGGTCGGTGGAAATGGCTCATTCAAGTAAAGCGATGGTGCTCGAGGAAACAAAAAAATTGGCACATCGAATCATTCATGTCCCAAAAGGCGGTTTTCTGTTCCGAGAACAAGAAGACGCAGCTGAATTTTATATTGTAAAGAGTGGACTGATCCAAATTTCGAAATTGACGGAAAATGGAAAAGAATTGACGTTACGTTGTTTAAGCGCTGAGGCTTGTTGCGGAGAGTTGACGTTATTCGCAATCGAACCAAAATATTTATTTAACGCCAAGGCTTTAGAAGATAGTGAAATTTACGCGGTCAAAATCGAGCGTATTGAAACGATGATTTTGTCGTCGAACCCGGAATTCGTCCGCGAGTTCATGGTCATGATCAACGAACATATGCGGAAACAGCATACGAAATTTAGAGACTTGGTATTGAACGGGAAAAAAGGAGCGCTCTACTCGACGCTCATTCGTATGGCGAACAGCTATGGGGTGGAAGTCGAAGACGGCATTCTCATTGACTTGAAACTGAAAAACCAAGAGCTCGCCAACTATTGCGGGACATCGCGTGAACGCGTGAACCGCATGTTGAACGAGCTCGCTCAAGAAGGGATTATTTCGCTCCCTTCCCGTCAAATCATTATCCATGACCTCGACCGGTTGAAACTGCTCAACCATTGTGAGGACTGTCCGGTCTCGGTCTGTGTCATCGATTGATCACATTACGGCGGCAAGCGATAGCTCGCCTTCAAAATGTTCTAACCCATCGGCCTCGATTGTACAGGCCGATACATAAAAATCGCCATCTTCCATCAACTCATAAGACCGGAGCACGCCTTCGGCTAGCTTGACCCCGTTAGCACGGACCTCGACGACGACACCTTCCATCGAGCGAACGCGCGCTGCGGACAAAAAGTCCAGCCAACGTTTGAAGTGGCGATAGACGGTGACCACCGTCCCGTCCCCTAAGTAGCCGATGACCGCCTGGGTATCATCGATCGTCACGTCGTGGTTTGTATCGATCCGAACGAGCAAGGTGTGCAGCGCTTGTAGTTCTTCCATCGGACTTTCCAGTGGGAACGTGATATCGAGCCCCGTCTCGGTGAACGCAGCCTCGGCGATCGCGACGCCGAAGACACGGAACACGTGGGCCCCGTCTTGACTGAAGAAATATGGTTGTAGCGCCAAGCGAACTTCGGGCGCACAGTGGATTTGAATGAGATGTGACAAATTAATCCCTCCTCTATTCCTTATCGTAAGGAATCGGGGAGGGTTTTTCTGTGTTCAATGTCACAGAAACAAAAGATAGGCGATTTTGTCACAGATTGATGACAGGGTGAGAAAAAAACTCAAGATGCGAAATAAGTGTGAAAGAAGGCACACTTTTTTAAGAGGACGGTCGATAGGATGGGATTAGGGTACGAATTGAACCGTTAAGAGGAGGAATAGACCATGCAACAATTAGACAAAGGGTCACACGCACTCGCCGAGTGGAAGCCGGAGGATGTGGGATTTTGGGAAGGGACGGGAAAACAAGTCGCCAATCGGAACTTGCTCGTCTCGGTCCCGGCACTGACGCTTGCATTCATCGTCTGGCAAATGTGGTCGGTCGCGGCCGTCCAATTGAATTCAATCGGGTTTAGCTTTACGCAAGGCCAGTTGTTCACGTTGGCCGCACTGCCTGGACTCGTCGGGGCGACGTTGCGCTTTTTCTATACGTTCGCAAACAGTATATTCGGCGGTCGGAACTGGACGATCTTCTCGACATCGATTTTGTTGTTGCCGCTCCTAGGCATCGCCTATGCCGTTCAAAACGTTAATACGCCGTATTGGGTATTCATGATTTTGGCCGCACTTTGCGGACTAGGCGGCGGAAACTTCTCGTCATCAAACGCCAACATCGGCGCGTTTTATCCGAAAGCGAAAAAAGGGACGGCGCTAGGGATTAACGGAGGCATCGGGAACTTGGGCGTCTCGCTCGTCCAATTGATCACACCGCTCGTCATCACGACAAGTATTTTCGGGTTCATCGGCGGGAACGCCCTCGTGACCGAGACCGGCGAAGAGATTTGGCTTCAAAACGCCGCGCTCCTTTGGGTCGTGCCGACCATCATTTTGACGGTCTGCGCATACTTGTTCATGGATAACTTACCGACCGCGCGTCAATCGCTTCGTGAACAGGCGAGCGTGTTTAAAGACAAACATTTTTGGATTCAAACGTTGCTCTACACGGCGGCGTTCGGTTCCTTCATTGGATATGCCGCAGCGTTCCCGATGATTTTAAAGTTAAAGTTCCCTGAGTCGGACTTGATGGCGCTCGCCTTCCTTGGTGCATTCCTTGGCGCCTCTTCGCGTCCGTTCGGGGGCTGGATCAGTGATAAGATCGGAGCGGCCAAAGTGACATTAATCGTGTTCGGAATCATGGCGCTCGGTACGATCAGTGTCATCATGGCCATCACGAACAGCAACTTGACGATGTTTTTCATCTCCTTCGTCGTCTTGTTCATCGCAACAGGACTCAACTCTGGAGCGACGTTCGCGATGATTCCCCACGTGTTCGTGGCGACGAAGACACCGGCCGTCGTCGGATTCTCGGCAGCGTTTGCTGCTTACGGCGCCTTCTTCATTCCGAAGATGTTCGGTTGGTCGCTCGAGCTCGTCGGTTCGTTCAACGGTGCGTTGTTCGTCATGCTAGGGCTCTATGCGATCTCGATTGCCACCACAATTTATTATTACTTGCGCAGCGGTGCTGAAAAGCCGATTCGCTGACAAACCGACGCAGGGACTGTGAGGGTCCCTGCTGTCGTTGATGGATAGAAAGGATGAACCAAGATGACACCATGGACCGATCGACGGAGACGACCGTTGGAAGACTTACGCATCTCAGTCATTGATAAATGCAACTTTCGTTGCCGGTACTGTATGCCGGAAGAAGCGTTTCGCCACCACCAATTTTTAAAACGAGATGAGTTGTTATCGTTTGACGAGATCGAGCGCTTCGTTCGCATCATCGCCCCACACGGCGTGAAAAAAGTGCGTCTGACCGGGGGCGAACCGCTACTCAGGCCGAATCTCGATGAACTGATTCGCCGCCTTCGCACGGTCACGACCATTGAGACGATCGGGTTGACGACGAACGGCGTCTATTTAGAACGGATGGCGAAAGTGTTGAAGCAAGCTGGGCTCGACCGGGTCAACGTCAGTCTAGACGCCTTATCGGCCGAGACGTTCGGGATGATGAACGGACGCGGCACGTCGCCCGAGACGGTATTACGAGGAATCGATGAGGCGAAACGGCAAGGGCTCGAAGTGAAAGTGAACATGGTCGTCCGGAAAGGCTGGAACGATCATGAAGTCGCCCCGATGGCCGCGTATTTCAAAGAACGGAACATCACGCTCCGTTACATCGAGTTCATGGATGTCGGCACGGCGAATGAATGGAACGTCGAACATGTCGTATCGTCTGAATCGATTCTCGAGGTGTTGAAACAACGAAATGGATTACTTGAACCGCTTGCACCTGAAACGCTAGGAGAAGTCGCGCAACGTTACCGTTACACGGATGGGGCGCAAGTCGGCTTCATCTCTTCGGTCAGTCAACCGTTCTGCGGAACGTGTACGCGAGGCCGCCTATCGAGTGACGGCAAATGGTACACGTGCCTGTTCGCTGAAGACGGGACCGATATCCGCGAATTGCTCCGCAGTGGGGCGAGCGATGAATTGATCGCCATGACACTGAAAATGGTATGGGAAGTACGGGACGACCGCTATTCGGAAGAACGGTCGCGAACTGGGAGTCGGGCACGTAACCGGATTGAAATGAGTTATATCGGAGGATGAAGACGATGCAAGCACACAACCATGTACATCAAAACACACAGCGTGTCCGGGCAGCGATTTTAACGATCTCGGATACGCGAACACTCGATACGGACGTGTCAGGCGAACATATTTGCACGCTATTAAAAGAAGAAGCACATACGGTCACATACCGCGAGATCACGAAAGATGACCCATTTGAAATCGAAGCGGCCGTCAGACGAATGGTCGACGAAAAAATGGACGTCATCTTGACGACCGGGGGAACGGGCATCACGAAACGGGACGTCACCATTGAGACGATTCGACCGCTGCTTGACCGGGAAATGGTCGGGTTCGGCGAGTTGTTCCGTTATGTCAGCTTCACGGAAGATATCGGACCGGCGGCGATGTTGTCGCGAGCTTTAGCAGGACGCATCGGGGATACGATCATCTTTTCGATGCCAGGGTCGCGAGGCGCCGTCGACTTGGCGATGACTCGCTTGATTCTCCCTGAGCTCTCCCATATCGTCTGGGAAGCGACACGATGATTGGGATCGTCTTGGCAGGCGGGAAGTCACGTCGGTTCGGATCTCCCAAATGGAAAGCCCGTTATGAGGACGTCTCGTTTGAAGACCGGGCACGACAGACGCTTAGTACCACGACGACGTCCCAATGGAGCGTCGTGCCGGCCGGACAGTCGATGACACCCTATCAACTCGAAGACGACAGAGAATGGTGCGGCATGGGGCCGCTCGCTGGCATCGTCACCGTCATGCGGCACGTCCCGGCTGAATGGTATGCCATCTGTGCGTGTGATACACCTTTGTTGCCGCCGACCGTTTATGAACGGCTTGAGAGGGAGCGAGGGGATCAGCCAGTTGTCGCCTACGCCGATAATCGAATCCATCCGCTCATCGCCTTGTATCCCCGCTCGATACTGTCCCAGTTCGAAGCCGCGTTACGTCGAGGCGAACGGGCGGTCATGCCTCACTTGACAGAGGCGACAATCGTCTCGTTTGCTGAACGGGACTGGTTTAAAAATGTGAACACACCGAGAGATTATGAAGAAGTGCTAGGAAAGGAAGTGGAGTAATGGAAAAGGTATCGACGCTATTTCGTAAGCCGCTCGCCGTTGACGAGGCGGTCGCACGCGTCGAAGAAGCGACGGGGAGAGGTCGGACGGAAACGGTACCGTTGCATCGGACGAACGGACGGATTTTAGCGATGGATCTCGTCGCGACGCATGACGTTCCGGCGTTTGACAAGTCGCCGTATGACGGTTTTGCTGTCCGCTCCGCGGACTTGTTGACTGCGAACCGCGATGAACCGGTGACATTACCCATTCAATACGTTCAGGGAGCTGGACATGTCGGAGAACCGCTCCGCGCCGGCGAGGCGATTCGCATCATGACCGGGGCAAAAATTCCAGACGGAGCCGATGCGGTCGTCATGCTCGAGCTCGTACAAGCAGATGAACGAGTCGTGACGTTCAAACGACCGGCCCGTGATGCCAACATCTCCTATCGCGGGGAAGATGTGGCGGCAGGAACGAATATCGTCGGCCGAGGTACCCGCATCAATCCGGGCGTCATCGCCTTGCTCGCAACGTTCGGCTATGAACAAGTCGACGTGTACGTGAAACCGCACATCACTGTGTTCGCGACTGGAGACGAGCTCGTCGAACCGGGACGGAAGAAAGCCGACGGGCAAATTTATAATTCGAATGCGTATATGATTCTTGCCCAAATCGAGGAGCTTGGCGGCACGGCAACGTATGGCGGCATCTTGCCGGATACGTTCACTTCGACGAAGCGGGCGGTCGAAGAAGCGCTTCAGACGAGTGATGCTATCGTCACGACAGGCGGGGTATCGGTCGGAGATTTCGATTATTTACCGGATGTGTATGAGGCGCTCGGAGCGACAGTACTGTTCAATAAAGTCGGGATGCGGCCAGGGTCCGTCACGACGGTCGCGCACGTCGAAGGTCGGTTGTTGTTCGGTTTATCCGGCAATCCGTCTGCCTGTTTTGTCGGCACGGAACTGTTTGTCGGTACGTACATGAAGACGTTGTTCGGGCAAACGGAACGTCCTGTCATTTTGGCGGAACTCGGTGTCGATTTCCCGAAACCGAATCCGTTCGACCGCTTCGTCCGTGGACATGTGACGATTGATGCGACCGGGCAGACGGTCGTTCATCCGAGCGGTAAAGATAAGTCGGGCATCGTCTCCTCGCTCGCGACGTGTAACGCGTTGATTCATCTGGCAGGCGGGACGAGAGGGTTTCAGAAAGGGGACACGGTGCGATGTCGAATCATCGATCGGCTTTGATTTTACAAGTGGTCGGCTATCAAAATAGCGGCAAGACATCGTTCGTCTCCGAGCTGACAACACGCTTGTCGGCGACGGGGCTCCGTGTCGGCGTCATCAAGCACCACGGTCACGGAGGGTCGTTCGACTTGCCGATGACTGACTCGCACCGTCACGCGTTGGCTGGTGCCGTGCTATCGAGTGTGATCGGTGAGGACGGGACGTTGATCGAGTGGCAAGCGGTCGATACGTTTGAATTGCTCCTCAACTGGTACGAGGCGCACGTCGACATCGTGCTAATCGAAGGATACAAACGGAAAGATTATCCGAAAGTGGTGCTCGTGCGAGACGGGCATGAACAACCGGTCGATGTGACGAACGTGATCGCACGCGGAGACTCCGTGGCAGACAAGGACCGGTTGATGCGTTCAGTGGAAAGGTGGATGGAGGATGAAATGGTATCAAGTGAATGAACATCCGCTCGAACCGATGGCACTTTACGAAACGGTCCGGCATCGAAACGTCGGGGCGGTCGTGCTGTTTATCGGGACGGTGCGGGAAATGACTGGTTCCAAACAGACCGAACTCTTGGAGTATGAATCATACGTACCGATGGCCGAGAAGATGCTCGAACAAATCGCGAAAGAAGTAGCGGAACGTTGGCCTGGTGCGTTGACGGCGATCCATCACCGGATTGGACGACTCGATATCATGGAAGAAGCGGTCGTCATCGCGACGAGTTCTTCCCATCGCGCCGACGCCTACGAGGCGAATCGTTACGCCATCGAACGGATTAAAGAAATTGTCCCGATTTGGAAACGGGAGCATTGGACCGACGGCACGAAATGGATGGGTGATCAAAAAGAACAACACCCAGGACGCCCGGAAGGAGTGACGTACACATGATTGAGGTATTATGTTTTGCCCACGTGGCAGAAGAGTTGGCGGTCCGGTCCTATACCGTTTCAGCGCCACAAACAATCGCCGCCTTGCGAGCGGATTTGGCCGAGCGGGGCGTGTCAGGAGCGGAACGTCTCATGTTCGCGGTCAATGAGCGTTATGAGACGGACGAATACACGGTTGCAGACGGGGACACGGTCGCCGTCATTCCAATGGTGAGCGGAGGGTAAACGATGGAATTGACACATATGAACAACCAAGGGCGAGCGCGGATGGTCGATGTCTCGGATAAACCGGAAACGACACGTACTGCTCGGGCCCGTACATCAGTTGAACTGAGCGGTGAACTCAAACAGCTCATCACGAATGGGGGTCTTGCAAAAGGGGATGTACTCGCTGTCGCTCAAGTGGCTGGCATCATGGCCGCCAAAGAGACGAGCCGTATCATTCCGATGTGTCATCCGCTCGCCTTGAAAAAAGTCGATTTGACGTTCGAATGGGACGGGACACAGCTCATCATCGAGTCGTTTGTGAAGACGAAAGGCGATACCGGTGTCGAGATGGAGGCGTTGACGGCAGCAATGGTCGCTGCATTGACCGTGTACGATATGACGAAGGCAGTCGATAAAGGCATCGTCATCGGACCGACATACTTGCTCGAGAAACAAGGCGGGAAGTCAGGGGACTACATCCGATGACACATATCCCGGAACGTTACGCGCGGCAGGCCCGGTTCCACGGCATCGGGGTGGAGGGCCAAGAACATCTGATGGAGAAACGAGTGCTCGTCGTCGGTCTCGGCGCGCTCGGGGCAGCCGTTAGCGATCAACTTGTTCGGGCCGGCGTCTCGCTCATCCTCGTCGACCGCGACTATGTCGAGGTGACGAACTTACAACGACAGACGCTCTATACGGAACAGGACGCACGTGCCGAGACGCCGAAAGCGGTCGCGGCGCTCGAACGCCTGCGGGCCATCAACTCAGACGTTGAGTTGGACGCGCAAATCGCCGATGTCTCGTGGGATTGGCTTCGGCCTTTGCCGTCCGTTGATCTCGTCTTGGACGCAACCGATAACGTCGAGACGCGTCTTCTATTGAACGATTTCGCACTCGAGCGTGGCATTCCGTTCTTGTTTGCCTCTTGCGTCGGGGCATACGGCATGAACTACACGGTGATGCCGGGAGAAGCGCCGTGTCTTCGTTGTCTCATGCGTCATTTGCCGCTAGCCGGGCAAACGTGCGCGACAGCGGGGGTGGTGGCGCCAATCGTTCAACATGTGGCAAGTCGTCAAGCCGTTGAGGCATTGAAATATTTGACGAAGCGTCATGAAAAGATGGAACGTCGACTCTTGATTGAAGATATGTGGGAAAACCAGTCACAGCGACTCGATGTCGCACGTCTCGTCGATGTGTCTTGTCCTTCTTGTCAAATTCACGACTATCCGAGCCTCGTCCCGAATCGGCAACAGACAGCACTCCTCTGTGGGCGTGACGTCGTCCAAGTCCGTCGGTCCATCGAAGGGCTTGAACCAATCGCACATCAACTCGAGCGTGCGGACATCGCTGTGAAACAGACACCGTTCACATTAGAATGGCGATGGCGGAATCATCGGATGCTTTTGTTTAAAGACGGTCGTGTGCTCGTCCATGGAATTGATGACGCGAACGTCGCAATCGCGATGGTCGATGAGTGTCTTGGCGCATAAAAAAGTGTCCCCCGAAATAATCTGTACCCTGAGTAATAGACACTTAAAAAAAGTCTATTGCTCAGGGTTTTTGTGTACACTGGATTAAATCATATTGGGAGTGAAT